>NZ_JAVAJF010000001.1:328955-657911 GCF_030718085.1 Marinobacter sp. MDS2
AGGCATCGGCACCCAGCTTGTGAGCCTCAGTTGTCAGGTCAATCGCTTCACGGGTGCTGTTACCGCCCGTACCGGCGATTACAGGAATCCTGCCATCCACTCGTTTTATGATATGGCCGATAACCCGACAATGCTCTTTCGGGTCCAAAGTGGCGGACTCACCGGTGGTGCCCACAGCCACAATGCCATGAGTGCCATTTTCGATATGAAAGTCCACTAGTTTGTCCAAATCTTCCCAGTGGATGTCACCATTGGGATGCATGGGCGTAACTAGTGCGACGAGGCTACCCGTAATCATAAAAACTCCGTCCGAATAAAACCGATATGGTAATGTTGGGCTCGAACTGACACAAGGGAATTAAAGGAGATGTCATGTCATCCGTAGCATTGAATCAGCCTGTACCCGATTTTCAGGCCCAGGCCACCGGTGATCAATCAATTACCCTGGCGGACCTTAAGGGTAAAAACGTTATTATCTACTTTTATCCGAAAGACAACACCCCCGGATGCACCACAGAAGGCCAGGATTTTCGCGATCGCATGGAGCAATTCACGGCCCTGAACACCGAAATATTCGGCGTTTCCCGCGACAGCTTGCGTGTACACGAGAACTTTCGGGCTAAACACGAATTTCCGTTTCACCTGATTTCAGACAAAGACGAAGATCTGTGCAAGCTTTTTGATGTCATTAAGCTCAAAAAACTTTACGGAAAAGAGTATATGGGCATTGAGAGAAGCACCTTCCTGATCGACAAGGAAGGCGCCCTCCGTCAGGAATGGCGTGGCGTTAAAGTGAAAGGCCACGCCGACGAGGTACTAGACGCTGTCAAAGCTCTCTAGGTTTTAAACCTTCGCTGCCGGTGAGGAAACATCGTTCTTCACCGGCCAGGCTGCAAACACAGCTTTAAGCATTGTCGCCAAGGGTATGGCGAAGAAAACGCCCCACAAGCCCCAGACACCCCCAAAGAACAGCACGGCCACGATAATGGCGACCGGGTGAAGGTTATTAACCTCCGAAAACAACACCGGTACCAATACGTTACCATCCAATGCCTGGATAATGCCGTACACCACCATTACCCAGATGAAGTGGCTGCCCCAACCAAACGCAAAGAGCCCGATCACCGCAACCGGAATGGTGACCACAGCTGCGCCAATGTATGGAATGACCACGCTCAACCCCACCAGCAAAGACAGCAAGGCAGCATAAGGCATGCCTAATACCTTGAACGCAATATAGGTTACCGAGCCTACGATCAGGATCTCGACGGCTTTGCCTCGGACATAATTGGCGCACTGCCGGTTCACCTCGTGCCAGATACCAATCATCATCGGACGCTGCTTAGGCAACAGGCGTGCGAACGAGCTAACCAACAACTCCCGGTCTTTCAGAAAGAAAAACACGAGAATCGGCACCAGTACCATATAGATTAGAAGTGCGACCAGATCCGGTATGCTGGAAAGCGAAAACGACACCAGCCACTGGGTTATATGGGCCACTTCGGTAGACACCTGCTGATAAACCGCATTGACCGCCTCGGCCGAGATCAAATGCGGGTAGTCATCGGGCAACACCTCTAAATAGGACTGAAGCTCGCGGATAATCCTGGGCGCCTCTTTCGCCAGATTCGAGACCTGAGACCATACCAATGGCAGCAAACCGAAAAGAAAACCGACTAACACACCCATAAACATCAGGAACACGCTGATTACCGCAACGAAGTCTGGCACCCCCCATCGTTGCAGTTTAAGCACCAGACCCTGCAAAATAAAAGCAACAATCAGGGACGCAATTGCGGGCGCCAGCATGGCCCCGAACCAAACAATGAAAACGGTGCCCGCAAGCAAGATGAGAAACAGCACCACCGCTTCTTCATCCGAAAAGTATTTATTCGCGAGATCTCGCAAGACTCTGATCATGAAACGCTCCGACGATTATCCGCCGCACTCTATCACGAACCGGTATTCACCGTTATCTTCCTTATAGCTAAGGAGCTCGTGTGCGGATAATTTGATATAGGCAGGGATATCCCGTGCTGACCCGGCATCCGTAGCAATCACTTCCAAGCGGTCGCCGGAGGCCATTGCATTAAGCTCTAGCTTGGTTTTCAGAAGCGGCATGGGACAACGCAGCCCACTTGCATCCAGAATTCTGTCAGCCATCTTGGGAAACACCATTAATATTCATTCAACAATGGGCAGGCATTATGCCGAGAGTGTTACTCTATTGCATCAAAACACTTGGTAATGCTGTCCGGCTCCCGAGCACAAGGCACCCCAGGGCCAGCCGGAGCAAAAAACCACACACTTATGTTGAGGCAACATCTAAGTCAATGAGGCTCATTCGTACTAACCGCCGCACGCTTTCACTCATCAGCGCGGCCGCCCTGCTCATAGCTTTTCTCGCAACACCTGCGTTAAAGGCTGAACCCTCGCCCCTGCCCTCGTTTGGGGGAGGCGGACTGATTGCCGGCCAACAGGAAGCCAGCATTGGCGAGCAGGTTATGACCTCTATCCGGCGTTCTGCGCCGCAGGTACAAGACCCGTTAGTATACGACTACCTCTACAACGTAATTTACCGGCTTGTCCCTTCTGCCCCTTTGGATAACCGAGACTTGCAACTCGTGCTTATCGACAGTCCGGCACTTAATGCGTTCGCCGTGCCGGGAGGCGTCGTCGGGGTGAATGGCGGGCTGTTTCTCAACGCCGCTACAGAGCAGCAGTTCGCCTCGGTACTCGCCCACGAATTGGCGCACCTGAGCCAACGCCATTTTGCCCGCAGAATGGAGCAGCAAGAAACCAGCACCCCTCTGACTTTGGCCGGCATGATTGCAGGCATCGTTCTCTCTGCGGTCACTCAGTCTGACATCGGAATTGCCGCCATAGCGGGCACACAGGCTATGGCCATTCAAAACATGTTGTCCTACAGCCGGGCGCATGAGCAGGAGGCCGACCGGGTGGGCCTGGAGATTCTGGCGAACGCAGGCCTCGACCCAAGAGGCATGCCTGAGATGTTCGAGATCATGATGCGCCAGAACCGCCTGCAAGGGAACAGGATGCCCGAATACCTCTCTACCCACCCCCTGACCCAAAGCCGTGTCTCAGACACCCAAAATCGGGCCGAACAGTATCCGAGCAAAACCGTGCAGGATAGTCAGGAATACCACCTGATGCGCAGCCGCTTACAGGTTCATTACGCGTCGTCACCCGCGTCTGCGGTCGAAATATTCGAGTCGTACCTGAACCGCGACGATACGCAAAAGAACGATGCGATACGCTATGGACTTGCCGTGGCTTATAAAGAAGACAATCAGCTGGATAAAGCCGAAAAGATTCTGTTGGAACTTTTGTCTACACATTCTGGACGCATTACGTTCCAGGTGTCTCTGGCGGAAGTCTATACCGAGCAAAAACGCTATGACGACGCTCGACAAATTCTGCAAACAGCGCTCTCGCGAAACCCGCGAAACTACCCCATCACATGGGCTTTAGCCGGACTCGAAATTGCTGATGGTAATGGATCAGCAGCCGCGAGCTATTTGAAAGAACTGACCCGACAGCGCCCTTCGGGTGATCAAATATGGCTGCGACTGGCCGAGGCCGAAGGTATGGCCAGAAACATTGTTGGCGTTCACCGAGCCCGAGCAGAATACGATGCCTTACGGGGAGACTACCGCTCTGCCCAACGCCAGTTGCGCCAAGCTCAGGAAAAGTTACCGGCCGGCTCTGCGGAGCGGCAGGTGGTTAGCGAGCGGCTGAGCGAAATCGCCAGCCGCATTCAGCAAGCCGACAGATCCTGACCCGGATCTGCGACTCAATCAGGAGGCGTTGCCTGCCGCTTTCAGATTCATGTTGGCCGTAAAATCGAGCATGCGCTTGAGCGGGCGCAGCGCGTCTTCACGAAGAGCCGGGTCAACATGAACTTCCTGATCACCGGTTTCCAGCACATGAAGCAGATTCTCCAGCCCGTTCATCGCCATCCAGGGGCACTGTGCACAGCTACGGCACGTGGCGCCATTCCCGGCGGTCGGGGCTTCGATCAGCGTTTTATTAGGCGCTAACTGCTGCATCTTGTAGAAGATGCCGTTGTCAGTGGCCACAATAAACTCTTCATTGGGCATACTTTGCACGGCATGGATCAACTGGGACGTTGAGCCAACCACATCGGCCATTTCCACGACCGCATCGGGGGACTCAGGGTGCACCAGAACGGCCGCATCCGGATACAGCGCTTTCAGATCTTCAAGCCCTCTCGACTTGAATTCCTCGTGCACAATGCAGGAACCGTCCCACAGGAGCACATCAGCACCCGTTGTTTTCTGCACGTAATGGCCCAAATGCTTGTCTGGTGCCCAGAGGATCTTTTCTCCCCTGGCATCCAGGTCTTCAACAATCGCCTGCGCACAGCTTGAGGTGACTACCCAGTCTGCCCTCGCCTTCACGGCCGCGGAGGTGTTGGCATACACCACCACGGTTCGGTCAGGGTGCTGATCACAGAAGTCTGAAAACTCGTCTGCCGGGCAACCAACATCAAGCGAACAGGTCGCTTCAAGCGTTGGCATCAGCACGCGTTTCTCAGGGTTCAAAATCTTTGCTGTTTCGCCCATAAACCGAACACCGGCCACGACCACAGTGGTGGCTGAATGCTGGTTGCCGAAACGCGCCATTTCCAAAGAGTCAGCCACACAACCACCCGTTTCTTCAGCCAGACGCTGAATATCAGGGTCGGTGTAGTAATGAGCAACCAGCACAGCATCTTTGTCTAAAAGTACCTGTTTAATGCGGGCCTCAAGCTCGGCTTTCTCGCTAGTGCTGAGAGGCTTAGGCTCAGCGGCATGAGCCAGGTGTTCCTGAACAAGGATACGGTCTTGCGCTCGTGTCATTGATGGATCTCTGCGTTGAACGTTACAGGCCGAGTATATCACTTCCCCATTTGAATTGAGGACAGGGCGACATCTCCCCAAAAACTGCAGGCAAAAAAAAAGAGCCCGAAGGCTCTTTTTTCGAGCAAAACCCCTATTCCGGCTTTGCTATGTTGGTGGGTCGTGATGGATTCGAACCATCGACCAATTGGTTAAAAGCCAACTGCTCTACCAACTGAGCTAACGACCCATAACTGGTATTGCCGGTTTTTCACCCGACGAACAACGGACAAATCCGGTGTTCTGAAATTGGTGGGTCGTGATGGATTCGAACCATCGACCAATTGGTTAAAAGCCAACTGCTCTACCAACTGAGCTAACGACCCAATGGAGACGCGTATATTAATGATATTTTTTTGCTGATCAACCCCTTTTTTCAGGGTTTTTTAATTTTTTTCAGATCCTGGCCAAACAGCGATCAACTTGGTGGTTATGCGAACAATTTCACGCTTCACCAAGAAATTTTCGCGCCAGCTCTGCCGCACTGGAGTCGGGGTAATGGTCCAGCACCATTTGCATACGACGTTTTGCTTCGCCTTTTTCACCCAGTTTATCGAGCGTAACCCCTAACTTGTAGACCGCATCCGCCGCTTTTCGATGATCATCGTAGCGGGTAGCAACGATCGTGAAGGCTTGCTTGGCTTGTTCAAGCTGCGGCTTGGCCAGATACACTTCGCCTAGCCAATAATAGGCATTAACCGTCAGGTCGCCTTCCGGGTACTCGTCAACGAACTCGTACAGTTGAGTAATGGCCTCGTCGTAGGCCTTTTGGTTTCGGATCAGATCAATAATCTGATTGTAGGTTTTCCGCTCTTCTGCATCCGGCGCACGGTAGTTACGCACTGCTGGCTTGGCTGAAGAAGATGCCGCACTGCTTGTCGTCGCCTCAGGTGTTGAGGCTTGCTCTTCCATAGCCTTCGACAAATCAAGTATCCGCTGGTCGAGATCTACGTAGCGGTCCCTTCCCTGCTGCTGCAGCTTACGGATCTCATACTGCTGTTCTTCCACTTTACCCTGAAGCCGCCGCACATCGCCCTGAAGCTGCTGAATCATGTAAAACAATTCCGCAGTTGCCTGGCTATTGCCAGCCTTACGCTGGGCTTCTGAGGCGGCATTCTGGTACGCAGGCGTCGACGACTGTGCAGAAACAACACCCGCCAGGCCGAAGCCTAGCGGGATGAGCACGGCCGCCATGAGTGTGTGTCTCATGGGTCAGTCCGTTTATTAACGTTAATTACTTGAAAATCAGTTCAACGCGGCGATTCTGGGCATAAGCACTTTCGCTGGAGCCACGAACCACCGGCTTCTCTTCACCATAGCTTACGGTTTCAATCTGGCCACGTGAAGCGCCGTTCACTACCAGGAAACGCTCAACGGCTTTTGCACGACGCTCACCCAACGCCAAGTTGTATTCCTTGCTGCCACGCTCATCGGCGTGACCTTCAAGACGAACCTGCTGACGCGGGTTACTGGACAGGAAGCGGGCATGGGTAACCAGCGCGTTACGAGCTTCTTGCTTGATCTCGGAGGTATCGAAATCGAAGTAGAAGGTGGTGATGTTACGCAACGCTTCCTGCTCGGCTTTTGCTCGGGCCTCGGCACGCTCTTCATCAGTCAGAACGGAAGAAGAAACGCCCTCACCGTCTTCACCACCGTATACTGTGGAGCCGCCTTCCTGATCAATCGCGGCGACGTCTGAGCCGGAGTCGTATCCACCGTCTTCCATGGTGTCACCGGTCGAGCTACAGCCCGCAACCAGCCCAAAGGACAACAACATCGCAAATGCTTTGTTTTGTGCAGACACTTTCATAACTACCTTCCTTCTTTTCATGACATTGACTTTGATTAGCTTTGATGGGGTTAGCGTGTAATCGGCCCCCAAGCCGGCTCTCTGACCTCTCCTTCTGAGGCAGGCAAGCTGTATGCGGCCCCGCCATCAGCAGAAACCACGGTGAGCACCCCTTTGCCGCCTTGTTCTGTGGCATAGATCAGCATTCGGCCATTAGGCGACACACTTGGAGATTCATCCGTTCCTGTACGAGTAACAATAAACTCCTCATCGGTTTTCAGGTTGCGACGCGCAATGTGGAACGATCGGTCCCGCTGATGCACGTAGTAAACGAATTCGCCTTTGGAGTCCGGACGCGCTCGCGCGTTGTAACGGCTACCAAAGGTAATCCGCCGCGCTTCGGCACCCGGGCGCTCCATGTAATAAATCTGCGGGCCACCTGATCGGTCAGAGGTAAAGAACACGCCGTTTCCGGTATGGTCCCAGGCCGCTTCGGTATCGATCGCCCAATGATTCGTCAGTTTAGTGATCTTGCCACTCGCCAGATTCTTTTCGTATACCTCGGCATTGCCGTCTTTTGAGAGCGTCATCAGCAGCGAACGCCCATCCGGTGACCAAGCCGGAGCGGAATTCAACCCCGGGAAATCGGCGGCTTTCGTGCGCTTACCGGTCGCCAACTCATGGATATAAATCACCGGCTTGCCAGTCTCGAACGACACGTAGGCCAGCTTTTTACCATCGGGGGACCAGGCTGGAGACAAAATAGGCTCAGCACTTTCCAGACGAATTTTCGAACGCTGGCCGTCAATATCACTCACGTGCAGGCGGTAGACGCTGTTTTTACCCGTACCAGATAGCGTTACGTAGGCCAACTTGGTAGAAAACGCACCGGGCTCGCCGGTAATCGCCTCATACACGCGATCACTGATGTGATGGGCCAACGAACGTACATTTCCGGCCGGCGCTGCCGCCGTCTCGCCCAAGATCCGCTGTTCCCGATTCACATCAAACAGTTCGTAACGCGCCTCAACTTTCCCATTATTGCTAGTCAGTTGACCAACCAACACATAGCGCTGCCCCAGCATGCGCCAGTCTCGGAAATATACTTCTGAACGCTCGGACGGCAGGCTCAACATTTTCGAAGGATCCAGCGGTTTGAACTCACCGCTCATGGTCAAGTCAGCCTGCACAATGCTGCTGACTTTGTCCCCGGCTGGCATCGAACCACTTTCCGAAAAGGGGACGACGGCCACAGGAATCGCCGAGTTCGCGCCTTCGGTGATGCGAATCAGCAATTCTGCTCGCGCACTCGATGCAACAAAGCACATAACCACCAACCAACCGATAACGGTCAGGTTTCGCTTCGCTGTTTCGATCCTCGAAGGTGTGTTCTTAAGCATCATTTACCTCACCGCAACCGTTTGGGGTTGAATTCAATCGTGAACTGTCGGAAATATCGTTCAAACGTATCTCTGTCGCCCGGTACCGGGTATCGATTCAAAGAGCGCACCGCGCTCAGCGCCGAGTTATCAAACGCTGTATTTCCGCTGCTACTGACCAACGTGACACCTTGCAACTCGCCCGTCGGCAACAATGTAATCTGCAGGCGCGCCACCATATTTTCAGTCGCCGAGGCCGGCGGGTACCAAGCCTGAGCCAACCGATCACGAATCAGCGCCTGGTACTTCTCACTGTCGGTCAGCATTTGTGCTTCACGGGCTCGAGCGGCCGCCGCTTCACGCTGACGACGCGCTTCGCTTTCCCGGGCTTTCTCCGCTTCTTCTGCCAGCGCATTAAGCTGCTGCTCTCTCAGCCTGCGCTCGGCTTCCTTGCGTTTTCGCTCAGCCTCTTTACGAGCCTGTTCCTCTTTTCGCTTTCGCTCCGCCTCTTCCTTTCGGCGTTGTTCTTCCTGCCGTTTTTTCTCTTCTTCAGCTTTCCGCTTCGCTTCTTCTTTGCGCTTTCGTTCCTGCTCGGCCTTCTGGCGTTCACGCTCTTTGGCCTCGGCTTCCGCTTTTTTTCGAGCAGCCTCTTTGGCGCGCGCCTGTTGCTCAGCTTTTTCACGAGCCTTGGCTTCTTGCTGTTTGCGCTGCTGTTCTATTTTTCGTGCCTTTTCCTCAGCCGCTTTTTCGGCCGCCTTCCTTTCTGCCTCTTGCTGAGCTTTCTTGCGTTCCGCCTCAGCTTTCTTGCGCTGTTGCTCTGCGGCCTGTTCGCGCTTCTGAGCCTCGTCCCGCTGATCTTCTTCATCCACCACCGGGCTCGGCTTCGGTTCCGGGCTGATCAATCTAGCCGAGATACTGCGCGGCTCCGGCTCCTGCACAGGGCTGGACCACGACCAACCGGCCAACGCAACCACAACAATCAACAGGTGCAACCCAAGAGACATCGCCACAGGCGATTTCAGTGAGGTGCTGTCTTTATTTACAGTTTCCCGTTCGTGACCCTTCACAACAATCCTGCCATCCGATTAAGGCTGATTTTGAGGTGCATCGGTTATCAGGCCGATACCAGAGGCACCCGCAGCCTGAAGCTCTGCCATCAAACGCACGACAACGCCATAATCGACAAATTCATCGCCACGAACCAACACCTCGCTGTTGGCACGCTGAGACAAGATTTTCGCAACTTGTGCCCGCACGTTTTCCAGCGACATGGGCTCGCTGCTATCGTCACCCACTTCCAGGTAATAAGCGCCATTGCTGTCAACAGAAACGGTAATGGTCTCCACGTCTTTGTCCTGAGTGATCGGATCAGACGTTGTTTCCGGCAAATCCACCTTCACACCTTGCGTGAGCATGGGCGCGGTTACCATGAAGATCACAAGCAGAACCAACATGACGTCAATGTAGGGCACTACGTTAATTTCCGACATCGACTTGCGCGGTTCACGAGACATCATTCCCATGCCTTTCATCGGTCTACCCTCCCCATACCGTCAACAACCATTACGAGCCGGCCTTTTCGGAGTTGTGGACCCGCCGATGAAGAATGCTGGAAAATTCGTCTGCGAACGTTTCATAGTTCTTCAGCAACGCATCAGACATGGTCGAGAAACGGTTGTAGGCGATAACCGCAGGGATTGCCGCGAACAAGCCCATCGCCGTCGCAATCAATGCTTCCGAGATGCCCGGAGCAACGGTTGCCAGTGTGGCCTGCTGAACTTGAGCCAGCCCACGGAAAGAGTTCATGATGCCCCATACGGTGCCGAACAAGCCCACGTAGGGACTGGTGGAACCAACCGTGGCCAGAAACGGCAGATGCAAATCCAAACGCTCATGCTCACGAGAGAAGGCAACACGCATAGCACGCTGGGTGCCTTCCATGACGGCATCGGCATCGCGGCTTTGCTGACGAAGCCTGGAAAACTCTTTGAAGCCCGCCCGGAAGAGCGATTCCATGCCCGAATTCGGCGTCGGGTTGGCATTCACATCTTTGTACAACTGGCCGAGATCCATACCAGACCAAAAGCGCTCTTCAAACGCCAACTGAGCTTGTTTCGCTTGGCGGTAGACCTTCACCCTCTGAAAGATAAGCGCCCAAGACACCACAGAAGCCAGCACCAGTAACAGCATGACGAGCTGCACCAGAAGCCCTGCGTTCGCAATCAGATGCCAGACTGATAGTTCGGATCCCACTGTATACTCCCAAAAAGTTTCTATGTTTTCAGCTGATTAAAGCACATTCTTAAGAATCAAACTCATATTTTCTGGCAAACGCCGTGGCTTGCCGGTATCCAGGGCCACACACGCCACCCTCACCTCGGCCTCGCACAACAGGGCACGGCTATCGGCCTTCAAAACCTGCTGCCGAAACGTCATCCATACCCGGGATGAAGCAATCGGTTCGGCGGTTACCAACAGTTGATCGTCCAGCCGGGCCGGCGCTGCGTAGTGCAATGACATTTTCTGCACCACATAACTCACGTTTTGCTCGAGCCCTGCCCGCAACTCCACACCCTGACTGCGAACCCACTCCGTGCGTGCACGCTCCATGTAATGGAGGTACTTGGCATGAAAGACAATGCCGCCGGCATCGGTATCTTCTATGTAGACCCGGATCGGCAATTCGAAAACAGGTGCTGCAGTCATATCACTCAAACTCGCCATTCCCCTTTCCGGGCTTCGGCGGCACCACTCCGAAATGCTGATACGCACTCGATGTGACCATACGGCCTCTTTGTGTCCGTACCATGTACCCTTGCTGTATCAAAAACGGCTCCAGCATGTCTTCGATGGTGCCCCGCTCTTCACTGATCGCTGCAGCCAGACTTTCCACGCCAACCGGGCCACCATCAAATTTCTCAATCATTGCCAGAAGCAACCGGCGATCCATGTGATCAAAGCCCTGACTATCCACCTTCAGCATGTTCAGAGCTTGATCCGCTATGTCTGCGGTAATCCGACCATCCGACCGCACTTCGGCAAAGTCACGTACCCGGCGCAACAACCGGTTCGCGATCCGTGGTGTCCCTCGAGAGCGGCGCGCAATCTCAAACGCCCCGCCTTCATCCAGCGAGACCGAAGACAGCCGGGCCGAACGGGCAATAATATGAGTCAAGTCGGCTGTGTTGTAGAACTCAAGGCGCTGAACAATGCCAAAGCGATCCCGCAGCGGTGACGTCAGCAGGCCTGCACGCGTGGTCGCTCCCACCAAGGTGAACGGAGGCAAATCGAGCTTGATCGAACGCGCGGCCGGACCTTCACCAATCATGATATCCAGCTGGTAGTCTTCCATTGCTGGATACAACACCTCTTCAACTGCCGCACTAAGACGATGGATTTCATCGATGAAGAGAACGTCGCCTTCTTCAAGGTTGGTCAGCATTGCCGCCAAATCGCCCGCTTTTTCGAGCACGGGCCCCGAAGTGGTTTTGATGGCAACACCCATCTCATTGGCAATGATATTTGCCAATGTGGTCTTACCAAGGCCCGGCGGGCCGAAAATCAAGGTGTGATCCAAAGCTTCCTGACGGGCCCGCGCAGCAGAGATAAAGATCTCCATTTGCTCGCGCACCGTCGGCTGACCAACATACTCAGACAACAGCGTCGGGCGGATGGCGCGATCATGCACCTCTTCGTATTCTCCGGCTTTGGCCGTTATCAGTCGGTCCGATTCAATCATGGCATTATCCGCTTACTGGGAATAAACAACGTGCCTGCTGGTCGCCCTTGGCTATATGTGCCCTAATTGTACAAAGGGCACGGGCTGAGTCACGTTAAGCTCTATACACATTAGTGTCATCATACGACACAAAAAAGCCGGGCTTACCCGGCTGGAATCATGTTTCTCAGTGCAAGCCTGATCAACTGTTCGCTGTTCATGTCCGGCTCTGCCACTTTGCTGATGGCTTTTGCGGCCTCCTGGGGTTTGTAACCTAGCGCAATCAATGCAGCTTCGGCTTCCTCTCTAGGGTCAGACCCCGCTGCGGATGCGCCACCGGCCGCCCCGGCTGCCAATTGTTCGGGCGCTGAGGGTACAAACTGACCTTCCAGCTGTTTAATGCGGTCAGCCATATCGATCAACAAACGCTCAGCGGTTTTCTTGCCAACGCCGGGTAACTTCACCAGCGAATTGACATCCCTTGCTTCCACACACTGAATAAACTGCTGCGCATCCAGCCCTGACAAAATACCAATGGCCATTTTCGGCCCAACGCCGTTCACCTTAATCAATAACCGAAACAGATTACGATCAAGCAAAGAAGCAAACCCGAACAGGCTTTGTGCGTCTTCACGGACAGCAAAATGGGTATGGAGCGTCACCTCTTGGCCGGTTTCCGGCAGGTGAAAGAACGTGGTGTAAGGAATATCGACTTCATAGCCCAGCCCGGCGCATTCCACCAGCGCCTGGCCCGGCGTCTTCTCAACCAGCAAACCTCGAATACGACCTATCAAAGCCCGTCTCCTCTGGCTTTCATCAATCTTTGTTTATTGCCGGCGGGCGCGGCCGCCTCGAACTTTGCCGCCAACACCAGCAAGCTTTAATGTACTTTGGTTCATATGGGCATGACACAGCGCTATGGCTAGTGCATCAGCCGCATCTTCCTGAGGTTTTCGAGACAATCCCAGCAACGCCTGAACCATATGCTGCACCTGCGATTTATCGGCACTTCCGGTGCCCACAACAGCTTGTTTCACCTGCCTTGCCGAATACTCATGAACCGCCAGCCCACTGTTGGCCGCGCTGACAATTGCCGCTCCTCTGGCTTGCCCTAACTTCAGTGCAGAGTCCGGATTACGTGCCATAAATACTTGCTCGATGGCAAATTCTTCCGGGCGATACTCACCTATCAACAACGCAAGACTCTGAAAAATGGTCTGCAAACGCTCGGCCATAGGCTTCTGCCCGACCCGAATACAGCCACTGTCGAGGTACTCGGTTTGGCGACCTTCCACGCGGATGATGCCGTAACCGGTAATTCTGGAACCGGGGTCTACCCCCAGAATGATTGGCATCCGCGTACCTTCAAGCCTGCAAGGATCACCAAAACAAAGAGGCGGCCGAAGCCGCCTCTCGTCGTTTCCACTTACGCTTTGTCTTCAGCTTTACCGCCATCAGCGGCTTTGGCTGACCGTCGCAAGCGGATGTGCAACTCTTTCAGCTGCTTCTCGTCTACTTCCCCTGGCGCCTGAGTCATCAAGCAAGTGGCGCTCTGGGTTTTCGGGAACGCGATTACGTCACGGATAGACGCAGAGCCGGTCATCAACATCACCAGTCGATCCAGACCAAAGGCCAGACCGCCGTGCGGCGGGCAACCGAACTTCAATGCGTCCAGCAGGAAGCCAAACTTCGCTCGGGCTTCTTCTTCGCCGATACCCAGAATGCGGAAGACCGTGTCCTGCATCGCGCCATCGTGGATACGGATGGAACCACCGCCCAGCTCAGTGCCGTTCAACACCATGTCGTAGGCACGGGAAAGAGCATTCGCCGGGTCAGCCGCCAGCTCTTCCGGGGTGCAGGAAGGTGCTGTGAACGGATGGTGAATTGCAGTCAGGCCGCCATCTGAGGTTTCCTCGAACATCGGGAAATCAACCACCCACATCGGTGCCCATTCGCAGGTCAGCATGTTCAGGTCGTGGCCAACTTTGATGCGCAGCGCGCCCAAGGCTTCGTTTACAACCGTGGTCTTGTCTGCACCGAAGAACACGATGTCGCCGTCTTCTGCACCGACACGTTCCATGATCGCCATGGCAACGTCATCACCCAGGAACTTAACGATCGGAGACTGCAAGCCCTCGACGCCCTTGGCCAGTTCGTTGACCTTGATGTAAGCCAGACCTTTAGCACCGTAGATACCGACGAACTTGGTGTACTCGTCAATCTGTTTACGACTCAGCTCGCCACCTTTCGGTACACGCAGCGCAGCAACACGGCCTTTTGGATCTTTTGCGGGGCCGGCGAAAACTTTGAAGTCAACGCTCTCAACCAGATCGTTCACATCCTGCAGTTCTAGCGGGATACGCAGATCCGGCTTATCGCTGCCGTAGCGCTGCATCGCTTCAGCGTATGGCATGCGCGGAAACTCAGGAAGCTCAACATCCAGCACGTCTTTGAACAGCGTGCGGATCATGTCTTCGTTCAGGTTCATCAGGTTTTCTTCATCTACGAAAGACGCCTCGATATCCACCTGAGTAAACTCTGGCTGACGATCTGCACGAAGGTCTTCGTCACGGAAGCACTTGGCGATCTGGTAGTAACGATCAACACCCGACACCATCAGCATTTGCTTGAACAGCTGCGGCGACTGCGGCAATGCGAAGAAAGAACCGTCGTGGGTACGGCTCGGCACCAGGTAGTCACGGGCACCTTCCGGGGTGGCACGGGTCAAGATGGGCGTTTCCACATCCATAAAACCGCGACTGTCCAGGAAGTTACGGATATAGCTGGTTACCCGGGAACGGAAACGCAAGCGGTTGATCATTTCCGGACGACGCAGGTCAACAAAGCGATAGCGCAAACGCACGTCTTCACCGACGTCTACGTGCTCATCCAGCGGGAACGGAGGCGTGGCTGCGGCATTCAGGATAACCAGCTCTTTACCCAGCAGCTCTACCTGACCAGTGGGCATGTTGTCGTTTTCAGTACCGGCGGGACGGCGACGCACGCGACCGGTTACTTTAACAACGTATTCGCTGCGAACTTTTTCGGCCAGAGCAAAGCTTTCTTCGGTATCCGGGTCAACAACGACCTGAGAAATGCCATCCCGGTCCCGCAGATCCAGGAATATAACCCCACCGTGGTCACGGCGGCGATGTACCCATCCACAGAGTGTAACGTCCTGATCAATGTGAGATTCGTTGATCCCACCGCAATAATGACTGCGCATACCGGTTCCCGTAGTTTCTGAATGTGTGCGTTAAATCGTTAAGTCTGGGCAAGCAGGTGGAGATGGCTTTCCGAAACCGTGCGTAGCCATGGATGGCGGAGCCGAGCGTACACGGACGTATTCACAGCGTGTTTCGGAAAGCCATCTCCACCTGCTTGCTTGCAACAAATCTTGGTCGCTGGAAATTTTTGCGACCTTACTGGAAAAGCCGCCCATTATAAACACAATGACGCCGAAAATCAGGCGTACAAGAACGCATTTAAGACACTCTGGTGACTCTATGCAGACAGGCGGCTAGAATGGCGGTCTTTAGCCGCAATTGGAGCAGCCGTTTTGGCCACCAGAGCAGAGCAAAAACTTAAAACCCGACGGGCACTGATGGACGCCGCCCTGGCCCAACTGAGTGCAGACCGGGGATTCGGCAGTTTGAGTTTGCGCGAAGTGGCCCGTGAAGCCGGCATTGCCCCCACCTCATTTTACCGCCACTTTTCTGAACTGGACGAGCTGGGCCTGGCTCTCGTCGATGAAGGCGGCGTTGCGCTTCGGCAACTCATGCGCCAAGCGCGGAAGCGGATTGTTCGGGACGGGAGTGCCATCTCGACCTCGGTGGATACCTTTATGGAGTATCTTGGCAACAACGCCAATTTGTTTCGTTTGATGCTGCGCGAACGAACCGGTGTGTCCAAGCCGTTCCGGACCGCCGTGAAAGCTGAGATCGAGCATTTCGTAACGGAGTTAGCCGCCGACCTGCGCCGTTTCGCTGAAGAACAAAACAAGCCCATTTCAGACGCCCGGATTGTAGCCGAAGCCATGGTCACACTGGTATTCAACCAAGGGGCAGAAGCCCTGGATGCCACACCCAAAGAGCGGGAAGAGCTCAAGGCGAAACTGAAAATCGAACTGAGGATGATATTGGTAGGCTCCCAAACCCTGGCTCAATGGCAACAGGGTCGGGAATAATCAGAAACTGGGTAAAGCCAGCGATTCGAGTAGGGGCCTGAGCTTTTCAGTGACACGCTCTAGCTCTTCATCACTGTATGGCACAGGCGCCTGCGTACCCCAGACCGGTCCCGGCCAAGCCGGATCGTCCTGAAACCGGACAATATGGTGAAGATGCAGTTGCGACACCATATTACCCAATGCCGCGACGTTCATCTTGTCGCCCTCAAAGAGCTCCATCATCCCTTTGCTCAATGCCGACGACTCTTTTAGCAACTGCATTTGTTGATCAGCCGTCAACTGATAAATTTCCCGAATGCCGGAAACCGCCGGCACCAGAATAATCCACGGCCAGGTGCAGTCGTTCATTAGCCGCACTTCGCAGAGCCCCGACTGGCCTAAACTATGGGTGTCGGCGGCCAGTCGTTCGTGGAGTTCAAACATAGATGCCCCTTGATCAGTCCGCCGAATGAAACTGGTTTTGGCCGCGCCCGATGGCGTAATACGTCAAACCATAGCGCTCCAGCATTTCTGGCTCGTACAGGTTACGGCCGTCAAACACCGCAGGCTCTTTCAGCGCGCCCGCGATGACATCAAAGTCCGGTGAGCGGAACTCTTTCCATTCGGTGCAGATCACCAGCACATCCGCCCCCTTCAGCGCCTGCTCTTTCGTGCCACACAAAGTGAGGCCATCATGATCACCATAAATGCGCTGGGTTTCATTCATCGCTTCCGGGTCAAAAGCCTGAACCTTCGCACCCGCCTTCCATAAACTTTCCATCAAGGTTCTGGAAGATGCCTCACGCATGTCATCGGTGTTCGGCTTGAACGCCAAGCCCCACAGGGCCACCACCTTGCCTTCCAAAGCGCCTTGAAAATAGTGACTGATCTTGTCGAACAGTACATGCTTCTGGGCGTAATTCACGGCTTCGACCGCGTTCAGCAGCTTGGATTCGTAATCGCAATCTCGGGCGGTGCGAGCCAATGCCTGAACATCCTTCGGAAAACAGGAGCCGCCATAGCCACAGCCGGGGTAAATGAAGTGGTAACCGATGCGTGGATCAGAACCGATCCCGCGACGCACGGCTTCAATATCCGCGCCCAAACGCTCTGCCAGATTCGACATCTCGTTCATGAAACTGATTTTGGTGGCCAACATGGAGTTAGCGGCATATTTGGTCAACTCTGCGGACCGGATATCCATAAAGATCATGCGATCACGGTTCCGGTTAAACGGGTAATACACTTCACGCAGCAAATCCGCCGCTTGCTCGCTGTCGGTGCCAATCACGATGCGGTCCGGCTTCATAAAGTCGTTAATGGCCGCGCCTTCTTTCAGAAACTCGGGATTGGAGACCACATCAAACGCCAGTTCAAGCCCGCGCTTGTCCAGTTGCGCACGAACCGCACCCTTCACCTTGTCGCCGGTGCCTACGGGTACCGTGGACTTATCAACCACAACTTTGTATTCATCCATGTATTGGCCGATCGATTTGGCCACTGCCAGTACGTACTGCAGGTCCGCGGAGCCGTCTTCATCCGGCGGGGTACCGACCGCGATGAACTGCAACGTGCCGTGCTTGACCGCCTCTTCTACATCGGTGGTAAAGGATAACCGACCGGCTTCAAACGTATGCTTTACAATCGACTCGAGGCCGGGCTCATAAATCGGGATTTGCCCGTTTTTAAGCTTATTGATCTTGCCTTCATCAACGTCCATGCACAGCACGTCGTGCCCGACATCCGCCAGACAGGCGCCTGTTACGAGACCAACATAGCCTGTTCCAAAAATCGTAATCTTCATGAAGTCTTTCCCGAAAACAATAGGTTAAAGCGTTATTTCGCCGCTTTTTTCTGAAGCCAGATCTTTTCCCACGCTAACGCCGTGCGAACGATCGTATTGAGATCATCGAAATCGGGCTGCCAACCTAATACTTGCTTGATTCTGGCATTATCTGCCATCAACGCAGCGGGGTCGCCGGCTCTACGGCCGGTTTTCTCAACCGGGAAATCGACACCGGACTCTTCTTTCACCACATCGATCACTTCGCTGACGGTGAAGCCGCTGCCATAGCCACAGTTAAGTACCTGAGACTCACCACCTTCTGCCATGTAACTCAGCGCCATCACGTGGGCCTTGGCCAGGTCCTCTACGTGAATGTAGTCACGCACACAGGTGCCATCGCGGGTTTCGTAGTCGGTGCCGAAGACACTCATGCCTTCACGCTGCCCGGTCACACACTCACAAGCCACTTTAATGAGGTGCGTCGCTTCCGGCGTTGCCTGCCCAAGCAGACCATCCGGATTGGCGCCCGCAACGTTGAAGTAGCGCAAAACCACGTAATTAAGGCTGGAAGCGGCGGCCAAATCCATGATCATCCTCTCGCTCATCATTTTCGATGCGCCATAGGGATTGATCGGTGCCAATGGCAAATCTTCCGTTAGCACCGTCTGTTCCGGCATTCCGTAAACGGCCGCGGTCGATGAAAACACCATATAGGGTGTTTTATGGCGCTCAATGGCCTTGAGTAGATTCAGGGTGTTCCGCGTATTGTTGCTGTAGTACTTCAGGGGATTGCTGACCGATTCAGGCACCACAATGTTCGCTGCAAAGTGCAAAACGGCCTCAAAATCGTGAGCAGCGAACACCGCTTCAATCGCGTCTTCATCGCAAAGATCTCCTACCACTAACTCACCGGCCGTCACCGCCCACCGGTAGCCCGTAGACAGGTTATCAAACACCACGATGTCATGACCCGCTTCGGCCAACTGACGAACGACGTGACTACCGATATAGCCGGCACCGCCGGTCACAAGAACTTTCACGTGGGATTACTCCTTCCCTGAATATTGGTTACGCTTCCGGCGGATTTCGTCCCGCCGGCGGCTGAAAAAGTCACTGATCATTTGCCCGCAGTCCTCCGCCAGAACCCCTCCAAGGGTTTCGACCTGCCAGTTAAGGAACGGCTCGTCCAGCGTGCGACGTGCCGATTCGACTGCGCCTGCCTTAGGTTCTTTGGCGCCATAAACAATGCGGCTAACACGGCTGTGCACAATAGCGCCTACACACATGGTACAGGGCTCCAGAGTTACGTAAAGCGTTGCCCCGCTCAGCCTGTAGTTCCCGGCCCGCGCGGCCGCGTCACGTAAAGCGCGGACTTCCGCATGGGCCGTCGGATCACACCCGGTAATAGGCGCATTATAGCCTACGCCTAACTCGCGACCATCCCGAACGACAACTGCCCCCACCGGCACCTCATCTTTCGCAGCGGCATGGGCAGCCAGTGACAGGGCGCGGGCCATCCAGTATTCGTCATTGGCTTGTATATCTGACATAAACGAGGGTCGTCTGATAGGAACTTGAACGATCGCTGCAGCAGGCAATCCAGAAGTGGAACAAAAATACCACGATTCAGCATCTTAACCAAACAACAAGGCCGGCCTTTCATTAGCCTCCGACCATACAACTGTCGGTCAATCGGTAATGCATCAACTCACGCGCCGGGATCGGCTTGCTGAAATGGTAGCCCTGCGCCACGTCACACCCCAGCTTGCACAACACGTTAAGCTGATCGGCTGTTTCCACCCCTTCCGCAACCACTTCCAGATTCAGGCTGTGGGCCATAGCGATCGTTGCCGTAACAAGGTCGCGATCTTCCTTGTTGGTGGTGATGCCACCCACAAAGCTCCGGTCAATTTTGAGGAGATCGAAATCGTACCGCCGCAAATAACTCAATGACGAATATCCGGTTCCGAAGTCATCCATTGACAGTTTGATACCGAGGGTGTGCAGCCCCGTCAAAATGTCATCGACACACGCTTGTCCGATCAGCAGCACGCCTTCGGTAATTTCAAACTCCAGCCGCTCGGGCGCCACTCCGGATGTTCTGAGTGACTGTTTCACATAATCGATAAAATCCTGGTCCCTGAACTGCCGTGGAGAAAGATTGACCGCCATCGTATATTCCTGCCCACTGGCACGCCCCCACTCCTTCAAACACGCCAATGCCTGGGCCAGTACAAATTTCCCGATGGGAACGATCAGCCCGGTGTGCTCCGCAATCGGTATAAACTCGTCCGGCGCAACGCTTCCCATCACCGAGCTGTGCCACCGCAGCAGGGCTTCAGCACCCATGATTCGCCCGCTGCGGAGATTGATCTTAGGCTGGTAGCAAACCTCAAACTCGCCACGCTCCAAAGCACCGTATAACTGCTCTTCAATTTCCAAACGCCGCAAAATCATGGCGTTCATTTGCTTGGTGAAAAACGAATAGGTGTTGCGTCCCGCTTCTTTTGATTGATACATCGCCGCGTCGGCATTGCGCAATAAGTCGGTGGCGCTTTCACCATTATCCGGAAACACCGCAACCCCAATGCTGGTGGACAGAATCAATTCTCTACCGTCAATCGTAAAGGGTTCCCTGAAAACCCCCAGCAATTTTTCTACCGTGCCGACTGCATCAAAACTTTCAGCCAACGCCCCCAACAGCACGATAAATTCATCCCCCCCCAAACGCCCCACCGTGTCCGAGTCCCGCACTACCGAACTCAGCCTGTTTGCGGCCTCAACGAGCACTTTGTCTCCTACATCATGGCCAAGCGAGTCGTTAACCTTTTTGAAATCGTCAACATCCAAAAATACGACGGCCGCTTTTTCGCCACTGCGCTCCATCTCTTTAATCATTTGCGATAGGCGATCAAGCGACAGGAGACGATTGGGTATCGAGGTTAACGCGTCGAAATACGCCTGCTTTCGGATAAGCTCAGCAGCTTCATTTGCTTCTGTAATATCGCGAGCGATAACGACGACCTGTTTCTGGCCCGGAAGATGACTGAGCCTGGCCTCAAAATAGATCCTGCCAATCGGAAGGTCTAAATAGTACTCAAAACTCAGGACACCGCCTTCCGCGATCGATTTTGCAATGGAAGCTTTGAACTTGGCCGACACCTCTTCAGGCAGAAAATCGACCATATGCTTACCAACAATTTGCTCATACTCGACGTAAAGTTTCCGACTGTCACCCGCGTGGCATTCAACAATCCTGCCGTCTTCTGTCAGCAAGAAAAACAAATCCGGAATAGATTCAAAAACGCTGTTCAGCAGCTCCTCTTTTGAAACAGCCTGACGCTGGGCTTTTTTTACGTCTCCCAGATAGACGTCGATGCAATACATTTCGTATTCATCATGCGCGTTCCGAAACATGACATGACTTGAATAAACGCTTACATCCTGACCACTCTTGTTTCGCAAGGTAAGCTCGGAGGCTGGTATTTCAATGCCATCGGTCACCCAGTCCCGGTGCGCCGAGACAACTCCCTCCCGCATATGTTCGGGGATTATCAGATCTTCCAGTTTTTGCCCTACCGCTTCTTCAGCTGAATAGCCGTAGATCTTTTCACTGCCTATATTCCAGTAAACAACTTTTCGTTCTTGGTCGTACCCTTGAACGGAAATAGCGTCAACCGTATCAAACAGCTGACGTACAGCATCCCTTGTATCCGCGTGATGATTTTCCATATCTCCACTCTTTTTTCGATCGCACACCAGTCATTGGTTAAGCTTAGGAAAAACCGCAAAGATCACCAGTTTTTTCTTCAGGATTGATAGAAACGAAAAAGCCCACAACACTGTGGGCTTTTCAATAACTTAGGTTTCGCTATCCATCAGAAGCGGGAGAAGGTTACTCATTCCCACTCAATCGTCGCAGGCGGCTTGGAGGACACATCGTAAGTCACTCGGGAAATACCGCTGATCTCATTGATAATCCGGTTGGAAACCGTTTCCAACAAGTCATACGGCAAGTGGGCCCAACGTGCGGTCATGAAATCGATGGTTTCGACCGCTCGCAGCGCCACAACCCATTCGTAGCGACGTGCATCACCCACCACGCCCACTGATCTCACCGGCAGGAAGACCGCAAACGCCTGGCTGGTTTTGTGGTACAAGTCAGCACGATGAAGCTCTTCAAGGAAGATGGCATCAGCGTGGCGCAGAATATCGGCATATTCTTTTTTCACCTCTCCCAGAATCCGGACACCGAGACCCGGCCCCGGGAACGGGTGGCGATACACCATGTCGTAAGGCAGGCCCAGCTCAAGCCCGATTCGGCGAACTTCGTCCTTGAACAGCTCACGCAACGGCTCAACCAGCTTCAGCTTCATGGTTTCTGGCAGACCGCCCACGTTGTGGTGCGATTTGATCACATGGGCTTTACCCGTTTTGGAAGCCGCAGATTCGATCACGTCCGGGTAGATCGTTCCCTGAGCCAGCCAGTTTACGTCTTTGATTTTCGCCGCTTCGTCGTCGAACACCTCGATAAAGGTGTTTCCGATCACTTTCCGCTTCTGCTCTGGATCGCTGACACCCTTCAGCTTTGACAGGAACAGATCTTCTGCATCCGCACGAATGACCTTCACACCCATGCTGCTGCCGAACATATCCATAACCTGATCGCCTTCGTTCAGGCGAAGCAAGCCGTTATCAACGAACACGCAAGTCAGTTGATCACCGATGGCTTTGTGCAAAAGCGCAGCCGTGACCGAGGAATCAACCCCTCCGGACAGGCCCAACAGTACTTTATCAGTACCCACCTGCTCGCGAATCTGGCGTACGGCATCGTCAACGATTTTGGCCGGGGTCCACAAAGCTTCGCATTCACAGATATTCAGTACAAAGTGTTCGAGAATCCGCTTGCCCTGCAGAGTATGGGTGACCTCCGGGTGGAACTGCACGCCGTACAGGTTGCGCGACACGTCCTGCATCGCTGCAATCGGAGCACTCTCGGTCGATGCGAGCAGCTCAAAGCCTTCTGGCATCGCGACCACTTTATCGCCGTGACTCATCCAGACGTCCAGTAACGAATCGCCGGCAGGCGTCAGGTGATCAGTAATGTCGTTCAGCAATGGCCCTTTCGCGCGCACTTTAACTTGTGCATAGCCAAATTCGCGTTTCTCCGAGCTGGCAACCCGACCGCCCAATTGCTCAGCCATGGTCTGCATGCCGTAGCAAATGCCCAGCACCGGAATACCTTTATCAAACAGGTCCTCTGGTGCACGCGGCCCACCCAATTCGGTAACCGATTCAGGCCCGCCGGCCAGAATGATGCCTTTGGGGTTGAAGTCGTTGAGTTCATCTTCGGTAATGTCAAAAGCTCTAACTTCGCAATACACGCCAATTTCCCGCACGCGGCGAGCAATCAGTTGGGTGTACTGGGAACCGAAATCGAGAATCAGGATACGGTGGTCGTGAATGTTCTGAGCCATGGAGTCCTCGGGCTGAAGAAAAACAACACAGCCCGGAAACCGGGCTGTGTCAGATCAAGCAATAATTAACCGACGCGGTAGTTTGGAGCTTCTTTGGTGATGGTCACGTCATGAACGTGGCTCTCACGCATACCCGCATTGGTAATACGGACAAATTCCGGTTTGGTGCGCATTTCATCAATGTTCGCGCTGCCGGTATACCCCATAGAGGCGCGCAAGCCGCCGATCAACTGGTGAATAATGTTGCGCATCGGGCCTTTGCAGGCAACACGGCCTTCAATGCCTTCTGGCACCAGCTTCTCAATACCTTTGCTGGCATCCTGGAAGTAACGATCGCTGGAGCCCTGCCCCATAGCGCCCAGAGAGCCCATGCCTCGATAGGCCTTGTAGCTACGGCCCTGGAACAATTCGATCTCGCCCGGCGCCTCATCGGTACCTGCCAACAGGCTACCGATCATGACGCAGTTGGCGCCCGCCGCAACCGCTTTGGCAATATCGCCGGAGAAGCGCACACCACCATCTGCGATCAGCGGAACGCCGCGATCTTTCAGAGCGGCCGCAACATTGGATACCGCTGAAATCTGAGGAACACCAATACCCGCAACAATACGCGTGGTACAGATTGAGCCCGGGCCAATACCCACTTTCACCGCATCAGCGCCGGCATCTGCCAAGGCAATGGCCGCGTCTGAAGTGGCGATGTTACCGCCAATTACCTGCACCTGCGGATAGTTTTCCTTAACCCAACGAACGCGATCAATCACGCCTTTCGAGTGGCCATGCGCGGTATCCACCACAATGACATCGACTCCAGCCTCAACCAACGCCTGAACCCGAGCTTCAGTGTCACCGCCGGTACCCACCGCAGCACCTACCCGCAAACGGCCCTGGTCATCTTTACAAGCCATCGGGTAATCTTTTGCTTTCTGGATATCTTTAACGGTAATCAGACCGCGCAACTCGTAGTTATCGTTAACAACCAGAATCTTCTCGATGCGATGTTTGTGCAGAAGCTCTTTTACCTCTACGAGATCCGCGCCTTCTTTCACGGTCACCAGATTTTCTTTTCTGGTCATAATATCCCGAACCGGGGTATCCATCCGGCTTTCAAAGCGGATGTCACGGCCAGTGACAATGCCAACCAGGTCATTACCGTCGACAACCGGCAGACCGGAGATGTTGTTCGCCATGGTGATGTCAACCAACTCACGAACGGTGGTATCCGGCGTTACAGTGATGGGGTCTTTAACGACACCGCTTTCGTGCTTCTTGACCCGGCGCACTTCTGCGGCCTGCTGCTCTACCGTCATGTTTTTATGCATGATACCGATACCGCCTTCCTGGGCCATCGCGACCGCCAGCTCAGCGTCAGTAACCGTATCCATGGCGGCAGAAATCAACGGAATATTCAGAGTGATCCCTTTGGTCAACTGTGTTTTCAGGTCAACCTGATGGGGAAGCACTTCGGAAAATCCGGGCACAAGCAGAACGTCGTCAAACGTGAGGGCTTCTTCGGCAATACGCAGCATTTGGGTCCGCCTTTTGATCATGCTAAATTGGGAGCTCCTGAGCCACACCTGAAGCGGTGTGACAGAGCAAAATCCTTAATCGATCTATTATAAAGTGGTGACAGAACACAGTAAACCACGGGGTTCTTACCATCAGGTTGCATCTTTCTGAATTTCCGTTATTTTTACCCGTCACCTTCTCGGCTATTGCGTATAAAATCCACGGAGCCCGACTTTGACCCCCGCCTACCCGGACACCCGACCCCACGCTCTCAGCGTCAGCGAACTCAATCGCCAGGCACGCCGTCTGCTGGAAACCAGTTTTATGCAAGTCTGGGTAGAAGGCGAAATTTCCGGGCTGTCCAGACCGTCTTCGGGGCACTGGTATTTCTCACTGAAGGACCAGAAATGCCAGATCCGCTGCGCCATGTTCCGCGGCGCGAACCAGCACATTCGCACGCTGCCCCGGGAAGGCGATCAGATCCGCATTCGCGGCAAAGTCACCCTTTATGAAAACCGTGGCGACTTCCAGATTATTGTTGAGCACATGGAACCCGCCGGTCTCGGCGCATTGCAACAAGCTTTCGAAGCGCTTAAGGCGAAGCTTCAAGCCGAAGGATTGTTTGACCCAACGCGCAAACAGCGGCTTCCTGTCACCCCCAAACATATCGGCGTGGTCACCTCGCCTACTGGCGCTGCCATTCATGACATCCTGACGGTACTGGCCCGACGCTGCCCTGCGATTCCGGTCACCATTTACCCGACAGCCGTTCAGGGCAAGGCGGCTACATCCGAGATCGTGAATGCCATCGAGCGCGCCCGACAGCACAATGCTGCAGACGTACTGATCATCGGTCGAGGTGGCGGCTCACTGGAAGATTTGTGGTGCTTCAATGAAGAAACCGTTGCCAGAGCAATTGCCAACTGCCACATCCCCACCGTCAGCGCCGTTGGTCACGAAGTCGATGTCACCATTGCTGATTTTGTCGCCGATTTGCGTGCCCCCACTCCTTCAGCGGCAGCAGAAAAGGTCTCTCCCGACCAACAAGACTGGCTGCGCCGCCTGAACGAGCAACAGGTCCGATTGGGGCACTCGGCCCAACGCTTGTTCAAACGGCTGGAGAACCAGCTCGGTCATCTCGGTGCGCGCCTGAGAGACCCGCGCCGCGAATTGCAGGATAAAGCTCAACGCATGGACGAACTCGACATGCGCCTGAATCATGCAATGCGTCAGAAGATCGAACAGCAATCGCTTAAAACCCATCATCTGACTCTGAGGCTGGAAACCCAGTCTCCGCGAAAGATGATCACCAGCACGGCCGAACAGGTCGGCAAACTGAACGATCGCATGCAAGCGGCCATTCAACATAACCTGAGGCAGCAGCAAGACAAGCTTCACTTGCAGGCACAGACTCTCAATGTTGTCAGCCCCCTTGCTACGCTCGGGCGCGGCTATTCCATCGTCAAGAATGCGACAGGCGATATAGTGCGGAATACCAGCCAGCTCTCAAAAGGCGATACCATTCGCGCCCAATTCGGTCAGGGGCACATTTCCGCGACCGTTACAGAGGTAGAGCCTCAGTAAACCAAGCGCTCTCTTGACTCACTACGCCTATTGTCTACTAGCTCACCCCTGCAAAACTCCTACAGTTGACGGAACCAAACATAAAATAAAAACCACTCAACTGAGGTGGAGCATATGAGCTACAACTCCGCATTTCGCCGTTCCATCGATCAGCGTGACGATTTCTGGCGCGAACAAGCGCAACACATTGACTGGAATTCGGCGCCCAACACCATCTGGCAGCCACTCGAAAACGGTCACGGGGAATGGTTCGCTGACGGCACCCTGAATACCAGCGATGTCGCTCTGGACGCCAACATCCGCGAGGGCCGGGGCGATCAGGCCGCCCTTATTTACGACTCACCCGTTACCAACACCCAGCAAACATACACCTACAACCAACTCCGGGACGAAGTCGCACTGTTCGCCGGCGCCCTGCAAAACCAAGGCATAGAAAAAGGCGATCGGGTGATTATTTATATGCCCATGATCCCGCAAGCCGCCATTGCCATGCTGGCTTGTGCACGCCTGGGAGCGATCCACTCGGTTGTATTCGGAGGCTTTGCCGCCCACGAGCTGGCCGTGCGAATTGACGATGCCACGCCCAAGGCACTGATCACCGCCTCTTGCGGCATCGAAGTCAACACTGTGATTGAATACAAACCTCTGGTCGACAAAGCCATCGAGCAGTCGAGCCACAAGCCAGACCTTTGCGTGGTGTACCAGCGCCCTCAAGCTAAAGCCACAATGCAGGCCGAGCGTGACCGGGACTGGAACGAACTGTGCGCAAACGCCACCCCGGCAGAACCGGTGCCCGTAAACGCGACTGATCCGCTGTACATCCTTTACACCTCCGGCACCACGGGCAAACCCAAAGGCGTGGTCCGGGACAACGGCGGCCATGCTGTTGCCCTCAAGTACAGTATGGGCCTGGTATATGACGCCAAACCCGGCGATGTCTACTGGGCAGCCTCGGATGTCGGCTGGGTCGTCGGCCACAGCTACATTGTTTATGGCCCGCTGTTTGCCGGCTGCACCACGATATTGTACGAAGGCAAACCCATTAAAACCCCTGATGCCGGCGCCTTCTGGCGCGTCATTCAAGACCACAAAGTTGATATCCTGTTCACTGCGCCGACCGCTTTCCGAGCTGTTCGTAAGGAAGATCCCGAGGCGACGCAATTGGCGAAATACGACACCTCGTCTTTGAAACGCATCTATCTGGCCGGTGAACGCCTGGACCCACCGACCTACGAATGGCTGAAAGAAAACACTCACTTGCCGATCCTCGACCACTGGTGGCAGACCGAAACCGGCTGGGCGATCTGCTGCAACCCGGCAGGCATCGAGATGATGGCCACCAAACCCGGATCTTCCACCGTGCCATCACCCGGCTTTGATGTTCGGGTGGTCAACATGGACGGCTCGTCCGTACCAGACGGCGAACAGGGCCAGATTGCCGTCAAACTCCCATTACCCCCCGGCTGCCTGATGACGGTTTGGGGCGACGACGAACGCTTCCTGAACAGCTATCTGCGACCGATTCCTGGCTATTACAGTTCAGGCGATGGCGGGTACGTAGACGAGGATGGGTACGTCTTCATCATGGGCAGAACCGATGACGTCATCAACGTGGCCGGCCACCGCCTTTCAACCGGGGAGATGGAAGAAGTGGTTGCGTCCCACCCAGCCATCGCAGAATGCTGCGTGGTAGGTACACACGACGACCTGAAAGGCCAGTTACCCATTGGACTGGTACTGATTAAAGATGGAGCGACGATCGACCCGGACGAACTGGAAGAAGAACTGATCGAGATGGTTCGGGAAAAGATTGGCGCCATCGCCTGTTTCCGGCGGGCCATCGTCGTTGATCGTCTCCCCAAAACCCGATCCGGCAAGATTCTTCGACGGGTCATTCGCCAGATCGCCGATCAGGAAGAGTACAGCGTGCCAAGCACCATTGACGATCCCGCTATTTTGGAAGAGATCAGCGCAGCACTCCGGCGCTGACCAACAGAAGCACCTTCTCTAAGACGATTCGAGGCCGCTCCATTTCGGGGCCGGCCTTCACTCGACCAATGGATACAAGCAACTGTTTTTAATGCAAAAAAAATTTTAAAAATCGATATCTAAAAAATTGACGGACCGAAAAGTCGGTCTATACTGAAATTGCTGTGTAATTCTGCAGCGGTATTTGGCGAATGTGCACCAACGTCCTGCCCCGGCTTTTCGTTGCCCCTTTCATCAGAACGCCCCGAATTATTCAGCATGTATGGTCCCGTGAGGGCAAACCTTTTAGTAAGTACAGGAAAGATCAATGTCTGATACAAAAACTGGCCAGGTCAAATGGTTCAACGAAGCGAAAGGCTTTGGCTTTATTGAGCAGGAAGGCGGCAGTGACGTTTTCGTTCACTACAGTGCAATCAACTCAGGTGGCTTCCGCACTCTGGCTGAAGGCCAGCAGGTGCAGTTCACCGTTACTCAGGGCCCGAAAGGCCCGCAGGCAGAGAACGTAACGCCGCTATAATCAGGCTTATGTTGATTGCCTGATGCCCCTCACGGGCAGACGGAACAAAACAGCCGGCATTCGTGCCGGCTGTTTTGGTTTCGCTACAAGCTAACAAGCGAGCGTCAGGCCGAAACAGATTCGCGACTATCCGCTCCTTCCGGCATCTGTTCGCCAACTTCCTGGGCAACAGCTGAGAACAAGGCCTGCAAGGTCGCAGAGGTCGTATCTTCAGCCAGTGCAGCTGCACTGCAAAGCTTACCGTTGGCATTCAAACGAATACACGCCAGCGCATTAGCCTTGGTCCCCTCACCCAACGCAAACTCATCGTAAGCCTCAACCGCAATGGAAACACCAAAACGGCGGGTCAACGCATCCGACACAGCTTCGACTGCACCCAAACCGCGACCTTCCAGACTAACTGGCGATTCATCTGCCCCCACCACCACATCGGCGCGTACACCTTCCTCGTCGCGGTGCAAGTTATAGGTTCGCAGCGCCCAATCTTTCGCCACCTTCAGATACCGCTCTTCAAACAAATGGTGAATGGTGTGTGAATCGATCTCACCTCCGTTGGTTTCAGCTTCGGATTGAACCACTTTACTGAACTCGATCTGCAGCCAGCGAGGCAAACTGATGTCGTAGTCACGCTCGAGCACGTATGCCACGCCCCCTTTGCCAGATTGGCTGTTAATTCGCACCACCTCTTCATAACGCCGGCCCAGATCTGAAGGATCGATTGGCAAGTAGGCAACATTCCAGACATCCCCGTCCTTGCGGCGCGCCAAACATTTCCGGATTGCGTCCTGATGGCTGCCGGAAAACGCAGTAAAGACCAACTCGCCGGCGTAGGGATGACGCGGATGAGTGGATATCTCCGTGCAGGCTTCCACCACTTCGGTGATCTCTGCCATGCCCGACAAATCCAACTGAGGATCGACACCCTGCGAGTACAAGTTCATGGCCATAGTGACCAAATCCATATTGCCCGTACGTTCGCCGTTACCCATCAAGGTACCCTCAACCCGATCCGCACCAGCCATCACAGCCAATTCGGCGGCCGCCACGCCGCAGCCGCGATCGTTATGGGTATGAACGCTGATGCTCAACGAATCCCGGTATTGAATGTTTTCGCCAATCCACTCGATCTGGTCAGCGAATACGTTCGGCGTTGACATTTCAACGGTTGCAGGCAAATTGATAATCACCGGCTGCCCCTGATCTGGGCGCCAAACGCCTGTCACCGCATCAATTACGTCCTTGGCAAAATCCAGCTCCGTACCGGTAAAGCTCTCGGGAGAATACTGGAAGGTCCACTCGGTATCGGGATAACGGCCGGCAAACTCCTTCACCAGCGTCGCGCCGTTGCGGGCAATGTCGCAGATTCCCTCACGGTCGAGCCCGAACACCTGTTCACGCTGCACCGTAGAGGTAGAGTTGTAGACGTGCACAATCGCTTTCTTAGCGCCTTCCAAAGCCTCGTAGGTGCGCTCGATCAGCTCGGCGCGCGCCTGCGTCAACACCTGAATAGTGACATCGTCCGGAATCCGGTTCTCTTCAATCAGCTTCCGGCAAAAATCAAAGTCTGGCTGACTCGCGGCTGGAAAGCCTATTTCAATTTCCTTGAAACCCAGCTTAACCAGCAAATCAAACAAGCGCTGCTTTTGGGCAACGGACATCGGCTTGATCAATGACTGGTTACCATCCCGCAGATCCACCGCACACCAGGTTGGCGCCTTTTCAATAATCTGGTCCGGCCAACGGCGATCTTTCTTGGCAACGGGTTTGAAGGGTGCGTATTTCCGATGATCAAAAGCCATGTCTGACAATTCCTTTCACTGATCGAAGAGATAACGCCAGTGTAACCAATTTAACGCGCCATCCGATTGCGAATTTTAGCCGAAAATAGAAAAACTATGGCACAATATTGCCCAACCAAACTAAGCGATGACACATTATGCCGGGCAATGACAAAGCGTTAGTAAAAATAGACAAAACTGATCGAAAAATTCTCGAACAGTTGCAGAATGATGGCTCCCTCACCAACCAGCAGCTCGCCGAAAAGGTCGGTTTGTCGCCCTCCCCGTGCCTGCGCCGGGTTCGGTCACTGGAAGATTCGGGCATCATTGTCAGAACCGCCACCATTCTTGACCACAAGAAACTGGGACTGGCCCTGACCGCCGTCATACTGATAGGGATGGACCGGCACACCCCGGAGCGGTTCGCAGATTTCGAAGAACAGATCGCCAACTACCCAGAAGTGCAGGAATGCTATCTGATTACCGGGCAAAGCGCAGATTACATGCTAAAGGTAGTGGTGCCCGATATGGATCACTATCACCAATTTCTGCTGAACCGTATCACCCGCATTCCCGGTGTCAGCGGAGTGCACTCAAGCTTTGTGTTACGAAGAGTCATCGACAGCACCGCCCTGCCTCTGGGCTATTTGTCCTGACGAATCAACTCCATCAGATAGGCGCGTGCCATGCATTTAAGCTCGTTTGCCAGCAAGGTACCCTGAGATTCCGGTAAGGTAGCAGCCAGCCGCAGAATCGAACCAGCAGAACGTGGTAACAACAAGCTCGCGGTCCATCGACGTTCTTCGGGTATACCCGGAAACTCTTCTTTGAGCCGTGCATCGAAATCCCGAGCGTTACTGTATAGCTCCCGCAAATCCAGTTCCCGCAGTTCCGGCATCGATTCGACACCACTCCAGATGGCCGTATAAGCCGGCTCCGTCCGATAAAACTCGTAAAACAAGTCAATCAGCACGTCCACGGCTTCAGACAACCCGACTTCCAGCAGACGTTCCCGCAGCGCGCTTTCCATTTTTTCGACATGCCCTTCAGCGAGCGCATGAACTATGGCCGCTTTGTTCGGAAAGTAACGATACAGCGAGGCCAGCGACATACCCGATTGCCGGGCAATGGCCGACATACTGGTGCCATCTACGCCATTCTCGTGAAAGATCTCGGCCGCGTGGCGGAGAATGCTGTCCACGCGCTCCCGGCTACGTGCCTGAACCGGCTTCCGGCGCGGTGCTACATTTATAGATTCATCTGTCATCATCTGTACCTTATGGGGCAGGCTCCGTACAATAACGCTCACTTTAAGACAATGAAAGGCAGTTTCGGGCCAGTACCACTGCCAATTAGTCCAATCCCCACTTTTCGAAAAAGCGGAAGACACGATGCGAGCGAGCCGTTATTTGATTGCCACCCAAAAAGAGACCCCTGCTGACGCGGAAATCATCAGCCACCAGCTGATGTTGCGCGCAGGCATGATCCGTAAATTGGCCGCCGGCCTCTATTCCTGGCTACCACTTGGCCTGCGAACCCTGCGCAAAGTAGAACGGATTGTACGTGAAGAAATGGACAAAAGTGGAGCCCAGGAGGTCCTGATGCCCGCTGTCCAGCCGGCAGAGCTATGGCAAGAATCCGGCCGCTGGGAGCAATACGGTGGCGAGTTGCTTCGCCTGCACGACCGTCACGGCCGCGATTTCTGCGTGGGCCCGACTCACGAAGAAGTGATCACCGACCTGGTGCGCAACGAGCTCAAAAGCTACAAAGAACTGCCCGCGAACTTCTACCAGATCCAAACCAAATTCCGTGACGAGCGCCGGCCACGATTCGGCGTGATGCGTGCCCGCGAATTCATCATGAAGGACGCCTACTCATTCCACATTAACGCGGCATCGCTGGATGACACCTACCAGCTCATGCATCGGACCTACTGCAACATTTTTGATCGCCTGGGCCTGGATTACCGCCCGGTACAAGCGGATTCCGGTTCCATTGGCGGCAGCAGTTCCCACGAGTTCCACGTACTGGCCTCTTCCGGTGAAGACGCCATCGTATTCAGCACGGGCGGTGATTACGCAGCCAACATCGAGAAGGCAGAAGCGGTTGCTCCGGCTGGCGCCCGTCCTGCGGCTTCCGAAGACATGAATGAGGTACACACCCCGGATCAGAAAACGATTGATGCCGTCTCCGAGTTCTTGGGTCTGCCGGCTGAACGCAGCGTGAAAACCCTGATCGTAAAAGCCGAGGCCGACGAGAACGGAGAATCAGGCTTGGTTGCCCTTATTCTGCGTGGCGATCACACCCTGAACGAAATCAAAGCTGAAAACCTGCAAGGTGTGGCAGAACCCCTGACCATGGCCACCGACGAAGAGATCGAGAAGGCCATTGGCTGCAAGGCAGGCTCTATTGGCCCGGTGAACCTGCCCATCCCGACCATTGTCGATCGTAGCGCAGCCCATCTGGCTGACTTCGTGTGCGGCGCTAATAAAGACGACTATCACCTGACCGGCGTTAACTGGGAGCGTGATGTTCCGGTTGGCCGCGTTGAAGATATTCGTAACGTGGTAGAAGGTGACCCAAGCCCGGACGGTAACGGCACCCTGGAAATTCGCCGCGGCATCGAAGTTGGCCACATTTTCAAGCTGGGCAACAAATACAGCTCGGCTCTGAACGCCACGGTGCTGGATGAAAACGGAAAGTCGGTCGTGATGGAAATGGGCTGCTACGGCATTGGTGTGTCGCGCATCGTAGCGTCATCCATCGAACAAAATCACGACGACAAAGGCATCATCTGGCCGGACGCAATCGCACCGTTCCAAGTTGCGATTGTGCTGCTGAACGCCCACAAAGCACCAACTGTTGCCGAGGCCGGTGAAAAGCTTTACAACGAGCTTCGTGAAGCGGGCTATGACGTTCTGCTGGACGACCGCAACATGCGCCCGGGCGTGAAGTTTGCCGATATGGAACTGATGGGCATCCCGCACCGGTTTGTTATTTCCGAGCGTGGCCTGAACGCCGGCACCCTGGAATACAAAGGCCGTCGAGACGAAGATAAACAAGATATTGCAGTAGAAGACGCACTGCCTGTGCTGATGAAGGTCTCGCCAAAAGCGGGCCTGTAAAACCTGAAAGGTTCCGGGCGGCCCAGTGGCTGCCCGGAATGCTACCGCTGTTTAGCGAGCCCCAACAATGCCCGGCTCGACCTCCAGTTCCACTCCGAATTTTTCCCGCACCGACTCTCTTACATCCTCAGCCAACGCCAGAACATCCTGACCCGTACCTTGAGAGTGGTTGATCAGCACCAACGCCTGTCGATTATGAATACCGACACGTGCGTTACGAAACCCTTTCCAGCCGGCTTGATCAATCAGCCAGGCCGCGGCCAGTTTGACGCCGTCTGTAAGCGGGTAAAACACCACGTCCGGAAAACACTTCTGAAGTTGTTCAAACTGCGCCTGATCAATCACCGGATTCTTAAAGAAGCTTCCGGTATTGGGCAGGGTCTCAGGGTCCGGTAGCTTTCTCCGGCGGACCGCCATAACCGCCTCGGCGACGTCCAGCGGACTAAGCTTTTCCGCATCGGCATCACTCAGGTAGTCCTGAAGGTCACGATAGCCCAGCTTGAGAGGCGCAGTACGGGACAAGCGCAGACGAATCTCAAGAATGATATACCGACCGGGATTACGCTTGAAAAAACTGTCTCGATAGGCGAACTGACAGTGTTCGGCACTCAGGGTAACGACGTGCCGTGAATCGCAATCCAAAGCCGTCACGCTCTCAAGCGTATCGCACAACTCCACTCCGTAGGCGCCGATATTCTGAACCGGTGCAGCCCCCGCTGTTCCGGGAATCAATGCCAGATTTTCAATGCCCCGATAGCCCGAGCGCGCGGCGTACAAAACCGCATCGTGCCAGTTTTCGCCTGCAGCCAGCGCCAATACGGCTGTGTCGTCCGTTACCTGTTCCCAGCGCCTTCCGCGTATGGCGATATGCAGGACAAGCCCCTCAAAATTACCGGCGAAAACCAGATTGCTGCCGCCACCAAGCACCAGTGTTTCAACCTGCTGCTCACGCGCTATGTCGAGCGCCTGCACAAGTTGATCGGCATTTTCGATATCCACGAACTGCTCGGCTTTTACGGCGATCGCCATCGTGTTCAGGTCTTTCAAACTGACCTGTTCGCGGATCTGTGGCCCGTAACTCAAGCCAACCGCCCCCGAATATGATCAAGCAGCCCTTCGCTGGCGTCCTGGATCAGATCGAGAACCTGCTCAAACCCTTGATCGCCGCCGTAATACGGATCCGGCACTTCCAAATCGCTGGACTGGCCAAACTCCAGAAACAATTGAGGTTCCGCGCCGCCGTTCTGACGCCAAAGATCCCGTACATCGGCCAGATTCGAGCGGTCCATCACCAGCACATAATCAAAAGTATCCAGGTCATCTGGTTTGATCTGCCGTGCCTGCAGGCCAGAAAGATCAATACCTCTTCGCCCTGCTGCCTCAATGGATCGGGAATCCGGAGATTTCCCGGTATGCCAATCTGCTGTTCCGCAAGAATCGATGACTACTTTGTCCGCCATGCCCTGCTCGTTTACGAGCTGACGAAACACGCCTTCGGCACTGGGCGAGCGGCAAATATTACCCAAACAGACAAAAAGAACCCGAACGGATTCAGACATAGCGCCCTCCGGCTTCCATCAATTTTCTGATTCTCTCTAAATCTTCTTCCGTGTCCACGCCTGGCGCAGGGGGCCGCTCTGCAACGTCCACATGAATACTGGCACCGTTGTAGAGCGCCCGTAGCTGTTCCAAAGCTTCCACTTGCTCGGTGGGTGCCGGCACCCAACTCACAAAGTCGCTCAGAACGCTGGCTCGATAACCGTAAATTCCAATGTGACGGAAGTACCCGATGCCCTCCGGTAGATCCACTTCTGCGGAACTGGCATTTTGAGGCCACGTATCCCGAGCCCAGGGAATCGGTGCCCGGCTGAAGTAATGGGCAATACCGCGACCATCAAACACCACTTTAACCACATTCGGGTTAAATACCTGCCGGGCGTCGTGAATGCGCTCGCACAAGGTCGATATCGCCACTTCCGGGTAACGCTCCAGATTGTCGGCTACCTGATTAATCAACGCCGGTGGCAATAGCGGTTCATCACCTTGCACATTGACCACTCGATGCTCGGGCTCAAGCTCGAGCTTGCGCGCGACCTCTTCCAAGCGATCCGTGCCACTGGCGTGATTGGCTGACGTCATCACCACTTCAGCACCAAACGCACGGCAAGCCTCTTCGATACGCGAATCGTCAGTTGCGATCACCACACGGCCTGCCCGGCTTTCCTGAGCGCGCTCATGAACATGCTGGATCATTGGCTTGCCAGCAATCATCGCCAACGGTTTGCCCGGCAATCGGCTGGACGCATAGCGGGCGGGAATCACGACAGTAAAAGACATACAACAGTCCTGCTTACGGTTAACTCAGTGCTTATCCAGACGCTCGTCGGTGCTCAGTGTTCGAGCTTCAACAGCAATCATCACGGGAATGCCTTCTCGAATCGGGAAAGCCATGGCGTCCTGATAGCACACCAACTCCGTGCGGGCCTCGTTCAGTTTGAGTTCGCCCTTGCACACTGGGCAAGCCAGCATAGACAGAAGTTTCTTATCCATGATTTGATCTCTCGGTCATTTGAGACTGCAACTGCACAGCACTTTCGCTGAGCCGCTCCAGAAAGCGTTGTTCAAAAGGTTCGGACAGGCAGGCATCAACGGTCAATACCCACGCGTTATCCGGCGAAAAACCGCGACATTTCACCGCATCTTTTGCGGTCATCACCAACCATTCTCCGGCCCCAGAAGCCAGATCCTCAGGGCGGAACCGGTGATGATCGGGAAACGCCTGCTCCTGTACATGAGCGCCCAATTGCCGCAGCGTTTCAAAAAAACGCCCCGGATTACCAATGCCGGCAACCCCTCGTACAGGTTTCCCGTTAAGGGCTTCCGGCGCTCGGCTTTCTCCGGAATTCAGGTTTACCAACGAGGCTGGCCGCAAGGTCATGGCATGGATATTAGCGTGTTCCGTGCCGGCGAATTCATCGAGACGCTCGCCACTTGACGGAAACTGGGCCCCATTCAATATCACGAAATCAACCGAGTTGAGCCGGTCAACGGATTCTCGCAGGGGGCCTACAGGCAGAATGGCGCCGTTTCCAATGCCTCGTTGAGCATCGAACACCGCCAGTTCGATATCGCGGGGAAGGCTGTAATGCTGGAGGCCATCATCGCAGATCAATACATCGCCTAGCCCCTGCTCCAACGCCCAACGAGCCCCACGCAGGCGCTGAGGATCTACCACCACGGGGCAACCGGTTGCGAGTGACAGCATGAGCGGCTCGTCGCCACATACGCCGGCTGGAGTGCCCTCCTGCACCAACAAAGGATAGCGATCACTTTTACCGCCATACCCGCGACTCAGGATTACCGGCTGCCAACCCTCTTGGCGCATACAATCAACCAGCCGAGCCGTTAACGGCGACTTACCGGTACCACCTACGGTGATGTTACCCACCACGACCACGGGCACCGGCAAATTTTCCGCCCCAGCCTGCCAAGCCTTTCGGCGTTTGGATTCAGATATCGTGCGGTAGAGCCAGGCAAGCGGCGCCAAAACACTCAAGGGCCGCGACTGGCCATACCATAAACGGTCGATCACATTGCTCATGAATGCTCACTGAACTGCACCTGATGCAGCTGAGCATAAGCACCGCCCGCCGCCAGCAGTTCGTCGTGGGTTCCGGATTCGACAATACGGCCGTTATCCATCACCAGAATTCGGTCGGCCTTTTCGATGGTTGAAAGCCGGTGCGCAATCACCAAGGTGGTGCGCCCCTGCATAACAGTTTCGAGTGCCTGTTGGATGTGACGCTCGGATTCGGTGTCCAAAGCCGATGTGGCTTCATCCAATATCAAAATCGGGGCATTTTTAAGAAGCGCCCGGGCAATGGCCAAGCGCTGCCGCTGGCCACCGGACAGCATCACACCGTTATCACCGATCACCGTATCCAGGCCTTCCGGCATACGATCAATAAACTCAAGCGCGTGGGCTTTAGCGGCGGCCTCGCGAATTTCATCCCGGCTGCAATCCCGCAACGCACCATAGGCGATGTTTGCGGCAATGGTGTCGTTGAACAAGACCACGTTCTGGGTCACTAGCGCTATTTGGGCACGCAGTGCTTCCAGAGAGAAGTCCATCAGGGAATGACCATCAACCCGGATATCTCCGCCGGTGAAGTCATAAAACCGAGGCAACAGACTGACCAAAGTGGACTTACCACTCCCGGAGCGACCCACCAACGCGACACTCTGGCCGGCGGGCAAGTCGATCGAAATCTGGTCCAGCACATTATCGAGTTGATCGCGGTAGCGAAACGATACCTGATCGAACTCGATGTGTCCTTCAACACGGCCGGGCGCGTGGGTACCGCCGTCTTTTTCCGGCTGCTCGTCCATGGTTTCGAACACATCGTAAGCTGCCGCAACACCCTTCTGAATCTTGGAATGTATCGACGTAACCTGCCGAATGGGCTTTGCCATGGTCGTTGCGGCGGTGATGAACGCTATTAGCTGGCCGGTTGTCATTTCACCCCGAATTTCCGGCGCAAGCATGGTCCAGACCAGCGCAGCGATCGCAATGGCAACCAGAACCTGAATCACAGGCACACTGATGGCTTGTGTTGACGCCATTTTCAAGCTTTGTTTCAAGTTGCGAGCGCTGACCTGACGGAAGCGATCGCGCTCGTAGTCAGCGCCACCGAAGGTGCGCACCACGCGATACCCGGAAATTGATTCCGTCGCCACGTGGGTGATGTCCCCCATGGAGCCCTGAATTCGCTTGCTGATCTTGCGAAAGCGCTTACTGGCGTAACTAACCACAAAACCGATAACAGGCCCGACGGTCAGAAACACAAGCGTGAGCTTCCAGTTGGTGTAGATCATGAAGCCCAGCAAACCGACGATGGTCAGACCTTCACGCAGGGTGATGGTGATCGCGTTGGTTGCCGCTTCCGCCACTTGTTCGACGTTGAACGTGAGTTTGGACACCAGCCTGCCGGCCGCGTTCTCGTCGAAATACCGGGACGGTAGCGTCATCATCCGGTCGAACACGTCATTACGCAGAGCGTTAATCACATTGCGCCCAACGTAGCTGATGAAGTACTGGCTGAAAAAGGTACCCAGCCCCCGAAGGGCAAACACACCGACAATCAAACCGGTCAACAGCACTCGATTCTGAGACGTTGGATTCTCGATCGCTGTGATCACGTATTCCATGGCCGCAGCCATACCAGTGGAGGCGGCGGCGTAGAGCACGTTACCCAAAACGGCTAACGAAAACGCCAGCCAGAAGGGTTTTACGTAGGTCAACAGACGCTTGTACGTGGTCCAGCTGCCAGCTGGGGGCGTTTTCAGGGGCTCGGGAATGGAGCTGCTCACGGGGATTCAGCCTCCCGCTCGGTGGTGATGCTTAATTTCGCAAAGCCCAATCGGCCTGCCACATCCATTGCACGAACAACAAACTCATGCGGCGTGCGAGCGTCTGCAGTAATGATATACGGCAAGCTGTTATCCCCTTCGGCCAACTCGCTGACACCTCTTTCCAGAGTCTCCCGACGATTATTCACCAGCGTTTTATCATTGAGAATGTATTGACCCTGGGCATTAATGACCACATCAATCTGACGGACTTCAGTCGGTTCCGCGGGGTCCCCATTGGCTTCAGGCAACTCCACCTCAAGATGGCTTTCACGGGTGAAAGTGGTGGAAACCATAAAGAAAATCAGCAGCAGGAACACCACATCGATCAATGGCGTCAGGTCTACCCCGACTTCCTGGCTTCTCTGGCGCTTGAACTTCACGGTGTTCAGGCTCCTTCCACGTCGATTTCGCGATCACCATGAACCACCTCAACCAACTTAATGGCTTCCTGCTCCATGTTGACCACCAACTCATCGACCCGGCGAATGAAGTAGCGGTGACCAATCAACGCTGGAATGGCAACACTTAACCCGGCCGCCGTGGTGATCAGCGCCTCCGATATGCCCCCGGCCAAATTGCCGGCATTGCCAACGCCCGCCAGCTGGATTTCGGCAAACACTTTGATCATGCCGATCACGGTACCGAGAAGCCCAAGCAGCGGCGTAATAGTCGCAACCGTACCGAGCGGATTCAGAAAACGTTCGAGCTCGTGAATGACCTGGCTGGCCTCATGTTCGATGCTTTCTTTCATGATCTCACGACCATGTTTCGCATTCATCAAACCACTCGCCAACACCCTTCCCATGGGGGATGAGCCCTGCAGTGCTTTAAGCTTCCGGCCATTCAGCTCTTTCTTCTTAATCCAGCGCCAAAGCTCGTTAAGCGATTGGCTCGGTGCCACCCGGGAAGCACGCAACGACCAGAAACGCTCCAGAATAATTGCAAGCGCTAAAATGGAACAGGCAACAATGGGCACCATCAGGATGCCACCAGCTTTCAACAGCTCAAACACGCTTGATCTCCCTGATTAATGACAAGCCGCGCTACTTTAGCATAGCTGCCGGTACAGGCCACACCTGCAATGTCACGGTATTTTACATTGATCACGGGCAAGTCCCGGACCAGCAATCCAGAATGGCGCTTGTTGCGTTGCTTGGGTGATCTTCAGGTTGTCTGGCCCAAAACTCAGGAATAGCTGTCCTGAACACGCCGTATTCACCGGTACCGCGCCAACATCCTGATACCGTTCGACAACTGTGCTATGCGGGTGGCCATATCGGTGCCGATACCCTGCCGTGTAGATCACCCAGTTCGGCTCTACCGCCGACACCCACTTCATCGACGAGGAGGTCTTACTACCATGATGCGGAGCAATCACTATGCGCTGCCCCGGGAAGGCCGACAACCAATCCAAATCGCGATCTGCAAGCATTTCCGTTTCTACTCTGCGGCTAATATCCCCGGTTAGAAGCAGATCGACATTCAACTGACGATGAAATAGCCGAAGCACACAGGAAGCATCGTTTCCCGATACCGCCGAGCCACTGCGCCAGAAGCTCAGCTCGAACTCGCCCAACATCTGCGGCAATCGCGGGCAGCCCTGAATTAACGCCTCCGGATGCCGCGCCAGTTTTTGACGAACCACTTCCGGCTCTCCGGATGAGATCATCCCTATGGACAAATCCTCCAGCAAGACCGATAACCCGCCCGAGTGATCGCTATCGCCATGACTCACCACAAGATGCTCAATACGCCTCACGCCAAGTGCCCGCAGGTTCGGAAGCAAGACCGACTCTACGGCAGAATACGCGCCCTTTACCTCCGGCCCGGTGTCATACAACAAGACTTCACTACCCGAGCGAACCAGCACAGACAAACCCTGCCCGACATCCCAGATACGCACCTCGGGCACATCAACCGCCACATTCACCGGCGACTCGTGACTCAACCACCCGACCCCTAACCAACCCACCACAACGATGGCACTGAGGGCCTGGAATGACCGAGCCGGAAAGCGCAGCATCAGCAATACAACCAACGTCATTGCGATCACCGCAGCTTGTGACGCACCCGGCAACGAGACTACCGGCACTGCCTCCACCGCTTGCAGCAAATACCACAACACCCCCAGTACCGCATCAAAAACGTCGATCACATGAGCCGTTAGCGATCCCCCTGTCACAAACACCAACAATGTCCCGACGAACAACACCGGCATCACCACAAACGACACCCAGGGAATCGCTACCAGATTTGCCGCCACGCCCGCCAAAGGCTGAGCTTGGCCAAACGCTTGAAGAACGGGCCATAGGCCAACAAATACCGCACACTGAGCCAGCATCAACCCCGCCAGCCACCCGGTGTTTCCCAAGCGCCCCGAGAATACCCAAACCAGCAGTGCAACTGCAGAGAAGGACAACCAGAATCCCTGATCGAGGGGCGCAAAAGGATCGAACAACAAAACGCAGGCCATCGCGATAACGAAAGGTCGCCACGAACTGGCTTCCCAGGCCTTCAGCAGAAACCACCCACCCACGATCACCATCACCAGTGCACGACGGGTGGGCACGGTCATACCGGCCAGTAAGGCATAAAACAAACACGCGAGAACCACTGAGCCAAAGACCCCATTGCGGATGACCTTGCCCGAGATCAGGCCCGCGGGCAGCAACAGCAAAAGGCGACGACTGGCCAGTCCGGCGGCCAACGCCACCAGCCCCAAGTGCAAGCCGGAAATAGCGACCAGATGGATGGTGCCGGTTGCCTTGAGGGTTTGCCAATGCGAGGCAGAAAGGTGCCCACGATTCCCTATCAACAAAGAAGCCAGCAAGGGGTAGTGCTCTGCGCCGCTAAAGTAGCCTTCAACAACAGACGCCATTTCCCGGTGCCAGGCATGGTAGGAGCAGAAGAGCCCACACACCGAGCCCGGCAACTCCACCACATTCCGAACGCTCCCGGTTGCCCGCACACCCTGTCGAAACAACCAATCCTCGTACCGGAAACCTGCGTCATTGAGGTTGCCATGCGGGCGCTTGAGAACCACCTGAAGCGCTATTGGTCCGGAAGGTAATACCTTTTCGCCTGCACCGTACCAAGCAAGCCGGATCTTGTCCGGGGGCACGCCACCCTTCACCGAATCAAACGTTTCCGCCCAGCTGTCCACGCAAAAGTTGAAACGTATGCTATTAAAAGTGCCTGGTTGCGGTAAATCACAAACATACCCCGAAACCGTCAATGGCACTCCCTCTTCCAAAGGCAAAAGCCGCTGTTGCAGACGGGTGTCGGCATGCCACGCAGCCCATCCGAGCCCGACAGACAGCCAAATCAACCAAAGAAAAACGACACGAAAACGGGTCACTTTTGCTATGAATATTGTTAGTAGTACAAATAGGGATAAAAACAGCCACGGATAAGGTGGCAAAACCGAGAACCGATACAGTAAGATAACGCCGCAACTAAACGCGAACATGCCCGTAGGGCCAAATAAAGATCTTTCAGCTTTCGTGCTGAACTGGGTGTTTCTGGACAATCCTTGTCCTCCGATCAAAATCGACGCTCTTCATGCGCCGGTTACCATCCATACCGAGAGAACAGGCCGAACGTCCAATGCCGAAGAGGTTTATTAATTGGCATGACTGTTCGCCGTCGTCCATAATCGTTCGCCAGCCCTTGTCACGACTGAGTTTTGCACGTTATCCTTGTTCGCAACCATCCGCTTGAAATCGCCCTAATTCGGGAAAAAAGCGGGTACAAAAGCGGGTACGCTTTCGGGCGTGAAAACCAAGGAAAATCATGGCTCTTACAGATGTGTCGATCAGAAAAGCCAAAGCCATCGACAAGCCCTTTAAGCTCACCGATGCTAACGGCCTGTTTTTATTGGTGCGCCCCAACGGCTCAAAGCTGTGGCGCTACCGATACAGGATTGCCAAAAAGGAAAACACCTTTGCTCTCGGCACGTATCCTGAGATGAGCCTGGCCGACGCCAGAACGGCGCGAGACGAGGCGCGAGCCTTGGTCAAGCAAGGCATCCATCCGTCCGTAGTCCGGCAATCGGAGCGCGCCAAAGTCGTCCACCAAGGCACCCAAACCTTTGAAGGGGTGGCCCGTGAATACGCCAAAAAGAAAGCGCGGAAATGGTCGAAGGTTTACACCGACCAATTTATCCGCGCCATGGAACTAAACGTTTTTCCGTCGATTGGCCGGCTGCCCATTCGCTCGATTAACAGCGCTCACATTCTGAACATTCTAAACACCATGGATCAGCGCGGAGCCACGGCGCACGCATTAACCGTTCGGAGTTGGTGCGGCCAGGTCTTCCGGTACGCCGTTGCAACCACGCGCGCCGACCTCGATCCATCGGCGCCGCTGAAAGGGGCGCTGCAAAAGAGCGAGGTCAACCACGCTCGGCCACTGCCCTCGGATGGCATTGCCGATTTGCTGCCACGGCTGCGCACCTACAGCGGCCAGCGCACCACCGCCATCTGCGTAGAGCTGCTGATGCTCACCTTTGTGCGCACCGCCGAGATGCGTCAGGCCGAGTGGTCCGAATTCGACTTTGATACGGCCATCTGGAAAATCCCGGCCGATAAAATGAAAAAGCGGCGAGTGCATTTGGTTCCGCTCGCCACACAAACTGTGCGTCTGCTAAAGGAGTTGCGCCAGCTTACCGGGCAGGGCCGGTACTTGTTCCCGAACCGGCGCCGACACGATGCCGCTATGAGTGCGCGCACCGTCAACCGGGCGCTGGAAATTATGGGGTTTGAGTCGGGCGAGCTGTCCGGGCACGATTTCCGGGCCACGGCCACCACGCATTTGCACGAAATGGGGTTTGATCCTGCGCACGTAGACGTTCAGTTGGCGCACGCAAAAAAGAGCGCAACCGACGCAGCCTACAACCACGCGGTTTACTTGCCGCAACGCATCAAGCTCATGCAAGCCTGGGCTGATTATGTGTATTCACTAACCGCGAAGTGAGCCTGACAGGGGGCGCGCTTTGATTGATCGATGAACAACGAGGGGTAGGCTATGTTCTGGCTAGGGGCACATCAGGATTTTTGGTACAGCTTATTGCTGTCAGGGGCCTTGATTGTGATCTTTCCGGTCTGGCGAAAGTTGCGGCCGAAGGGCTATCACATGGATATGGGCTGGATGGATTGGTGTGGGTATTACTTCTTGCGGGGGATGGTCATTACCATGATCGGCGGGGTGGCCGACTGGCCGGTGGTCATGGCTGCCGGGGTGTGGCTTATGTGCGGGCTGTACCCGCTGGCCATCCTTGGCCTGCTGGGTAAGGTGGAGGATTTGCGGGTGACGCTGGTGCGCGCCTGGCGGGAGCGTTAGCCGTCCATCTCGCCGTACCGCTTGTTGAACTGGTCAATCGCCCGCTTCATCAGGCGTTCAACCTCTTGGAGCTTGACGTCCTTTTCGGCGGCCGTCAGGTCGTCCAGCGCTTCTATCCGATCACGCTTCTTGCGCAAGAGCTTCAAGCGTTTTTCGGTTGCGTTCATGGCCCCCGAGAGGCGCAGCTTGTTGCCATGATCTCGCAAGAACCGAGCCCGGTCCGCGCCCTTTAGCGCATCTCTTTCCGCTGTCAGTTGGTTGATCTCATCCCGGCGGTCGTAGAATTTCGACTGATCTTCATACGGCAGCACCTTGCCATGGAGCTTCCGAAGGAACGGCACTTCGCGCGCTTCCAGCTCCACCCCTTGCAGCCACTTGGCGCCAAAGTTGGGGGTGCGGTTGGTGAAGAAGTCATACGCGCCGCCGCCGTAGTAGCCCACCAGATAGTCCATCACGTCGGGGCTCAGGTCTACGGCGCCGCTGCGGTAATCGCTGCCGCCGGTGGCGCGGTTCAGCGTCTCGGCCAGCGTCTTGTAGAGCTGCGGGGTGTTGCGGAACGACAAGGTGCTGTCGGGCTTCGGGGTGCCGAACGGGAAGTCCTCTTTGTAGAGCGGGCCGCCTGCAAAGTTTTCGTTTAGCGGAATGGTGACCAGCGGCTTCAGAATCGTCGGCGCCACGTTCTTACCGATCAGGCCGTGCAACTCGTCGGAGTCCTCAAAGCCAATCGGGGAGAAGCTGCCGAGCGCGCCCAGCGTCAGGTTGGTGGCGATCTTGCCGGCCGACTGGCTGCTGAACGCCAAGTGTTCCAGACTCGAGCCGGCCAGCGGGAAAATGTTGTACCCGTAAGGCAGCGGGATCGTCCAATACTCGCCCGGCTCACCGCCGTACAGCGACTTCATGATGACGATGTTGCGCTCCTTCACGTAGTCCGGCACCTTGTCCCACCAGTTCTCGCCATCGTCGTCCTCGCCCGCCACCAGCCGGTTCAGCATGGACAAGGCAAAGCCGCCGACCGCCATGCCCGCGGCAATCTTCTGCGCGGTGTTAAAGCGGCTCCACAGCTTGTCGCCCTTCTGGCCATTGAGTCGGCCCAGGGTGCGGACAAAGTTGGCCGTACCCTGCACGGAAGCGTTGGCGAACATATACAGCGCGTTCATGGTGGTGCCCAGCTCGCCGCGCCGGTTAAAGTTGACCGTCATGTTTTTGGCCAGTGACGCCGCCCGCGTGCGCGGAATGCCCGCCTGAATGGCGTTGACGTAGGCCGCCAGCCGCACCCCGTTCTCGATGGCCGAGTTGGTGTGCTCCACCCAATCGGTGACCGCATGGAAGGCGCGCCGACTCATGTTGGTGAAGCCCCCGCTGGCCATGCCGATCATGGTTTCCAGCTCCGCCCGCTGGCCGTCCAAATCCTTCATATCGAACCAGCCGGTTTTCGCCCCGTCCGCCCGAAAGCGATCAAACTCTCGCTGCATCTCGCCGCTGCGACCGGATAATGCCTTGTCGCCTTTCAGTGACGCGTTGATGGCGCGAATAGCGAACGGCACGTCCTTCAGAGTTTGGGCCACAATGGCCTTGCCTTTGACCTTGCCGCCCTCGGCCGATTGCTCCGACGACAAGTTCAACAGCGCGGTCTGAATGTCCCGCGAGAAGTTGGAGATCACAAACTCCGGGTTGTAGCTGGTGTTCAGGGACGACATAAGGCGAGTGACGGCGCTCAGAGAGCGCACCAGCAGGCCGGCGTTGTCCGGTCCAAGGTTCTTCATCGCCGCCATCAGGCGCGGGTCACCGATCTTGATGTAGTAGGTGTCGCCGTTCACCTTAGTGGTGAAGTAGCGATCCTGCATCATCGCCATTGGCACGACCGTCTCGCGCACCTCGATCTTGGTCTTTCCGGTTTTGGGGTCTTTGACCCTCACCGCCTTGCGCTCCACCTCGGGGTTGTCGGCGGTGTAGATTTGCCACAGGTCGCTGTTCGGGTGGTCATGCACCAGCTTCAGGAAGGTGTTGCCAACTTCATTCTTGCGGTGGCGCAGCACGGCCTCGGTCAAATCGCTGACCGTGTTGGCGACCGGCGAGGCGGCTTTGCTCTTACGGCCGGCGGCCATCTTCGACTCGGGGCCGGAAATGGCAAAGCCCTTTCCTGCGTGCGGCAAACTGTCCTGGGTTTCGTCGGCAGCAAAGCCCTTGAGCGGTACGTAGTGGCGATAAGCCTCTTCCCATGCCCCTCGGGTTTCGTCATCCAGCAGGCCGTTCTCGTTCAGAATCTCGCGGCGCTTGGCCAGCATGGCGTGAACCTGCCCCGCCAGCTCTTTGTATTGCCGCAACTTGCCGTCCTGATCCACCTTGTTGATGATGGCAGCGGCTTCGGCGTTGGTCATGCCCGAGCCCCCGTCTGGCCGCTCAGGGTCGCGCTGGGCGATCACCCGATTACGCTCCGGGGCGTGCATGGCGTACAAGAATTCGTCCAGCGACGGCAGGCTCACGCCGTACTCGGACATCTTCTTGGCCAGCGGCTCGATCATGGATTCGCGCAGCAGGCGCAGGTCGTTCTCGACCTTGCCGTGAAACAGCTCTTCGGCCTGGTAGGCGTTGGCGTCTTCGGCAATCTCGCCGTGCGCGGCTTCAATGTTTTGCTGGATACCCTTCAGCACCGTGAACTTATCGGCAATGAGGGCGACGGCCTTGCGAATCAGGGTGTCGTCAGCGGTTTCAAACGACTGCCGCCCCGTCCGGCTGAACCGTATGTCCGCATTGTCGGGGTCGAAAGCACCGGTGTTGCCGGTGGCGGATTTGATTTGATTGGGGCGAAAGGCAGCGTACTGCAGAGTGCCGTCGCCCATATCGGAGATCACGCCATCGTAGCCGTCGCGCTCAATGACGCTGCGCCCTTCCTCGGTAGCCAGAGATTCCAGAGCATCACTTAATTCGCCCAAACCGATTTCGTCATTGATCGCGGACAGCGCATCGCTTGGTGATAAGCGTTCGCCGGTCATGGCCTCGTAAACGGTGGCGGCCTGCGCGCGATTACTGAAAAGCTCGTTAGGCGTCAGGCGTAGCGGCTTTTCGATGGCCACGTAGGCCGGTATCAGGTTGCTGCCGAATTCCGCGGCCGCATCTTGGTTGTCGGCAAAGTAAAAGCCAAAGCGGGTATCGTTCCACGCGGTATTTTTGCCGAGCTGACCCCGGTCGAACTCGGTGAACGACTCATTGGTGCCGTGATACACCACCAGCGGCGCGCCGTTCTCATCCACCACCTTGCTGTCACCGAACCACTTGCGGAAGGCGTCGGTGTCGGTTTGCTTCTGGCCGGTGCGACTGAAATTGGCGGCAGCGAAACTCGGCACATCTTCATCACTTTCGATTTGATTGGACGAGATGGCAACGCTTTCCTCTACACCAACTGATTGCCCGTCGGCCAGATAATCGTTGAGCGTCCAGCCATCATTGCCCGCATACTTATTTGCCTCGGCAACCGTGAGCAGTCTCCCGCCCGGAAGGTCAAAATCAATCTTTACGTGATTAGGGTTAATCTTGACGCTCACAACTGGCCCGCCGTCGGCGTACTCTTCTGCCATATCTTTTCTGGGAGTGAAGTAAGCCGGGCCTTTTAGCAGCCCATCCTCTGAAATTCCGGCTATAAAGCTGTCATCTGTGCCATGATAAAGCTTTACACCTCCTTGAACGTCGCCAGAAATAATGTCTGCCTGACCCTGTTCGCCCTCACGACTCATTGCTGCGGCTCCTTGTTGATCGGAGCCTGAGTTTAGAGCATTCCCCTGGCGACTAAAATACGCCTCGGCCTGAGCAATCTCATCGTTGACGGCCTGCACCGACACCACGGATTCGTCCCAGATGACGTAGTTGCGGTCGCCTTCTTCGCGCAATCGGGCCACCGCGTCAACGGTGCCGGGCGACGGGTCATAGTTGGGCAGGCTATCACCCAGCACGGTGCTCACCGCTTGGGCGGGATAGTCAAAGCCCAGCCAGTCGTCTGCGTTCAGGGCGGTCAGTAGCATCTCGTTGTCAGGCGAGAACGCGCCGGTGCCGAACAGCTCCACCACGTCCTCAATCTCGGCATCCTCCGGCAGCTCGGTTAGGAACTCGTCTCGGATTTCCTTAAAGCTGCGATGGCGACTACTGCCGTCCAGATAGCGCAGCCCCGGAATGCCCAACTCGGCCAAGCGGCGACTGGCTTTTTCTGCCGTCCCGATAGACTGGTGCAGGGCCGTGTAGATCGTCTGACCACGAATCAGTCCCTCATCAATCGTCTCTTGAAAGAACGGCTTTTCTTTGCCGATCAGATCCAGCACTGGCGCCAGCTTTTCAACCACGCCCTTTGGCTGCTTGGACAGGGGCATATCCCAATCCAGATAATCCGAGTCGTCGGGAATCTCGACTTCGTACAGGTTGCCCGTATCGGACATTGCCGCTTTTAGCTCGCCCTGCCCTGTGTCCACCAAGGCGCTGCCATCGCGCAGAATGTAGGCCCGCTGATTGTCTTGGTACAAAATGTCAACCGATCCAAGCTCCAGCTCAAAGAGCGCATCGACGTGGATCTGTCCGTCCTCGTCAAATTCGATACTGCCGTATTTTTCCAGCATCGCCAGATCCGACGCACCGAAGTGATCGGACACCTGCTGCCGGGTGAAATACGGGCCTTTCGTCATTAGATGGCGCAGGAAAACATCAGCCTTGGACCCCTTGGGCGCCGGATTCAGGTTGTCAAAATCCACGTTGGCATCGGAAAGGGTCGCCCGGTAATACTCGGCCACCTTCCGATTGCCGGCAAAGTACAAGCCCCAGCCATACGCCTGGGCGCCCTCGCCAGTACCCATTGCCGCAAGACTGAACTTATCAAAGCGGTGAGGGGTGCCGTGGAAGGCGCGCCGGAAATGGTTGTCGGCCTCGGATGGCCGGGAAACGCCCCCTTGCTCCACGGTCTTCTGTGCTCCTGCCAAAATGCCCAAAAGGTCAGTTTCGGTCATTTCCAGCGTGAAGCCAAGACGACGGAGGCCGTCGCGCACGGCGGCGACAATCTTGTGCCACAACTTCTGGTGCTTGCCGGTTTCCGCCAAGTGCGCCAGCAGTTCCTCGGCCACGGTCAGACGGTGGTTGACGTTGCTGGCGTTGAAGTCACCGTTCGGGTAATAGTTGCGAATGATCTCTTTGGCTTTGTCCGACTTGGCAAAGCTCAGGTACACCCGGTTCAGCAACGGCTTCAATTCAGCGCCCATCATCGTGCGCAGGCCGTAATGCCCCACGACTTCGTGCAGCACGACTTCTTCCAGTGCGGCGCGTGAAGGTATGCGTGAGGCCAGAATATACACCTTGCCCTCGAAGTACACGCCGCGCATGTCGCCCTCGGCCTGGGCTGCACGAATGGCGTCACGCAACCGCTTCGGGAACTCGCTGATCCGGTCGGCAATGACCACCTTGGGCTTGCCTTTCCAGTCGGCCATCAGGGTGTCGGTGATGCTCTCGGCCTGGGCGGCAGTCAGGTTCGGGCTGGCTTGAGTGGGGGTGCGGCGAAAGCCGGCGCTTTCCATGCGGTACGGCACCTCAATCGTCAGGCCGCCGCGCCCCTTCATCACCACGATGGCCTGCTCGTCTGCGGTGTCGGCAGTGCTGGACGGCGGGGTTTGCTGGCGCTCGGCATCGGTCATTGACTGACGGGCCTGCGTGTTGCGCGCCTCAATCTCTCCGGCCAGCGCACGGTACACGGCATACGGGCCACTGAATCGGTGCTGCTCGGCCACCGCTTCCGCCGCCTTCGCCTTGCTTTGCAGTTCGCGCATCGGCTCCAACTGCCGGCGCGCCTTTGCTGCACTCCGTTCCAGCGCTTTTATCATGCTGGGCAACTTGCGGGTGTCGGTATCAAACTCGTGGATCACTTCGCGGGGGATGGCCTCTCGAATCAAGATGGCGGCATCGCCGGCCTGATCCCGCAAAAACAGGTTGCGCTCCCGCATCTTGTGGCGTTTTGGCAAGCTGTACCAGTTGCGCTCCAATTCATCGAAGCGCCGCGCTAGGTCGGGGTCTTGGCGCACTTTGTCGCTATACACCCAACCCATTTCGTTTTTAATGTGGCGCAGCATTCCGCTCGGCCGGTCACTGTTGGCGTAGTCCATTAGGCGCTTGGACGATTGGTACATGAGCGCGTAGGTGGCCAGATCGGCCTGCTCATCCACGTATTGAATCAAGTCTTGATTGTCGTCAAACCAGCGTTCCAGTCGCCGGCTCCACATATCTGACTGGCCGGACAGCGCATCTTTAATGGCTTCTACAAAGTCTCGATCCGAATTGCCGCCCGTCGCAAAGCCTTCAGAATCCTGAATGGCGTGCTGGATTTCGTGCAGCAGCGTGGACAATATCTGTTCGTCGGTGCGCGTGGTGTTGAGGGTAATGCCTCGACCGTAAACGAAGGTTCCGTATGAGCCGTCTTCAGCGATGGCGTCCAGATACACCGGAATGTTCGCCAATCTCGGGTATGCGGCAAACAGCTTGGGGTGATCCAGCAAGGTGTCCAGCATCGTTGTTTCATGCTTGCCGCTCACCGACTGCAGGAGCCTGGCTTGGTCGTCGCTGATTTCGTAGCGCCACATACCATCGACGCCTCGGGACCAGCCGGTTTCCCGGCGAATTGCCGGCATTGGCCGCCCGTCCTTGGCCATATCTCTCGCCCGTTCCAGCTCCGTCAGGTCGGACGTGTCCGCCTGCGGGCCAGCAAACATAAAGCGGGGGTCGTTGCGGGAAAACATGGCGACGCTGCCGCCGTCCGTCTCTTTGGTTTCGATGACCTGGAATAACTGGTCATACGCCGCCCGAACCTCGGGGATTTCGGCGGCTTCCGGGTAGGGGTAGCTGTCGGCTTCTTCCATGCCCAAGGCTTCCGACGCTTTCCAATACTCTTCGGAAACGATGTTGGACAGGTACTCGTTGGCCGCGCCCTGATCCTTCAGCTTTTCGATCACGTAGCTTTCAAAAGCGCGCGCGGTCATTTCCACGTCGGTGGACCAATACGCTTTCGTGCGCATTCTATCCAGCCGTTTGGCGCGCTCACGCATACCGATGCGGTTCACGGTTTTGCGTATCGCTGCCAAGGCTTCCGTCACTTCCGGGCGCACACTCGCATCCGGTCGGCCAGCGGTGGCGTAGTTCTCGACGGGCTTGCCGCCGCGCTCACGACCAAAATAGTTGTCCAGCGAGTGCCACCATTCGTGCGCCAAGCTGCCCGCACCCTGCTTCTTGGTCAGGTTGATAACGATGTTGCCGGGCTCGTAATGCGCCATTGCGGCATTCTTACCGCCCTTGCCTCGCGCGCCAAAGGCCAGCCCCAGCTCACCGTTCAGAGACAGCGCCTTGGGCGGCACGTTAAGAATGCCCGCCAAGTCCATCAGCCCGTCGTAGGCTTCGTTCAGGTCTTGCTGGCGACGGCCTTGCTCCACGTAGTTGCCAAACTGCACACCACGAAAACCGAAGGCTTCAGCAAAGGCTTCGGGGGTTACGTCGCCGCCGTTGCGGTGATCCTTGCCCACCCGGGGCGAGTTGCCCGCTTTCCGGTGGTTCGGAATGTGCTTCATCTTGTCCAGTGTGCGCTCAAGCTCGGCTTGATTCTCGGCCAAATACGCGCGGGCCTCGGTCGGCGTGGTGAATCCTTCTTTGACTCGCACCACGTCCCGGCCAATTTTCTTGCCAATGAACACGTCGCTGCGGTCGTGCCGGCTGGAATAAATATCAAACCGCGTATGCTTCGCCGTCTTCTCTTTGCCGTCCAGTTCGGCGTGAACCTTGCGGAAGGCTTCAATGGCCTGCTCTTTGGTGTCTTCGGCCACCAGCTTGCGCGGCATGTTGCCAAACGAGCCCGTCTTGGCCACCCGTTCGATCAGCCACTTGTTGAAATTGCCGTGTTCGCCTTCGTAAATGGTGAAGTGGGCGGGGTAGAACCGGAGCCCTTTCAGGCTCTTGTCATGGCCCACGGCGGCGTACAAGTCGGCGCGGTTAAACACCTGAACGTCTACCGCGTGATACCGGTCTTTTTTGGCGAAGTCGCGCAGATCATTCACGGCCACGTCGCCGTCCAGCACCGATTCGGTGAAGTTGCGTAAGGCTTCAACTTGCCGCACCCAGCCTTTGAGCTTCCACTTGGCGCGGGGCTTGGGCGGCACTTCGTCGCGGGCGGCGTGTGCAAAGCTCACAGCCTCCGGGTCGGCCCCGGCGGCCAGCAATTTTTCGTAATCCGGCTCCGGCCACGACTCGGACAGCGGCACGCTGGCTACGTCTTTGTCTTTTGCCGCCGCCAGCTTGCTCGCGTAGTCCTTGCGCGCGCCTTCAATCTTCTCGCCAAAGTCTTCGATTGGCGTCTCGGGCTGGCGCGCATCGGCTTCCTTCTGCGCCTCGGTCGGGTTCTGGTCCACTTCGGCCGCAGCTTGTTCAACCTGTTCTGGCGGCGTCAAGAAGCGCTCAAGCAACTCTGCGCCTTCACGCTCATCATCGGCGCGTCGCTCTTCATCGGTCATCTTGGCTCGGCGCTCTTCTCGGGCCTTAACTTCGTCTTGCCATGCCTTTTCTTCGGCTTGCTCCTTCGCTTTTGCTTCCGCTTTTTGCTTTGTTGCGGCCTTGTGCTCAGACTCAAGTGCGCTGTGAATAATGGCACCCAGGGTATTCTCACCGTATATGGAGTCCTTTTCTCCGGCGAACTCCTTGTTGAGCTGGATAATAAGATTGTTCTTGAATGTGTCGCCCTTGTGGCGTCCTGTTGGCCACTGGCTTACGCGGTCGTACTGCTTGCCGTACCTCGCAAGAGCATCGGCCTGATCCTGCTTTGCCAGCTCCCGCGCCATCTTGGCGTTGCGTAACGCATCGTTCACGCGGCGGCGGCGGCGTTTTTCGTTCACGGAATTAACGCTGATCGACTCGCTGTTCCGGGGGCCATCGCCTTCAAGGTCGATACTTTGCTTGGATTTCTTGTACTGCCTGGATGCCCAGTCTGCTGCTATGGCATCCTGCTGTTGTGCGTAAGCCTCCAGCTTTCCGGTCCAGTTTGGCGCTTCGTCGGCCCGGGCTTTGGGTTCGCCTTGGCTCAGCATGCCGGCCTGCCGATTGAAAAACTGATTGAAGTCGTTGAACGCCTTTCCAGTTAGCAGATCATCCAGCCCGGCGTCCATAGAAGCGGTCGGTGTGCCGTCTTTTTCCAGACTGCGAGTGGCTACATTGCCATTAGGGTGGCGCACCTCCTGATAGACCTTGCCGTTCCACACGTACTGCCGGGCTTCAAAGCCGTTGCCCGCCTCGCGCCATTCCGGCTTGCGGTTGCCTTTGCTGTCCTCGCCATCGGACAGCGCGCCATTCAATTTCGGGGTGTTCGGGTTATCGCGGGCGGCAACGAGGCTGGCCATTGCTTCCGGGGTGCGCTCCCCAAGAAGGCCGTCTGCCTTGTCCTGGGGCTCGCGCTTCTGCAGAGCTGATGACTGAGTTTCGGCCGGCGCATCAAACATATTTCCCTGCCCACGCGCCTCGGCCTGGTCCACGGCACTGTCACTGCCGGACAGTACAAAGTCGTCCGCTTCCGCGTCGGCCTTCTCTTTCTGCTCGGCCTGCTTGCGCTGCTCGGCCTCGGCTTTCTCGGCGGCGTCTCGGGCAGCGGCCTGCTCGGCCAGTTGTTCCTCGGTCTGGGGTTCGAGGTCGAGGGTTGGCGCTACTTCGCTTTCTGATTGTCCGCTTTGATCTGCGCCAACGGGGTCTGCTTCAGGTACTGGTTGATTTCGTCCAGACTCTTGCCCGCTCGTAACAGGCGTTCGCTGGCCAGATGGATTTGCCGGTCGTTCGCCGCTCGGTTCAGTTGATCCGCGTTCATAGTTCAGTAGCTCCTGCTTCAATGCTTTGGCAACGGTGCTTCGATCTTCCCCATCGTACACCCTTCGGGCGGCTTGGTTCACCATCGCGTTCAGGTCGGGCGTGGTGGTGACGCGACCGATCAGGTCCAGGCTGCGCGCGCTGCGCTCGGTGATGTCGGCGTTGGCTTTCTTGGCGATCTTGTTGCCCGCCTCAGAAGCGCGATCGACATTATTATTCAATGACTTGAACAACCGCTTGTCGGCGTTCAACTGCTGGCGCAAGCTGTCCAGCACCTTCATGCGCTCTTGCATGAGGCTGATTTCCTGCGGGTCATCCCCGAACAGGCCGCTTTGCTCGCCGGCGTTTTCGGCAAACTCGGCGGCCCGCACTTCGTTCAGCACCAGTTCGCGCTCGTAGTCCTTGGTCGGCTTCAGGTTCTGAAACGCCTTCACGGCGGTTTCCTGCTGCCGGGCGTCGTCAAAGGCGCTGCCAATGGCGGCCCCGTCTTTCTCGCTCAACTGACCGGCGGCAACCATCCCGAACACATTGTCCGACAATTTGGCCAGCGCCTCGCCGTCGCGGGACACTTGGTTGTTGGGCAGATCGTAGGCTTTGCGCACCTCGGGCAGCGGCACCTCGGAATCGCGGAACACCTTGGCCACGTCCAGCGGCTCGGCCTTGCCATCGGCAATGTTGGTCATCGCGGCCTTTACGCGCACGTCGGCCACGGATTCGCCATCGGCCTCGTCGATGATGCGGGCGTTGATCTCCCCTTGGTTCAGCTTGCGGGCCAGATCGACGCGGTGATGTCCGTCGGCCACGTACAGGTCGCCGTTCTCGCGCTTGTGCAGCAACACAAAACCGGCGCGGTCGTCGTCCCACTGGGTCACGCCCTCAAGACGCTTGTCCACACCCTGCTCGTTGACGCGGCTGCGGAACTGGTACTGCTCGGGATCGACCTTGATCTGATCCACGGGCACGCGGAACACGCCGGTGCCGGATTCGGTCAGGCCGTCCGGAGCGGCCTGCGGTTCTGGGGCGGCCTCCGGTTGCGCGTCGGCTTGCGTCGGCACGGCCTGATCGAACACGTCAAACGGATTGCCGTTGACGGTCGTCTCGGGCAGCACGCCGTCGCGGAATATGTTGGTCTGCTCGGTCGCCCACTCGGGGCGGCCAGCGTAATCGTTGATCGGCGCGGGGTCGTCGGTCGGCTGCAGCACCGGCACGCCCTGATCCGGCGCCGGCGCGTCTTGTATCGGGTCGGACAGAACCGGCGGAACGGCGTCGTCGGTCGGGGGTTGCAGTCCCGGCTGGCGTGCCAGATTGACGGCAGCACCGGCGGTGCCTGCGCCTGTGCCATAAACGCCGCCCGCCACGGCGCCGGCGGCACCACGGTCCAGCGCTTCGCCAACGGACATCTCCACACCCGTGCCAAACTTCTCGCCCAGGTATTCGATGATGCCCTCTTGCATAAACTCGGTGGCCGCCTCTTTTCCACCGGCCTTCGCGCCTTCTTTGGCCATCTTGCCCAAGCCGCGCTTCAGCGCCTCTTTACCCAGCGCTTCCGCCCCGGCTTCGGTAATGCCTTTGGCGCCAAGGCGCTCCAACAGCGCCGAGCCAATCGCCGCCGGGGCCGCTTCCAGCACGTCGGTCAAATCGGCTTCCGCCTTGCCCTTGTTCTTGGCCCGCTCGGTGCCGATCTCGCCGGAGCGTGCGGTGATATACGTCGGCAGCGCCACCACGGCCGCCACCATGTCGGGAATTGATTTCACGCCCTGCTCGGCACCGTAGGCCATGACCTCGGCCCACGCACTGCCGGACAGCGCACCACCCTCGCTGAATTCCTGCTTGACGCGCTCCCAGGTGTGGTTCTCCTGATAGCCCACGCTTGCGTCGGCCCAGTAATCGGCGGCCAGCTTCAGCGGCTCATCACCGCCCTGCTCGGCGCGCCACTTGGCGTAATCCTCCGGGCCTTTGTAGTCCGGTATCAGGCCGTCTTCCCAGACCAGACCGCCCAGCGGGTGGCTTGCTTCGCCCCGTTCCGCCAGGGCGTTGGCCGACGTGAACAGGCCGCCCAGCAAATCACCGCTGCGCTCAAGCGCGCCCCGCGCCATGTTGAACGACGGAACGGGGGCTTGGTCCGCCACCTGCAAGCCCATCGGCTCACTGGCCGGCTGCTCGTCAAAAGCGTCGAACGGATTGGTCGAGGTGGCGTTGCCCGGGGCGGGCGCGTCGAATCGGTCAAAGGCGTTGGCCATTAAAAGCCCTCCGGCAGATAGCCGTATTTCGCTTCAAAGTCAGCGGCGAATTGGGGGTTTTGCTGCAGGTATTTTACCGCCTCGGGCGGCGCGGGGTTGGCCGGCTGTTTCGAGTGCGCCTGAGTAGCCAGTCCGCTTGCCGGCGGGGTGCCCTCCCGGTTCACCCGGCCGGAATAACTGCCATCGTCCTGCTTCACCGCGCTGCCGTCTTTCGGCAACACCTGCGCACTGCCACCCACCAGCTCAAGCCCCTTTGGTTTCGGTGCGCCGTCGTCCGGCCCGCCACTTTGGTGGGCGCGATTCATGATTTGCCGGTACGCCGCCATGCCTTCTTCCACCAGCTCCGGCTGGGATTTCTGCTCGTCCGGCATGAGCATTTCCTGCGCCTTCATGGCCTGGGTCACGTAGCTGCTGACAAAGCGGGACGGGTCGCTGCGCGCGGTGGACAGCATGTTCCACGCGGCGGTGTTGTCCGGCGCGATGCCCGACGCCACCAGCCACTCCGCCGTCTTCACGTCGGCGGGGGCTTTGCTGCTCGCTCCCGGCTTGTCCAGCTGTTTCAGCTGACCGTCCGGTCCCGCTTGCACCCACCCCAGTTGCGGGTGCTCAAACGGCGCGCTGTAGCGTTCGCTGCCGGGGTTCTTTCCAGTTAGCGCCGCCAACACCCGCGCGGCATTCTGTTGGGCGGCCTCGCCTCGAAACGCGTTGCGCAGAACCCGATACCCTTGCACCTGATTCACCAGCGCTTCGACCGGCGTTTCCAGCACCTCGTCATCGTCGCCCGCCACGCCCCGGTTTCGGGTCATGGGCGCGTTGTAGGTTTTGCCGTCCGGCCCTTCCACTTCCAGATCAATGGCGACCGTGCCCTTGCTTTGGCCCGGGTAGACGCCCGCAATGCGCTTGCGTCCGCCCTCACCCCGGTTGATCCGGTGGCTGAACAGGGCGTTCATCGAGTACAGCGCTTCGGGGTCGTTCGCCCCCAACGGATCGTTCGGGTCGATCACCCGTTGCGCAGCCTCAATCGCCGCGTCGGTCTTCGGGTCGAGCGCCGGCCAATACTGCGGGTTCTCTTTCAGAAACTGCATCTCGTCGTCGGACAGCTCCACGCCCTGCGCAATCTTGCCCAGCGTGAACTTCGCCTGCTCGGTTGCCCGCTTGCGCTGCGCGTCCTCCTGCTGACCGGCAAATTGCTGCTCGGTCATCTCCATGCGCCGGTCGGCGCGGTCGCTTTGCTTGTCCTGCAGCGCCTGGCTGTGCTGGCGTGCGTAATGTTGATCCATGAGGCCGAAGCCCTGCGCAAAGCCCGAGGCGAGCCCACGTGTATCGAGTGCCATAACGACTCCTTAAAAGATTTCCGAGGCGAGGTAGCCGACGCCTGCGCCGATGAACGCGCCCACCGGACCGCCCGCCATCATGCCGATGCCGGCGCCGGTGCCAATCGCGCTCATTTTCTGCTGCTTGTTGGCGGCGTCCATCGCGTCCTCAGCCTGCTTCTGTCGCGCCTGCTGACCGGCCAAGTCGCCCAGCCCCTGCAGGGCCTCGCCTTCCATCTGCTTGCCTAGCTGAAGAAGTCCGTAGCTCATTGGTTCATCACCCTGTCCGGAATGTTGGAGAGCCCCATGCCGCCCGCCAGAATGGCTTGCTGACGATCCAGCGCCGAGATGCGCGCTTCGTTGCCGGCGCTCACCGAGGCGGCGCTGCGGCCCACGTTCAGGGCTCGGGTTTGCGCCTCTTGCTGCGCCGGGGTCAAGGCCACGCCGTACCGCTCCCGGGTTTGGTTGTTGATGGTGTTGGCCGAGTCGAAGGCCAGGCCAACGGCCCCTTTGGCCTGATGGGCGGCTGCCATTGCCGCGTTCGGGTCCGTCGCTTCGGCGGCCAGCTGATCGACGCGAGGCAAGAAGCGGGTTTTCCAGTCTTCCCATTGCGCCCGGTTGAGTTGACCAAGCAGTTGGGATGCCCCCTGCTTGCCCTGAAACGCCTGATTAGGGTCTACATGGGTGCTACTGGTCAGGTTCCCGTATTGGCCATACAGCTGCTCGTTAAAGAAATCGCTGAAGCTCACGACTAACCCCCTGCGTAGTTGTAGAAGCCGCCACGGCTGTCATCCAAGCCGAACCGGTTGGGCGAGGCATCGAAGTTGGTGTTCATCGAGTAGCCGGGATCGGCGGCGGGCTTGAACCAATCGTTCTTCATGCCGTACCGAGCGCCCGCGCCCGCAACCGAGCCGATCAGCTGCAGGTTGGCCGAGCGGCGATTGAAATTCTGCGTGGCCTCGCTGATGGCGTTGGCCGAGGATTGCTGGGCAAGCCCCGAAAGCCCGGCTTGCGCCTGCCCGGACTGGCCTTGCCCGATGGCTACGATGTTCTGCAGGCCCAGTATCTTTTGGTTGTCCTGCTCAAACTGCGCCCGTCCCAGCGTTTCACCGCCGCTGTCGGCCACGTCCATCGCCAGTCCGGCCATTTCACCTTGGAATCGGCCGCTGCTGGGATCAATGCCCGCTTGGGTCATGCCCTTGGCGTAACCGTCCTGCGCGCCCCCGAGGGCTTGCGTTTGCGCCTGCATGGTGCGGCCCCGGATGTAGGACATATTCTGTTCCGAGTCCATCTGATCCACGGTGGCCATGTACTCGTTTTCCAGTGGCGCCAGCTTGTCCTGCGCCAGATTCCACTTCTCCGCCGCCACCTGCGCCAGATACTTTTGTTCTGGGGTGTCTTTTACCTCGTTGTCTCCGCCGCCGCCGCTCATGAGTGGGCGCCCTCCTTCAAGTCGTTCAAGTAGTCGCTCAGGGTGTCTTCGTGAAAATGCGCCCTGATCTGCGGGCCAGCCGACTCCATCCAGGCTTCACCGCCGACGAGGTACGCGCACTGCACCACCACGCTGGTGAGCTGGTCGCGGAGCACAAAGGCCAGAGTTTGGTTGTGCGCCGAGCCACTGCGTTCCAGCGCCACACTGTCGCGCCAGTCTTGCAGCGCGGCCGCCATGAGGGGGCGCAAATAGAGTTCGTGTTGACGGTAAAAGGGGTTGGCGGGCAGCTCGATCAGCGCCTGCCAGAACGCGGAAATGATGACCGAATCGGTCAGCGCCTTGTCTTTGTCGATCAGGTCATCGAGCGTCTGGGAGATGCGAAACAAGGTTTGGCAGAAGCGAATGGCGGGCTCGCAGCCTTGAAGCGCTTGCTGCAAAAACTGCTGTTCGTCGGGTCTTGGCATCATGTCTGCCCTACACTCGGATTGTCTGTCGATAGTGTATCACCTCGATGCACCGCAAGCACGGTCACGGCGTACATGACGTCCGAGTGAAAACTGCTCTTGCAGTGGTTGGCTTGCCAGAAGAACAGGCGGTTGATAAGGCGGTAGCCGGTGCGCCAGCGGGGGCGCTCCCGGTTCACGTAACAGCGGGCGGATACCGTCATATCCGGCGAGCCGTTCAGGACGATTTTGTTGAGTCCTTGGGACAGCCAGGCGGCAATCCCCCAGAGCCAGTCGCGCATGGGCTATTCCTCCAGCCAAAAGGAAAGATCACTCAATTGCGCCGGGGTCGGCGCGGGGTTCGTTTGCCAGAATTGTTCGGCCTTGACGTGGAGCACCGCGCCCCGGGCCGCCCGGTTGGTTTTCACTTCGGCGTACACCTGCTCCAGCTCGGCCTTGGTCAGTGCGACGTAGGTGTTGTCCGCCCGCTTCCAGGTCAGCTTGCCCTCCTGCAGCGTGGGCAAGTTGTCGAACTGCTCGATGGAACCGGCCATGCGGGCGTCGCTGCGCTCGTCGCAGTCGAACACGCCGAAGCTGGTGGCGACCGGGGCAATCTCGTGGGTGTCGCGCCAGCGCTTGATTTGTTCCCAGGTTGCCGGGCGGTTATCGGGATTAAGTTGCAGGGATCGCTTCAACGGTCACCTCCTGCGTCAAGTACGGCACCGCCTCGAAGGCCAAGGTGTAAGTGCCCGGTAAGTCCACCGAAAAACGCACCTCGCCGTCGGTCACTGCGTCGCTCTGGCCATCGGGCCAGATCACCGTGGTGCCTTCAGGGATGCCGGAAATCAAGCACTCATCAATACCGTCGGCGGTGATTTGCGCGGCACTGACGGTGAGGGTTAGCGGGTGGCGGGCGTGAAACTCCGTCCCGTCAAACCAGTGCGCGGCGGCATCGAAATCTAACGGGACTTCTTGGGCGCTCTGTCCAGCCCCAGCTTGTGGGGGGTTAAGGCAGACGTGCTCCGCAAAAATCACCCCGCGCTCGTCTGAGATTACAAACTTTCGCACACCAGTTACCTCCGCAACCCTATGCCAGCAATGAACGCAATGTAGCGATGTATATCGTTGAATGAATTGCGGTGAACCTCAATGCGCACTAAAGCGTTGTCCGGCAAGTGCTCTAACAAAGATGTTGTCTCGTAGTACGCCGAGGCTGCGCTGTCCGGCACGTCGAATGCGATGTACCCTAGCTGGGTTGACCCATACATTACGCGGACAGACCAAGTGGTGGGGTTGTTGTTGTTGTACGTGAACCCTTTGCAGCCGAACACGAGCAACACTGGAAAGTTCCCGGACTGGTAATGTCTCACCCTTAGAGAAACGAGGGTCGCCCACCCTCCGCCACTAGGCCTTGGGGGTATGTACCAAGACGGGTTTTTAGCTTGGAGGGGCACAGTGACCGCATTACCTTTGATCTGCAACGTATCCACATACGCATCGCCGGTGTAAATCTTGTTGCCGTTGATGAGGGTGGAGCCGGCGCGGGTCCATTCGTTTGACCGCTTGCCGACGTGGGAAACGTAGGGGTCTTCACCCCCGCCGCCCGCGCCGTACAACTCCCATTCGTAGCCGTGGTTGCCGGCGTTGGCGGTGCTGCCGTTCATCCACACCCGGACATAACGGGTGAATTTGCCAATAGGTGTGATCGTAGGGAATTCAAAGCCGGCCTGGTAGCCGCCAAATTCAACCCGGGAGAACTCAAACCCTGTGGCCGGGCCTCCGTCGGCGGGACCAGAACCTAAAACGTACTCCCACGTCACGCCGTCGCTCGACACCGAAACCGCCATGTAATACTTTCGCCCATCCAGCGCGTAGAAAAACATCCGGCTTTCGCTGACAAAAATTTCCTCGCCTAAATCCGCTTGCAAATATTGAACGCCAGCAGGAAGTTCCCAATAATTCCCCGAAATGGCCCGCACACCGTCGTTCAGGTAATGCGCGTTAGTCATGCCGACGGAATACGACAGCGTGGCCTGGCCGTTGCGAATGAAGTTGCCGGGCGCAAAGCTGCGGTACTGCACCACCCCGCCGATCTGCACTTGGTCGGAGATGTAGCCGGTTTCCATTTCCACGTGACCGCGAACCGTCACGTTGTTGAACTCCGCCGTGCCGTCTTTGGCGATGCGCCAGCCCTGCGAGCCGGACGTAAACGGTACGGAGCGCACTTCGTTGCCGATGTTCAGCTCCCAGATGTCGGCAATGTCGATCTTGGCGCCATTCACTGCCAGATTGGCAATCTTGGCGCGGGTCACCGTCAGGTCTTTGAGCATCCCAGCTTCAACGTACAACTGCGGGATGTACGCCGGCACGTTGATGGCAAAGCGTTTCTGGCCCTCGACCTGCGCGTAGCCGAACACGAACTGGGTGTTGCGTAGCGCAGCCATGCTCGGGTAATTGGTCTGCGGGTTGAACGCCGTGATCGACTGGCCGCGGTCGATGAAGTACACCGCGTCCGAGGCCACCACCAACTCGCTGGTTGCGCCGTCGTTCATCAGCCCGATGCCGGCCACGTAGCCGTCCACGTCCAGTTTCAAGGTGTACTTCGACTGGATGGACTGCACCTCCCCTTGCAGGTCAGTGACCACCTGCACTTCGGCTTTTTGTTGCAGCGCCGAGGTGTGGTCGCCCACCGTGGTAGACAGGCTGGTGACGTTCTGCGCAGTGGCCAGAATATCCTGTTCGTTGGTTTCCACCCGCGTGGTGAGCTGGTTCAGCGCCTGCGCGTTGCCGTCCACGTCCAGATTGTCCACGTCGGTGCGCAGCTGGGTGAGCGAGCTGTTGTGGGCCACCAGCGTGTCTTCGGTTTGCACCACCCGGTTGTCGAGCAGTTGCAGCGCGTCGGCGTTGGCCGTCACGTTACCGTCGGTGATCGCCAGTGAGTTGGTCAAACTGGTCAGCTGGGTACTTTGAGAGGAAATGTCCCCTTCGGCAGCCGTCACCCGGGTGTCGAGGCTACTGATCGCCCCGGCGTTGGCGGTTACGTTGCCGTTGGTAGCTGTCAGGTCGTTCTGCAGCTGGGTGATGTCCGTCGAGTGCGACGTAATCACTCCGTTGATGCTGCTGACATCGGTCTGCAGGGATTGAATGGCGTTGGCGTTGGTGGTTACGTTGCCGTCGGTGGTCGCCAGACTGTTTTGCAACGTGGTGATGTCGCCGGAGGCCGCTGTGATGTTGTTCTCTGCGGTGGTCACTCGGGTGGACAGCGCCGAATTGGCGTTGGCGTTGGCGGTGATGTCGCCCTGCGCCGTGGCCATGTCCGATTCCAGCAGGGTGATGTCGGTGGCCTGCGCGGTGATGTCGTTTTCAGTCTGGGTGACCCGGGTATCCAGCGCCGCCACCGCCGCCGAGTTGGCCGACACGGTGTCCGCCAGCGTTTCGTAATCCGGGCGCGCCGTATAATACGTGGCGTTCGGCGGCGTGGCGTTCGGCGGTGTTTGCGTGGCCACCACTTCGTACACCACGTTGTCGTGTCGAAACAGCTCCCCGATGGCGTAGTTGGTGTTGGCGTCAAACGCCGATACCGTCAGGTCGTTGAGCGTGGTTTGCAGCGCGGTGATCTCGCCGGCCTGGGCCGAGAGGCTGGTTTCCGTCGCAACGACGCGGGTATCCAGCGACGCATACGCGTCCGCATTGGCAATGATGTCCAGCTCGGCGTTGGCCAGCGAGGCGCCGAGGTTGGTGAACTGGTTGTTGTGATCGACCAGCTCCCCTTCCGCCGCCGCGATTCGAGGACCGTAGTCGTCCAGTAACCCCTGCATGGTCGGCAACTGAATGGCGTGGTTGCCCACCGTAGTTTCCAGCGACGGGATGCGCAATCCATGATCGTCCAGCGTTTGCTGGATGGTCGGGATGGACTGGATCGGCGTCAACAGCTCGTTGGCCAGTTCGCTCTCGCCAATCAGCCCCGCAATCTGCTCGATGATGTACTCGGGCGACAGAATGGTGGTCACCGGCGTGCCGGCGGTGGCGTTGGTCGGGCCTTCAACGTCGCTCGTTGAGGTGAAGGTGATCCAGTAGTAATAGGTCTTCTGCGCGGTGTCGGCTCGCACGTTGTCGATGTAGAACATGCCCGGCTCTTGGCCGATGCGCACGGCGTTCGCAAAGTTGTCCGACTCGGCGCGGTAGATGTTCGTCAGCGCGTGGTTGCCGTAAAGCCCTTGCGGCGCATCCCACGTCAGGAACACCTCGCCGTCAAACGCGGCCACCGCCTCAAAGCCCACCGGCTGGGGCGGCGTGCTCAGGTCTGGCACGCCAGAGCCCGGCTGCAAACCGCCCGGCCCCGACAACGACGCGCCGGGGCGCAAGCGGCCAATGCCGCTGTCCAACAGGTCGCGCAGGGTCAGCTTCCGATCCAGCGGGTCGCCCCGGACGCCCTCACCGGTTTCGATGATTTCCGCAATCGCGGTGACCAGCGGGCGCAGCTCGGCGGCAACCTTGGGCGATACCGGCGGCAGGGTGCGGCGGCGTTTAGCTGTCATCAAACAAGCTCCACAGGGCTGGTGGCGAGTTGCACAGAACGAATCTCCGAGGTGGCTTGCAGCTCAATTTCCCATTCTCGGCGCAGCGCAAACCCGGCTGGCATCCGGAACATCGCCCCCGACGGGATGGCAAAATCCAGCACGGTCAGGCCATCGGCGTACACCAGCAGGCGCACCGGGTAGCTGTCCGCGATGATCTGGCCGCACGTAAAGGCAGCCGAGCCCGGCGGCAGCTCGTGCACGCGGGAGCGCCAGGTGTACGCCAGCGGCGCACCCTCCCCCCATTGCGTGATGTTGGCACCTTGAATCAGGTACAGAATGTCCTCGGCCACGTCGTAGTAGCCGCCGCTGGCCTGCACCTCAAAGAATTCGATGCCGGCGCCGGGCGTGAACCGAAACGAGCCGCCGTCGTAAAAGCCCAGGTACGCGCCGTCGTGGCGATACCCGTGCAAGGTTTTCGGTGACAGTGCTTGCCACTGCTCGCGGGTCAGCGTGGTGTTGGTGATGACTTGCGCCTCGGAGCCGCCGATGGCCACCAGGCCGTCGTACCCGGCGTACAAGGCGTAACCGCCCATGTCCACCATGGAGCGCTTGGCAATGCACGGCTGGTTCACGTCCAGCTCCATCTGCGCCATGGCTTCAGGCGACGAACCGGTGACCAGCCACGGCTGGCCCGTGGTGGTGACCACCAGCCCACCGCTGACGGCGGCAATGGCCACAATGGGGTCGTCAAACGCCAGCTGATAGCCGGTAGGCCACGCGTGCGGCAAGTAGGCTTCGGAGAACGCCAGGGTGTTGCCGAAAAAGCCCGCCAAGATGCCGCCGGGCAACAGCGTCAGCCCGGTCATCGACGGGCCCGGTCCGTCCCAGAACGTGCTGGCCAGCGCTAGCCCCAGGTTTTCGGACAAGGTGGTATCGGAGACGCTTGCGGTTGCGGCGGTGACTTCGGCCGCCAGCTGGTACACGCCCCCGCTCTCGGCGCGGTACAGCCGTTTCTTGGTGATGTTGTGATCGCCCGGCGGGACCGGCGGCAGTGCCACGTCCAGATGCCCCGAGGGCGGCGCACCGCTGACATCATCCCAGCGCATCGCGGTGCCAGACGGGTCTGAGGGCGGCCCTTCTTCGCCGTACTCGGTCACCATGGTCACCACGTAGACCACCTCAACCGCCGTATCCGGTATTTCGCTTCGACCGGCGGGCACGCTGACAATGGGCGACGACGAGGGCGCCGGCACCCCCAAGTCGTACCAGTTGGACGGGTACGGCCCGCTGCCACTTGTCGCAATCGCCAGAGTGCTCATCTTGGGTGCGCCTTGGCCGGTCCAGTACACCCGCGCGTAGGCGTCGTTGGCCACTGGGGAGCGCACCACGTCAATGTCGTACTCGGCCCCCCATGAGAACCAGTGCCCCGCTCCGGCGTTGCCTTGGTCGTACCGCCACAGGTTGGCCGGGTTGATCGTTGCCGGCAGCTGTCCGGCCGCCAGCGTGTCGCGCTGGGGGCGCAGTGTACCGCGACGCAAATCCAGATTGCGCGCCACCTGCGCGTTGTTCTCGGGCAACAGCCGGGGGTCGAGGATCGGAATTTCCCCTCGGAACGCTGCGTGCTGTAGCTTCATGCGCACACCTTGTTAGATGAAAGGGCGAGGGCGAACGCGGGCACCGCCGCGAGCGTGGCCGAGCGTGGCCGCCTGTTTGGCGTCGTGAACGCCGGCCCGGTACTGCGTGTGGTAGTGCGCCGCCAGGGCGGGGTCTTTCCACGGCTGCGGCATCATCAGCAAGCGCCAGCGTGCGCCGTTGCCAATCGGGTCGGCCCAGTCGTTCAGCAGCGACTCCGGCAGCGGCTCGGTGGTGGTCGGACGGCACGCCAGTTCGCCGGTCAGGCTGTCTCGGTCCGGCTGGCGCAGCATTTCAACGCGCCCCGGCTCGGGTTGCCGGTAATCCGCCCCCAGGCGCAGCACGCGATCCCCGGCTTTCAGGGAGCGAATGCGCAAGGGCTCGGCCCCCTCCGGCACAATCAGTTGCGGGTAATGGCTCCGGGCGGCCACCACGACATAGCCGCGATGCACCCACGCGTCCGCGGCCTGACACAACTCTCGGGCCATGCGTTTGAGCTGGTCGCGCACGGTGGCGCGGGGCGCGCCCGGGATGTCCAGCAGCACTTGGTCAATCAGTTCGTCCTGCGTCATGCGTTATCTCCCCGGGGGATTGGCCGAAGTGTCCGGGCTGTTGGGTGAGGCCATCTGATCGGCCTGCGCCTTGCCGGTGAGCTGGGACAGGTATTGATTGAGGTGCAGCTGCGCCCGGTTCAGGTTGGTGCCGGTCTGCGCGTCCTTGCTGAAGGCGCGGTACAGCAGGTAATCCACGGCGGCGGGCACGTAGGCATCGCTTAGCCGAAACGACTCCTGACCGAACACGCTGTAATCCTGCGCGGTGTCGTGGGCGTCCGGCACCTTGGCGTACAGAATCTCAATCGCAGCGCCTGCGGCCGCCGGCGGGTACACGTAAAAGTGGCGCGGGTCCAGCTCGTCGAACACGAAGCGTTCAATCGCCGTGGTCGCCTCATCGCTGTGCCAGGTGCGCCGCACGGTGTCCAGTTCCCGGCGCGTGGCCACAAACACCGGCGGCATCGCGCCGACCGTGTTGCGAATCACGTCCAGCAAGCGCTCGCCGCCCGCCGGAATCGACTGCTTGGTGCCGGCAACCAGTTGCAGTTCCTCGTTCACCGTAGACACAGACGGCTTCATGGCCACCGCTGCCACGTAGAATTCGTTGAGCCAGTCGCCCAGCTCCGCATTGGTCCAGCGAATGCCCTCTGCGCCGATTTCCTGCAGAATGCGCTTCGCCCGATCCATCAGCACCGCAACGGTGACGGCCATGGTTTACCCCACTTCTTCCATGTGACTGTACTTCGCCATGTCCGGCGTCCACGGCAGCGTTCGGCCCGTGCGCTTGTTGCGCCCCAGCTTGCCTTTGTAGCCCGTCGAAGGCGCTGGTTCGGCAACCTGCGGGGCGGGAGCTTGAGGCTCGGGATCGGCTTCAGGGGCGGCGTCCGCAATCGCCTCGCCCGCCACGTCCGGCTCGGGTTCGTCGAGGTTCTCGGTCTGACGCTGTTCGGCCAGCAGCAACAATTTCGCGCGCAGCGCGTCCTTGGTTTCGCGCTTATCCACATCAATGCCCAGGTGCTCGATGCCCAGCGCTTCCAAGTCGTCCTTGGTGCGCGCCTTGGCGATCTTGTCGATCAGTGTTGTCGTGTCCATGGGTGCTCTCCGTTAGAAGCAAGAAAGCCGCCCCGTAGGGCGGCTCTCAGGTGGGTTAGCCGGCCTGCGCGTACAGGTGGCCGATGGCGTTGGGGTCGATGACCTTGCGGCCAAAGACGTTCAGGCCGCGCACCAACTGACCGAAGTCGTTTGGATTTGGCAGCGTGTCCATTTCCGTCATCTGGCTGGCGAAGGTCAGCGCCTTCTTGTGGCCAAAGATGATGTTGGTGCACTGCTTCGCCGTGGTGCCGTCCACAACCTTGCTCATGTTGTTGTTGACGTACACGGTGAAGCGGTCGAGCATGCCGATCTTTCCGTTTCGGAACGCCGAGGTGGCGTCGCCCATGATGCTGGCGTCGCGCAGATCGGACTTCTTGAGCATGCCGTTCATCCACGCCGGCAGCATGATGTACCGATTCTCGTCCGGTACGTTCTGCTCATCGAGGACGGTGCCGCAATCCACCAACACGTCCAGAATGTTGGCCTTGGTGATGGACACGGGCGCACCGGCGGCACCCAGGTTGATGTTGCCCGACTCCACACCGGCGGCTGCGCCCGCGTTTTCGGCGGCCACTTCCGTGTACGCATACGCGCTGATGTTCTTGTCGATGGCGATCTTCATCTGCTGACCGGCGTCGTCGGACCAGTTGTTCATCAGTTTGATGTCCGCCTGGTGCTCGTCCACGTTGTTCACTTCAAAGCTGAACGACTTGGCCTGGTCAATCTGCAGCTCGACCTTGCTGCTGACCGGCTTCTCATACGTCAGACCGCCGCCCACTTCGTAATCGTTGATGACGATGCTCGGGGTGGTGCGAATCTGAACCGAATCGCCGTGCGCCTTAATCGCGCCTTCGTAGTCGGTGTTGGCCACCTCTGCGAACGCGGTGCGCGCGTACAGCTTCTCGATCATCTTGCCGCTCCACACCGACGGGATAAAGCCCGAGGCGCTGGTGCTGGAATAATCTGGGTGCCCTACGGCACGGGTTGGACCTGCCATGATAATTACCTCTCAATCATGAGTGCCCTGGCCGCTCCGTCATCGGATGCGGCCTTCTTTTTGGGCAAGGAATATGTCGGCTTCCAGCCGCTCGCCCTCGTCCGCGCTCAGTTTTCCCTGCGATTTGTCCTGATAGAACTGCTTGATTTCCGCACCTGTCCAGATTTTCGCGCCTTGGGGCGCTTGGGCGTTGGTGCGGCTCACTTGCGGGTCGATCTGGTCTTCCGGGATCTGAGGCTGTTGAGGGGCTGGCCGGCTGTTCTTGAAGGCGTTAAAAATCTTCGCCACCTCGTCGGCATCCAGTGCTTGTTGCGCGGCGGTGAGTGCGTCCTGGCGCCGCTCTCCGGTCTGAGGATCAAATTGGGCAAGGAAGGTGTGGAACGCGGGATCGGCGTTCACGTCTTTCCAGTCGGGCACCAGCTCCGGCAAAACCGCCCAGAACGACGCCTGGCTTTTTTGCTGGTCCCGTTCTTCGAGCTGGCGCAGCTTGCTTTCCAACTCGTCCACCTTCGATGACGCGTTCGCCGGGGCGGCTTTGCTGTCGATCATTTGCTGCACGAACGACACAAAATCCTCGCCAAACTCGTCTTTGCCCGCCTGAATCTGCTCGTCGGTCAGACCGCCCGGGTTGTTGGTCGGCGCGGTCGTCCGCTCCGCCAGCTGGCGATCTTTCTCTTCAAGCTGCGTGGTCAGGCGCTTGATCTCGTCACGCAGCGCAGGCACCTCTTTGGCGTACTTGCCGTTGATGACGTTGAAGCGGTGTTCCCAGTAGCTTTCCGAGCGCGGGGGCTCGTCGGCGGGGGAGCGCTTGTCGTCGTCGGCGTTCGACTCGGGGGCTGCGGGTTGCGCGTCAGTCTCCGGTGCAACAGGCGCGTCGGGAGCCGGGGCGGTTTCCTCGGGGTTCTCGACGGGCTCAAAGTGGCGCTGTGCGTCTTCGATCTGTTGCTGGATGGACTTCGGTAGTGATGACATTTCAACTCCTGTGCGCTTCATTGCGCGGTGAGCCGGATAACCCGGGGTTCACGATTAAGGGTCACGGATTCAGGTGCCAGTGGCCGCTGGCACTGAGCGTTCGCCCACAAAAAAACCGCCTCCCATTGCTGGTGAAGCGGCTTTTGTGTGAGGCCCGACGAATCGGGCGTTGGTCAGTTGCGGGTAAAGCGTTTTTCGATTACCTCGCGGGCGTTTTCAAGCTGCTCGGCCAGGCTCTTATACGCCTCCGCGTGGCCCTGCAGGCGGCCCGTACCCAGCGGGTTGTCCGCCATTTCCAGCTTGTCCCGGCATTCCTCTCGGAGCCGTCGCAGCAGGGTTAGCAGGTGCTGGCCATCCGGCGTGCTGGCGATTCGGGCCAGCGCTTTCCAGTCGTGCTCGTTCATGCTGTCCGCCTTGCATCATGTTCAGAATCTCGGCCAGCATCTTGCGGGCCTCCAACGGGGTCAGGGTTTGTGTGCGCTGCGCCTCAGCCCGCGTTTCATCGACTTCGGCCATGGCTTTCTCGGCTTCGGCCGACTTCTCCTGCGCCTCGGCCTGCTTGATGATGCGGTCCAGCTCCTGCATCATCTGCCCCGTCTCGTTCTGCGCGGCCATGTTCTTTTCCATCTCGTCTTCGGACGGAATGGCACCGGGCAAATCCAGCTTCTCAGCAATGGACGCCAGCAGTTTGCGCCGGCCTTCTTGGCCGATGATGCCCATATCAATCGGGTTGGCGGTCATCTGCAGGAATTGCGAGCGCATCTGGTGCGTCTGCTCACGAATCAGCATGGCCGACGAACCGCGCGGGATGACGCTCACATCGCCCTTAATGCTTTGGTCGTCGCTGTACTGCATGTTGTGCAGCCACAGCGCCTCGATCACGCGGCGAATCACGCCCCGGTCGATGTGGCGAATGGCGTCCTTGATGCCCTTGTTGGCGCTCTCCATCAGCATGGACAGGCCGGTGGCTGTGCTGCCGGCCCCGCCCACGCGCTCGTTGCCGTAGGTGTAGCGCGGAATGTTGGTGGCGTCGTCGGCGCGAATCTCAAACTTCTCGTACACCGCCAGCAGCTCGGCGGCGTTGCTCGTGGGCTGGTAAAAGCGCACCGCCGGGTTGTTGCCGGTCACGTTGGAGTCTTTGGTGCGCCACACCTTCCACGGGTACATCTCGGTGGGGTCTTCGGTCGGGTCCAGTCGGTCTTCGTACACCTCCACCTGCGGGCCGGACGAAATGGCCAGGTTGTTCACCAGGCTTCGGGCGGTGGCGTTGCACACGTCCTGAATGTCGGCCATCAGCTCGGGAATGCCCATGCCCCAGAACGAGCCGGGGATCGGCTGAAAGCTGGCCTTGTGGTACGGGCGACGCTCCAACGGGTCGCGGTTGAACTTGACGCGAATCACATGCTGGCCGATCAGCGTGGCTTCCACCTCGTACTCGGCCAGCGGGTCGTCCACTTCGCTCGGATCCACCCCCCACTGCAGCAGGCTGGTGCCCTGCGCCCCGCCGCAATAAATCAGGGCGTCGATGGTCTGGCCGCGGGTCAGCCATTCGTGTCCGCGCCCTTCCAGCTCGGCCCGTTCACCGTCGGTCCACAGCCAGTCGCGCAGGCCGGTCTGGCCGTGCTCGCTCAACACTTCGCGGATCGCGTCGGCGTTGTACGACGGCACGCCGATCAGTTTGTTCAGGTGGGCGCGGGTCATCCGGGCGCGCTCGATGATGTACGCCCCGTCGTCGATGCTGGTGGCGTCCGGGCTGGGGTACATATCGAACGGGCTGACGCGATACCACTCCGGCTTGATCTCTTTGGTTTTGACGGCCTTCCAGCCGGCTTGCCACGCCAAGGCCGACACGCGGCGCAAGTTGTGCCCGCGAATGAACGCGGCGGGGTAGGTGGCAAAGTCGTCGATAAACGCTTCCAGCGCGTCGTCCCACTCGCCCTCGGCCAGCTGGTCGGCAATCAGCTCTTCGTGCCGCTCGGCGGCCTCCTGCGCTTTTTCCTGAACCGCGTGGCGAATGTGCGCCTCGGCAGCGGTCATCAGTTGTTGCGGGTCGGGCTGCTCGCCCGATTGCTGGGCTTCCATCAGCGCCCGCTGCATGAATTGCTGGAACACCGGCTGCACGAATTCAGGCGGCAGGTCGGCAATCGGCGTCGGGCTCAAGCCCCACGGTTTCTCGCTGGCCGGCATCAGAATGTCGCGCACCCACGACGCGGCGGCCCGGCATTTGGTGGCCGTCAGCATCATGTAAATGGCGCTGCCGCCCTCCCCTTTGATGGCCGACAGCTTGCTCGGGTCGTACTCGCCCTTCCGGCGGCGCAGGCAATCCAGCAGGCGCTGTTCCACCTCCTGTTTGGCCATCTTGGCTTCTTCCCAAGAACGCCGAATGTGCGAGGCCAGCGAGCTTTCAAACACGGCGGTGCGGCGCGCCTCGGCATCGGCCAGACGTTGCGCCTCCTGAAGCTCATCGTCGCGCAACTCGGCGGCAGATCGGTACTGCATCAGGCCAAGACTAGCCATTCGCGGCAACCCCTTGTGTCAATGCGTGATAGAGGGCAGCGTTGCTCTCTCGGCGGGTGTGGCGACGACGGTGCGCGTCCTGAATGATGCCGTTCAGTTGCTTGAACAGCCCTTGCACGCACTCCACCGGCGCGGCTTCAAACTCTCTCAAGCTCACGTTCAAGGTCACACCGTAACCGCCGCGAATCGCAAACTGCAGGCGCACGCCGGGGTGCCGGTCGGTGACCTTGGCCTCGAACAGAATCGGGTCGATCTGGATGCCGTTTACGTCGTTCCGGAACCGCTCACCCACCTCGACCAGTCCGCTTTTGGAGACGGCCTGCGCCAGCACAACCGCCACCTCTCGTTGCGTCAGACTGACCGGCTTGTTGGTTTCGAGAATTGCCATGCGTGCTCCTACGTGTGTGCGGCCCAGTTGCCTCGACGGGCGACTGGGCGGGCCATTCGATTGGGGCGAACGACCGAATCAATCGGGTGAAACGTCAATGCCAGACTGTCCGCCTTATCGGGCGACGGTATGCCGCGCGATTTCATATCCTTTTTGGACTCCATCTGAATGCGCAGCTTCTTGTCGTAGCCGTACTCGATGCTGGTGAGGTCGTCCTTGAGTTCGCGGTCGCCGGCGGGCAGGTCGGCGTCCTTGAGCCAGATTTTGATTTGCCCCCACAGCCACGCGCGAATGTTGACGAACTCCGCCGGTGCCGGAGCGGTGCCAGCGGGCTGAACGTCGATCACCGGCAACTTAAACCGCTTGAGCTGATCGACCACGCCGCCGCCCACACCGGGGCCGTCAACACAGATTGCGGCCACGCCGCCTTTGTCGAGGTACAGGTCGCGCACTTTGTCCGCCACCTCGATGGTGTCCAGCCCTCGATAGGCGTACTGATAGTGAATCTTTGGCCCTTGGCGCAGCGTAATCACCGACTGGTCGTTGCCGAATCGCGCCACGTCCACGCCCATAATCAGCGGGTAATGCGCAAACACCCGAGGGTCCTGGGTGCGCTCTTGCGCCTCCGTCACCTCTTCGTCTGAAATGAACTGGCTTTCAGATACCCTCGGGAACTCGCCGCGCACCCGCACTCGGAAGAAATCCGAGTCTTCGCCATAGTCTTCGCGCCACTGCTCAATCTCGGTTTTGTTGGTCATGCGACAAGTGCGCGAATCCACCTGTCGCGTATTCCAGCGATGGCGCATGCCTCGGAAGCATTCGCGGAAACGGCCGGTGTTGCGCACCGGGTTGCCGTACACGAACCAGAACGCCCCCGGGGTCGTCATGGCTCCTTCGGTGACCTCCCAGATCACGTCCGCCACGGTACTGGCTTCGTCGTAGATCACCAGCACGTCTTCGGCGTGCAAGCCGGCGAACGAATCCGAATTGTTCTCACTCCACGCAATCGCCGTCACGCCCCACGTTTCAGGGCTCTCAATGGCGTAGAAACGGGTGGCCGTCCAGTTGAACCAGTGCTTGTTGATCGCGCGCTGATGCCAGACCGACAACTCCCGCCAGGTCGTGCTGTTCAGCTGCGCCTGCGTACCGGCCGTGATGCGTCCGGCACAGTGCGGGCGGGTGCTGCAGAACCAGAGAATGATCCACGCGGTTTCGGCCGATTTGCCGATGCCGTGACCGGACGTGGTGGCGTCTCGCATCGCAAGCGGCTTGCCGCTCAGGATGTGGTCGCGTATGTCGTTGAGCTGATTTCGCTGCCACGCATCGGGGCCGTCGGGGTATTTTTCCAGCGGCGTGCCCGGTACACCCCACGGGAACGCCAGCAACACATACCGTAGCGGGTCGTCCCAGCACTTCGCGATTTCTTCGCGCAGCCGGCGCTCGTTCAGATCACTCATCCAGCTCTCGAACGCGGTTGATGCCCGCTAGAAGCGCCTCGGCCAGCGATTCGTTCTTCTGGCGGTTGTCCTTCTCGTAAGAGCCCAAGAACTTCATGAGCTTGTCCAGCGCGCTGCCCTTGTCCGAAATCTTGTACTCGGTCACGGTCACCAATTTGCCGTCGTCACCCATCGGCATTTCCCGCACCTTGATGCCGGCAATGGCCGCTGCCACGTCATCATCCAGCTCCTGAATCGGGATCGGGTGGCCGCTGTTGGTGAACAGGCGGCGCGCATCGAACAGGCCAATGCGGATGATTTCTTTCAGTACCCGCTCCTGCGTGATGTCCGCCTTCTCGGCCACCTTGTCCGTTTTTTCGCGCAGGTACGATTGCGTGTACGGGTGGTTGAAATACTCGCACCCCATGGCCTCGCACACTTTCTGGCTGGCCCGTGGGTGCAGTGCGCCGTAACACTTGGTCGCATCGCCGCGCACTTCGTCCGGGCCGCCCCGGTACAGGTCGCCAAACTCCCGCATCTTGGCCTTGGTGGATTCTCTGGGGTTCGCGGAAAGAGCCATTAGTGCATCCGGTTAATCAGGATCATCAGAACCTGGAAGACGGCGGTTCGATACCCGGTGGTGGTGACTTGCAGTTGCAGTGGCACGGCCTCGCCCTCTTCCGTCGGGTTGGCCGTCAGCCACACCTTGACGCGATCCTGATTGGCCACTTGCCCTATCGCTTGAACGTCCAAGGACGCGGAGTGCTCGGTGACCGCCCACGAATCCTGCGCAATGCCGTCGCCTTCCAGCGCCAGCCAGTCGGTCAGGTCAAAATCAAAATCCATGACCTCGCCCGCCTGCAACACAAACGTCTTGGCAAATCCTGACGGGGTAGCGGGCCGGCGCACGGCTGCGGTTCGGCGCGCCGGTGCCGGCTTGTCGAACGGGTAATTGGTGGCCGGCAGCACCGTAACAATGCGCGTAGCGGTGCCGACGTTGCCGGTGTTGTCGGAGACGCTGTAGGTTATCGGGTAGCTGCCGGAGCGGGTGGTGTCCACCGTGCCCGTAGCCACAACCTGCCCGGTCAGAACGCCGTCCACGTTGTCGGTGGCGGCGTAGCCCGGCTCGGACCATGTGTCGCCCACGGTCAGCGTGATGTTGCCGCCCACCAGCGTGATGACCGGAGCCGTGGTGTCGTCCGGCACGTACTCGACGACGGTCACCGTTCGCGTGGTGCTGGCGCTGTTGCCAGCGTCGTCTGCAACCGTGTAGGCCAGGGTCTGCGCGCCCAGTTGGTTCTCGTCAATCGTGCCGGTGACCTGCACTGACATCGTGAGGTCGCCGTCGGCGTTGTCGGTGGCGGTGTAACCGGGCTCCACATACGGCGTACCCTGCACCAGCGTGACGTTGCCGCCGACCAAGGAGATGGTTGGCTTAACCGTATCCGCCAACGTGGTGGAGCGGAACGTGCCGCTTTGGCGGTTGCCCACCGGGCCGATGTGCAGCGTGGTGGTGACCGCCGTGCCGTAGGTGTCCGCCGAGGTGTGCTGAACCTGGATGCGGTCGTTCAACCGCACCGTGCCCGGGTCGGCGGTGAACACGCTCCAGTCGTTGCCCGCGTTGGTCGATTTTGACCACAAACCGTTGACGACCTCCACCGGGATGTCCACCCCGGCATCGACCTCGGTCACCGTGATGACGTTGGACGTTTGCGCCAGACTGCGCGCCACCGAGTTTTTGGCCGTGAAGGTGAACGGGGCCGGCTGCAAATCCGCCACGCTTTCGAGGCCGGTGGTGTCGATGGTGAGGTAGTGGATTACCCCGTCCGTCGCGACGAACCAGACCGGGAAAATGGCCTCCAGGTCGGTTTGGAAATTGCCGTGCTGATCGAAACTGCCCGAGGATTTCTGCGCAATCAGTTGCTCGGTCGCCACCGGCAAGCGGCTCCACTGTTCGAACAGATATGGCTCAATCGGATCGACCAACGTGGCCAGATTGCGGTTGCTGCCGACCACCAGCTGCGCGGTCGTGGACGCCAATTGTTGCGTGATGACCGGGCCAGCGGTTTGCACCGCCGAGGGGTTGCCGGACGCGTCCTGATGCACAAAATGCGCGTAGTAGGTGGTCGAGAGTGGCAGGCCGGTGTAACTGCGCGTCTGCGCTCCGGTGGCGCTGACGGCCTGACTGTCGCCGTTGGCGATCACGTCGCCCTGGGTTTCGGTGGCGTTGGACGTTAGCCAGATGAACAGCGTCCCGCCCGACTCGTCGGTGTCCACCCCGGTATCCACCGCGTCCGGGCCAGCCAGCACGAGGCTTGGGTTGGACAGGATTGGGGCCGTTTGGTCGGCGGGGCCGATCTGATAGCTGATGGTTTCGTTGTTGCCGTTGGCCTGAACGTGGCGCAGGGTGTGCAGCCCGTTCGGGCCGGTGGTCACACCGTCCGCGCCCACCGTCAACTCGCCCGGGTATTCCAGCTGGTCGCCGGCCACCGGCGTGGCGGTAAACGCGGCATCCCCGGCCCAGCTCGTCAGGTCAATGAACAGCCGCCCGGTTTCCGGGATGAGGCTTGCCGACACGCTCGCCATTACACGGTCCCCAACTCAATCGTCACGGTGCCAAACAGCAAGCCCGTGGCGGTGCCGGACGATGGCAGCGCGGGCATGGTGCCGGTCGCTGTGCCGCCGTGCTTACTGCTACCGTCCACCGTGTCGCTGATCGTGACTGCCACCGTGATGCTGTTGCCGTTGCTGTCGGTGATGGTGACCGGGCTGACCGGGGCGCTGTCGTAGTCGCTGTAGGTCAGCGTGAAGCTGGCGCCGGGCTGGAGGTCGGCGGAGAGGGTGACTGTCGGTGTTGGAACTGGATCACCGGTATAGCCAAACAGCAGAATTTGCGGTGACGCATCGCCGGCCTCGACATATGTCTCAAATTCGCCAGCGGCATTAACGGGCGTTGACATGAAGGGCGACGTAGTGCTGCTCTTGATTCGTCCGCCATCGTTGTTTGGCGTCCAGGCGCTGCCTTTTGCTCGCAGTTCGATCTTGGTATCGGAAGCGCTCGTCTCGCCCCAGCCAAATACGAAGGACGCCCCCGGGAACGAAACGTTTGCGTCCGCCCACAACCCGTCAGAGGTCACGCTTACCGCCGTTCCCGGCAGAGCCGTCACCGGTGAGGTGTCATATCCGAGGATTGTTCCTGAGATCGAGTCGGTGCTATAAAACTCGTTGGCCTCGTTCAGGGGGGTTAGGTGAATCCCCGCCGAGTTGTACGGCCTTGATAAAGCCCCACCTGCCTCGGCGGGCGCCCAGGTGTTTTGGCCCTTGCCGATTATGAGCGTGGCGCTAAGTGGCACCGAAGCGTTTGCCACCGTAAGTTGCTCAACTCCGGCCACGTGCGCCTGCGTTGGTAGGGCCCCATCAACATCAAAGGGGATAAAGTCTGAGTCGGTGTATGCCAAAACAAAGAACCGAACGCCGGCCTCGAAATACAAATCCACCAGGCCGCCAGTGAGGCTAACGAAACTCGGATAACTGTATCGGCCAAGCGCATCCTGATGGATATGCGCGTTCGCTTTTCCGTTATCCCGAAGACCGACCCAGCGGTTTGACGAGCTTGTGTTTTCGATAAGGATGATCGCGCCGGTTGCGCCCGCCGCGACACCAAAAGAGGCGAGGTCGATGCCGGTATTCCACGCACCAGAGCCGTCGGTGGCTCCCGTGGCGGTAAGCCCCGTGATTTCCGTGTAATCTACGCCAACAATGCTCATTGAACTGTCCCCAAAACTAAGCCGGCTGTATTGATGAGGTTATCCTCACCGTCGAAAATGAACGCCGAAACCGTCTCGCCCGCGCCGAAGTCGCCGTAATTCAGTTGGATTCGGATGGAATCGCTCGCCCACTCTTTAATTAGGCAGTCTTGGACTTTCGAGCACTGATCCCAGCTCGCGGCGTTTCCGAGCATAACCCTTGCCGGGTAGTCGTCGTAGACCCCGTTACAGTGTCGGAATTGGTGGCCACCCGGACTGCGGGCGGCATAGTCGGAGACGTGAGGACCAAGCCCAATACCAGCGGTGATTTCTGAGCGGGGTTTGCCGAGAGGTTGCGGGCCGTACACGTCCAGCACCCCATTGAGGCGCATCTTGCCGACCAAGGTATCGTCGTCTTTGCACACCAATGAGGCCGCCATATGCTCCCACGTGGCAACTTTTTGTCGGAGCCCAGCGATGATCGCTGCTCGGCTTCCGTTCGGCCGCCATTCGCCGGCATCTGTTCCGATGATGACGTTATTGCCAACCGTCATGCGGGCTTGGGCAGGCACGCCGGCGTTCGTCTCGAATCGCCACCGCTTGCTCGCAGCCCACACCAAATACGTTACACCGTCGCCGGTCGCAATCGCGCCAGATTGGACGCCTTGAATCGTGCAGCCGGCTTGAAAGTCGGTACTTGAAAACCCTTCTTTTTCGAGTGAGATAATCTTGTTAACGGTATCTACGAAGGTAATCCGACCACCGACAGTATTGCCGGTAGCAGAGGACGTAATAATTACGTCTTCGCCAATCTCTGGGCCGTTGCCACCGATGAAAGGCCCGTTGGTGATTGACTCGTAGGATGTAGATACCAATTTCATAATGTCGGACGACTGCCAGCTCTTATAGGAGATATAGGCTCGGTCGGTCGTCTTGGGTGCGGGCGAGCCGCCCTGACCTACCGGTGCGGTCACTGGGTGACCGTCCGCCGAAGCGACATACGCAAACCCCGCTCGGGGGAAGACAACATCTTCGCGGTCGGCGGTGTGACCAGTATCGGACATGTCATACGCACCGGAGTTTGTAACCAGCTCACCATGCGCAAGGGACTGCTCTTGGATGGTTTGCAGCACCCCGTTTAACCAAAGGCGGTCGCCTTCTTGGTATTGCAACTGAGAAGCATGAGGTCGCGTACCGAAATTGAACGTGCCGTCCGTCAGTATGCGAATGTCCGCTCCGTGGTCTACGCTGCCACCCACGGCAGACCACGAGAGAGCTTCGCCGCCGCCCCCACCGCCCCCGCCTGAACCTGCGCGGCTGCCATCGCGCAACCCGGCCTTGGTCGCAATGATCGGCGCGGAATTGGCCTTGACGGTCTTCGGCGTGAGGTTGCGCAGTACGATGTTACTGGGCATTCGGGCCTCCCTCGGGCAGTTGCAGGCTGGCCAGTCGGGCGCGGTGGTATTCGTCCTCGCGCTGCTCGGCGCGGCGGGCGCGGGCGTCTCGCTTGCGAGCGAAATAATAGTTCACGCCAAACGTCGCGATCCCAAGCGCCAGCGTGCCGGCCATCATCCATTGGTTGAACGTCAGCACGCCGAAGGCGAAGCCGAATCCGTTGGCGCTGTACGATGCGGCCGGGGCCAGCGTTTCGGCTTTCAGTTGGACGCCGTGGGCGTTTTCAAACAGACTTCTCAAACTCATCGGCCGAGCCCCTTCAGGAGCCCGCGCTTGTCCACGCTGCGCGCGGTGTTGTAGCCAAGGTAGCCGGCCCCGAACAACCACCACAATTCCTCGGGCAGTGCGGCGAGCCAGGCTTGCATACCAGCGGCGATGTGCTGCGCCAGCTCCGGCTGGAACGCGTGCAGAATGCCCATCGGGATGGCCGATAAAATCATCGCGTACATGACGTACAAGAACGACGGTCGGGCGCGGCTGGTCCAGCCGTCCTTGCTGTTGGCTTCGGCCAGAATGGCGCTCATGCGCGTTTCCAGCTCTTTCAGCTCGCCGTTTTGTTGCATCTGCAACAATTGGGCTTTGGCCTTCTCCCGTTCAGCGGGGTCGGGCCAAATTTTGTCGATGAGCTTGCCGCCCACGTCCAGCAGGCCGTCGATGACGGGAATGGAAATGGCCATGTGCGCTCCTAAAGGCTAATGCGGTGATCCAGCCAGCCGAATACGAACGCTTCGTTGCGCTCACGAGCCTCTGCAATCTCAATGTATCGGGCGCCCTGAAGGCAGTTCAGGGCTTTGAGCAGAACCGACTCGCCGTGGTGTTGGCGGTGGTCGAGGTAATCTTTCAGTGCGCCGAGGGTGCCGTTACCAACCAAGCCGTCCACCACCACATCGTCGTAGTGCTTCGCCTGGTTGTTCAGGGCGTTCAGGCTGCGCTGCAAAAACAGGCCGGCGCGGGCGACACCCATGTTGACGCCGGTATCCAGCAGCTCGTGCGCCACTTTCGGGCTGAGCTGCGCCACGCGGTCGAAGTTGGGGGCGGACCAGTATTGATCTTTGTAGATCGCCACCGCCAAGGTGCGCGGCATGTACTGCATGGGGCCGTCGTAATGATGCAGCCGGGCCACCTTCTCGGTGATGCCGTACATCGTCGCGCCGCCCAGGTCGTTCGGGTCATCGACAAAGCCGCCTTCGCGGTCAATCAGCTCGTCAATCACAACGTCTAAACGGCTCATGGCGGCCTCCAAACCAAAAACCCCGGCGTGCGATGCAGTGGCCGGGGTCGTGTTGATCGGAAAAAGGGCCGCACTTACTGCGTCGGCCAAGGGTCCCAGGTAGGGGATCGAGCACAAAAAAACCCGCACGGCGTAAGCCTGCGGGCTTTTCGGGGGAACTTTCTGACTCTACGAGGCAAGCTACCTCACAATCCGAAACGCGTCAAGCCCTTTACGCCGCCTTGGTGAACGGGGCGGTGTCGCTCAGGGCCGCCTCCAGACTTTGATAGCCGTCGTACACCCGTTTCTGGAACGTCGATACCGTGCAGCGCAGGGCTTGGGCGCACGCCGCGTCGTCCCAGTGAATCTCTACACGCCGCTCGCTGAACGGGTCCACGGCCACTTTCGTGCGGTTGCGGTAGAAACGGTCGAACACCAACGCGTCCCGCTGTCGGTCGCTCAGATTGCGCAGCAACACGCAGGCCATCAGGTGCAGGTCGCTGAACCGCTGCATCCGGTCCACCTTGGCCGCCAGGGTGCAGACCTCGCTGTACCCGGACGACTTCGGGATTTGCCCTTTGAACTCCACCAGCGCCCCGATGACGCTGCGACTCTCCCGCGCCACCGCGTCGTTGTCAGACAACAGCACGTCCAGAAACATATCCACTGCCAGTTCGGCTTGCCTGCGCAACGCTCGTGTACTGTCCGTTCGTTTTTGCATCGCCATCGTGTTTAGCCTCGCATCGCGTTAAAGATTGCCCGTAATGTCCGCTCGTCCATCTCGCTTTGTTGTTTTAGCCAGCCCTCCAATGTCTGTCGTGTGATCCGTTTGCGTCGATACTGCGCCCAGCGTTGTCGGGCTTCGGCTTCCAGCGCTTGCCAGCGGGCCAGGCACTCGGCCTTATGCTGCTCCACGCCGGATTCGGTCATGCGCGCCGCTCTTCCAGCGCAAACACTTCATCCGTCAGCACCCGGCGCACCGGCGTCTCCGGCACCCACTCGTCGGGCAGGTCTTTGGGGCGAATGGGCGCGTGAAATTGATCCTGACGCTTCAGGTGCAGCACGTACCAGCGAAAGCCAATGGCTCGGCACAGCGTTCGGTCCAGCCAGTCTTGCGTCAGGCGTTCCAGCTTGCGCGAGCCCAGCCACGCCGCTCGACTGCCGGAGCCCCACGCCATGGTGACTTTCAGCACCGCATACGACTCGCCTTTGAGCCGGTCGATCTGTATCCACACGCCAATCACGCCGGTATCAATCCGTTTTTGGGGGCCGCGTGCCGTGGGCGGAATCGACAAATCGCCGTTGCGGCGGCGGTTCAGGTTGCGCCAGGCTCCGGTCAGCGTCTTCTGGTACTCCTGCTTGTTGTAGACGGTCACCCGCCACAGGTTGTTGACGTAGCTGATCCCGCGCGGCAGGTACAGCACCTCGCCGTTCACGACGGTGCGGCGCCAGCCGGGGCGGGGCTGGGTAAAATCGGGCGTCATGGCAAAATCCCTTGCGATAGAAAGGATGCTATCGTTACCGATTCCGCGCGCGGGTTCAACGGCGTTCACGCTGCCTCCCGCTGCTTCTGCAGCTCTTTGGTCATGGCTCGATACTTCGCCTTGATCGCCTTCAGGTCGTCGATGGTGTAGTGCTTCGCCGCGTGCGGGCCTTCCAGCCACGCCACCGTTTCCGCACCAAGGCGCTGCACCAGTCGAATGCGGTACTCCACGGTGTTGCCACTGAGGTGCTGGTTGCACTTCACGCACTGCGCGTGACAGTTCAGTTCTTCAAAGCGCAGCTCCGGGCACGAGCCGACCGAGCGATAATGGCCCGCGTCCATCCGGCTGCCGGTCAGCAGGTCGGCATCGCTCGGGTAACGCCCGCAGGAAATGCACGGCTGGTGACAATCTCGGGCACGCACGTACTTGTTGAACTCCGCTTGCGCCTCTTTGGTCCAGTCGCCCTTGGTCTTCAGGCGCGCTTTCTCCGAGCGCACCCAGCGCCGGGTTTCTTTGGCCACCTGCTCGCGGGCTTTCTCAAGGCCGTGCTTGGCCATGCAGTCGTAACCGCAAAAGCCCGCCTTCTCGACGGCCGTGCTCGCCTTCGCCGGCGGCAACTCGGCTCGGCACGCCTTCAGGCGGCACTTCCTCACTCCGCGTCCTCCATCGCCGTCTGCGCGTAGTTGCGCCAGGTCAGGTCCACCACCTTGGTGCGGCGGCGGGGCTCGCGCTGAATGCGGCCGCCCTTGGCCAGAAACTCGGCGGTCTGGCGCTCAATCTCGGCCTGCTCGGCGCGTTTGGCTTTTTTGATTGTGGGTTGGCTCATGCGGCCTCCATTTCTTGCGGGAAGAACACCATCACCCCTTGCTGGGCGTAGCTGGCTTGAACGTGCTGCAGGTAGCGCGACAACTGCGGCTTGGTCATGTTGGACGTGACCGGCATGTAACGCATGGCCTTCAACTTTTGCTCATACGTCAGGTTGCGCAGAATGCTGTTGTCGTACATTTCCCGAAAATCCGGGTCTTCGGCTCGCAGGATCGGCACCCCGAAGCGCAGCTTGCACTCGCACTTGACGTTCTCCGGCGTGTCCGCGATCTGCAGGGCAATGTCGTTGTACCACGCGTGTGAGATTGCGTTCTGATCCAGCGAGCGGCCCACGCCCGCCTTGGTGCGCAGGCGCAGAAACTTGTGCTCGCGGTACTCGGCTTCCACGTCGCGCAGGGCTTTGCGCAGGCTGGGCTCGGAGTTGATAACGATCTCGTTCATCGGTAATCACTCCCCACCTGACCGGGCTCGTTGCTGCCGGTGCAGGTGTGTCGGTGATCGGTGGCCTTCGGGCAGCGTTTATTGCCGCATTCAGAACACACCACCATGGTCGTGAACATTATCGGCAAGCCGGACGCCGGGCACTTCTCGGTCTGCGCGCAGCGGCGGCAGCAGGGGTTAGTGTTGGTCATGCCGCCTCCGGTCCAGTCGGGCTGGGTTGAGTGCGCCGGTCGGTGCGCACGTAGCGCCGCCCGTCCGCGTGCAGGGTGACCTTTTCCAGCCGCACCAGCTCGCCCAGCTCCGGGCGCACGTCTTTCGGGTAGCGCCCGAGCGCCAGCGCCAGCCCGGCCAGACTCATCGGGCCACGGTTCAGCTCGCGCAGGATGGCCTGCATCAGTACCTCGTTCATGACAACCTCCCCGCCACGAACAGGCAGTTACCGCTCAAAATGGCCGACAGCAACATGCCCGGCGTGTCGTCGCCCAGGAAGCAGCCCACGGCCAAACACGCCAGCGCGATGCCGAGAATCACGAGCATCACGCGAAACAGTGTGGTGTCTGTCTTCGTCATCAGTCGTTCCTCCCGAACATGCCCCACGCGATAATCAGCGCCACGCCCAGCACCAGCACGGTGCCGGGGCTCCACTGCGTCATCTCGAATCCGTATGACATCACGCCACCCTCCCCGTCATTGCCGTCACTAGATCAACCGGTCTACCGTTTTCCATAATGCGAACCTCCGAAGGTAAAGGGCGCATCCGACTGCACCCGTTTGCCGGGCTGGTGCCAGGTGTCGCGTTCCATGGGCACCAGCGCCAACTTTTGAGTGACTGAAGAATCCTCGCAGCGGTGCATTTCACATTCGCCCAGGTGGACGCCGTGCTGTAGGTGAGTGCCGGCTTGGCAGTGTTTGCAGGTCATGCCACGTCCTCCCCAACAGCACCCACGCTCGGCAGCAGGTCATACGTGCCATCGGCGTTGCGGCGTACCACCCGTTCCCGCTCCATCTTGCGCAGCAGTACGCCGGTGTGGTGCTTGGGCAGGCTCAACAGCTTGGCCAGGTCGTCCCGGGTGGCCGGCATCAGTGACAGTGACAACTCGACGCGCTCTTGGTCGGTCATGGCCTTATGATCTCCTGTGCTCATTGGGTATCGCCTCCTTGGCATAAGTCGGGGCGGTATTCGTGCAGCGCCACGGTCATGGCTTCGTCGGCCACCATGGTTGCGAACAGGGTTTCCGCGTAATCCAGACCGCGATTCATGGCCGCGTTTCGCTCGGCTTTCGGCAGGGCGGGCAGTGATTCCATATCCATCGCCAGGCTCTCGCGCCCATCCAGTCGATCCGCGAGACTGCGAAAAAACCACGCCAGACGAACGCGCCAACCGGGCCGGTCGTTCATCACGGCCTTGCGGTCCTGAACACGAAAGCGATACCAGTGCGCGGTGCTGAACGCCTTGTTGTAGAGTTTGATTTTCATGCCGCCACCCCCTGCTCGCGTCGTTCGGCGGCCAGTGCGTCCAGCATCCACTTCGGAGCGTTGACGATGCGGTACACGTACACCAACTGACCGGCGCGCTTCTCGGTCCATTGCCGCACGTCCAAGCAATAACCCTCGGGTGCGTCTTTGCGGTAATCGCGCAATCGGGCGGTCACCTCTTTGGCTGGGTGTAATCCGAGCGCGGCGGTAATGTCCAGCTTGGTGCGGGCGTTGCCGTCGAGCATCAGGCGCAGCACTTCGCCGTTGACGGTGTTTTTTCGTGGCAATCGACTCATAGCTGCATCCCCCCTTTGTTGCGCGACTTGCCTTGGTACTGCTCACGCTCTTGCTGTTCCGCCAGTCGGCGCTTGGCCTCAAAATCAATCTTGTGATCCAGCGCCACGAACCGAGAGTAGTGGCCTTGGAATTCCAGACCTTCGCTGCCGCGCTCACCCATGCGGATTTTTCCGAAAATGATTTCCGTCATGGGGTCCGGGTTGTCCGGGTCGGTGTAGTAGCCTTCCCGGTACGGGAACAGGATCACGTCGGCGTCCTGCTCAATGGAGCCGGATTCGCGCAGGTCGCTCATCATCGGTCGCTTGTCGTTGCGGGATTCAACCGCACGGGATAGCTGCGACAGGGCAATCACCGGGCACTTGAACTCCTTGCCCAGCGCCTTCAGGCCGCCGGAAATCTTGGTAATCTCCTGCACGCGGTTCTCGCCCTTGCCGCTCATTAGCTGCAGGTAGTCCACCATAATCAGGCCCAGCTTCCCGGTCTTGCGGCGGACCTCGTGGCAACGCGCCCGCATTTGCGCCACGCTTAGGCCGCCTCGGTCGTCTACGTGCAAGTTGGCGCGTTGCACCAGCTGGCTCGCGGCGGTGAACCTGGACCATTCCTCGCCAGTCAGGGTGCCCCGGCGTAACGAACCGAGATTGATCCCGCCCAGTGAGGCGGTCATTTTCTCGATGATTTGGGTGGCGCTCATTTCCATGGAGAACACAATGCTCGGCACTTGGTCGCGCACCGCGTTGTGTTCCACGATGTTCATGGCGAACGTGGTGTTGTGCGTCACCGTGTAGTCGTCGGTGATATACAGGCAGGACGGATGCGAAACCTTGATGCACTGGGCAAGGTCATCGCGCACGTACTCAATGCTCCGAATGACCGGGGTGCAGCCGCGCTGTCGTCCTTCGCCAAGGTGCTTTTGGACTCGGCTGGACTCGATCAGGTTTTCCATTTTCGGGAAGTAGATTGAGCAGATGTGCGCATCACGGCCAGCGAATGATTCGCCGTTGGCCGTGTACTGGATGTTGCCCTTGCGTCTCAACGACGCCACACCGCCGAGGGAGCGCACAATCGCCTGGACCTGAACGGCCAGCTTCTCGGACGACGTTGAGAATTGCAGGCTTCGGTTTTGGCTCCATCCGTCGGATTCTATTAGCCCCAGGAGAACCTGTGTTCTCGTTGCCTTGTCGGCGCTGATCACCCGGTCAGGTATCGTTTTGTTCGCGGAAAGTTGATTTATTCCCAGGGAGCGAACCGCATTCAGTACGGGGTTTGCCTGCGCAGTCCCAATAATCCGGTAGTCGTACTTGCTGATGCGTTTAATGCTGCACCCTGCAGGCAGGCAGCTTTCCACTTTCTCGACAATCCAGGGCTCCCCGGTGCTAAACCGAACACCACTGCCGCACAAGCTGCCGTCGCCAATCAGAAAGCCTATCAACCACGGATCAATGGGCAGCTCGGTCCGGGCTCCAAAATTGCCGTTATGAGTAACCAGCCTGATCCGGTTCTGGTAGCGCTCACGCTGGATCATCTTGGCTATCGCCTCAGTCGTCAGTGTGCGCTGGCCATCAAACTTGCAGCTTTCAACTGTCCAGAGGTGTTCAAGGTCGCACTCGACCTGACGGCCATCTGACAGAGTAACCTTGTAAATCGGTCGGACGCCTTGCGGAAACAGCCCCGTAACCTGCGAGTCCGCACCGTCCACAGAGGCCAGGCGGTCACCAAGACGAACGTCGGCCATCTGCTTGAACCGGCCATCTGACAGCAAAACCTTTGCGGTCAGAGGTTGTGCCTTGCCCATGGACGGCCTGCCAGCCACGATAATCAGGTCGCCCGCCTGCATCCCGTTCAGTCGGTCGTCCAAGTGCTCAAAGCCGGTAGACAGCCCAATCAGCGCACCGCCTGAGTCGTTCCGGCGCTGCATTTCTTCCAGGAACTCTTTGCTGGCCCGCTTCATATCCCACAAGCTGTCGTCGGTTTGGTCGGTCTGCGCCCCTTCAAACTCGGCCAGTATCTTTTCGTGCGCGATTTTGGCGTCGGTTTCTTCGTCCAGAATCACCCGCGCCTGCAAGGCGGCCGTGTAGAGGTTCCGCTTGAGGCCGCGATTGCTGAGAATGTCGCAGTAGGCAGGCAGGTTTTCGATGCTCGGGCGGTTGCTCTGCTCCACGATTTGCGCCAGCAACTCGCCAGCGTTGACCGCGCCGGCAGATTCCATGCGCTCGGCCACCGTCAGCAGGTCTACCGCTTTGTTTTCTTGCAACAGGTCGTAAGCGGCTTGCGCGTATTGCTGCAGACTGCCGCTGAAGTCGGACGGCTTGATCTTGTCGAACACCTGAGCGGCGTAATCGGCGCGCAGGGTCAGACTTAGAACGGCGGCTTCGTAAACGTCGATGCTCATACCGCCTCCTTGAGATGATCCGTGCGGCGGTCGTCACCTTGGTGGTAATTGCCCTCGATCACCTTGGTCATGTTGGTTTCGTTGAGCAGCCAGTCAAAGCCTGGGCGCCAGTCGAAGCCGTCCTTGGTGCCGGTGAGCGGTTTGGATTGGCGAACGTGCACGAAATACTTGCGCCAAAAGTTCAGGTCGTTGCCGTAAGAGCGTTCGCCCCACTTTTGCTTCCAACGCGCCTTGATCGTTCTGCGGCGCTTATCGTTCAGCACGGCTACGCTGGGCAAGAACTCTCCCAGCAGGTCGTTGTAGAGGTCAACGATGCCTTGGTAGTTCGGGGTGTCTCGCTCGACGGTCGCCGCCGGGGTGTCATCGGCAGATGACGGAGGGTTGTTTGTATCTGTATCTGTATCTGTATCTGGGGCGTTACACTGCGTTACATCGTCGTTACAGGCGTTACGGCTACTGCTTTCTTTGTTACCGGATTCGTTACACTCTGTTGATTTGCCAGCCTTTTTCTCTCGATGACGACGCACGCGCTCACGGCTGTCATCGTGACGTTTTGGCTGCCGCTTATCCCATCCGGCCAACTCGTTGCCTAGCAATACTTTGCCTTGCATTGCCTCGCGGATAGCCAGAACCGCGTCCGACTCTATGTCCAAGGCTGCCGCCACGTCCTCGTCGTCCCATCCCTCGATAGATCCCCTTGGTTCGTTCTCGCTGGCCTGCACCATCATGTGCAGGTAGACCGACATTACGTCACCAATGCGCTGGCCGGATTTTCGAGCAACAGCGCGCCATTTCGGATCGTTCGGCATATCGTGCCAAAGTCTTACCCAATTCATACCAGCCCCCGCTTGCGCTCAATTTCACGAATTTCAGCCGGGGTGCGCAGCTTGTTGCGTTGCTGGATATACCCGCCTTGACGGCACGCCAGCCGCTTCCACCGGTCGGTGATCGGGCCGGCATCTTCCAGTCGCATGAGCAGCCCCAGCGCGCCAATGCGCAGGTCCAGCCAAACTATTTGCGCCTTGCGGTAAATCGTGTTCTTGGTCATAATTACCTCACTCGTTTGAGTAACCCGCCTAGCTGTTCACGCAGCCGTCATGGCGGGTTTTTTATTGCGTGATTGTCAGGCCAGTTTTGCGCCATGGCCCAGGGCAACAGATTCGCAATTGTCATTGCGGCGATGCGTCGGCCGGGCAACTCCCAACCCCTTACGCATCTGTGAAATGCCCTCCACCAAGAACCCCGCTTTTAACGGAGAGGACACTTCCAGATACGTGCTCGTCTTTCCGAGCTGTCAACACGTCACCCTGGGTTGCGAAGGATCGGCTGACCACATGCCGGTGGGCGCTTCGGGCCGTGCTGCTGCTGATTCTCTGGCCGGGCTCCCACACCCGGTTGCATACACACCCTCAGTCAGCTCGGGCGCCCGCCTATTGCCGCCGGCGGGTGGCGGGATGTTCGCCCTCTAATCAGTGCTTTTTCAGTGACTCAAAAGGCACAGCGACCGCCCGGAGTTCGGGCTGGCCGCTGGCAAGGGTTTGTTCAATAAATTGCTCCGGGCTCACGCCGATGAGGCTCGCACACCGCTCAAGGCGCGCCCGTTCGTTGTCTGAGAAGTCCACGACTACTTGATTGTTGTCAGGCATTTCCATTTCTCCAGTGACTCGAAAGTGCGTTCTTATTCCGCACCAACGGCGGTACGATTAGGTTCTGAGTTTTGGGCGGCCAGCGCGGCTTCGAGCTGCTGCACGGCCTCCATGATTTGGTCGTGAATGTAAGTGCTGGGTTGTGCCTTCGCGGCTTGCGCGGCGGCATCCAAACGGGCTTTTTCACTGTCCGAAAAAACCACTTTGTAGGCGTGCTTCCTTATGTCTCGTGGGTCGGCGTACATAGTTATCACCTCTTTACGCTGCGGCCTTACGGCCCACCGGCTTGATCTCGTAGGCTTCTACGCGACCGTCGTCGTGGGTGCAGACCATGATGCGGCGGCCCGAGCGGAGCATGGACCACACCGCGCCTTGCGTGACGCCAATATCGGCAGCCACTCGGGCTTGGGTTTTGTCTTTCAGGTACTCTTTCAGACTTTGCTCGGTCATTCGGTGTCCTCCTTCAATAATCCAGATACTAGCACTGTTGGTTTTTTTTGCCAAGAAAATACCAGCGTGATTAATGGGAGTTCACCACCAATGCCGCTATTATTCGCGCCATGACTAAGCGACGCCCTCTAAACGAAGAAGAACGCGCCGATGCCGAGCGCCTGAAAGACGTGTACAAGCGGAAAAAGGCGGAATACCGATTGGCCGGTAAAAAGCTCACCCAAGAAAGCATGGCGGGCGAGCTGGGCTGGTCGGGGCAGACGGCAGTAAGCCAATACATGGCCGGAAATATCCCGCTCAACCTGGAAGCGGCGGCGATGTTTGCCCGGTTTTTCGATGTACCGCTTGAGAATATTTCACCGCGCCTTGCCAACTTGTTGCCAAATGCGTCACAATCCGAAAAACAACAAGGAAGCTCACGATTGTCTGACGACGATACTGAGCGAGTACCACTGATCTCATGGATGGAGGCCGGCACCACGCAACCGACAACCGGGGATCATGCTTCGGAGACGCGAATTTTGTGCCCAGTTCCCCACAGCAATAAGACGTTTGCCTTGGTCGTCGAGGGCGAAGCCATGAAATCCCCCGGCGACCGCTATTCCTTTGACGACGGTGACATTATTCACATTGACCCCGCTGGCCAGCCCCGGCAAGGCTCCATCGTGCTGGTGCGCAATCCCCAGGACGAGGCGGCCATTTTGCGGCAACTGATGATCGACGGCGGGCGGCGCTACCTGAAAGCCCTGAACCCCGCATGGCCCGATGCCATCATTGAGTTTCCGCCCGGAGCGCACATTGTCGGCGTCGTCATCTGCAAAACGGTGTCGTTCGCCGCCTAGTCGCCTCCCCCTCGAAAAGCCCGCCGCGTGCGGGTTTTTTTTCGCCCTCAAAAAAAATACCAACATTAATTAGCAAAATCCTTGAAGCTCTATAATAGCGCTGCTAGTATTCTTTCCGACAACACGAAAATTCGGAAGGGCACGAACATGACCACCATTCAACGCATCACCATTCAAGGCAGTCAGCGCCCCGTTAAAGGCGCTCGCAAAACCGCGCCCCGCTTGACGCACGTCGAGCTGGCCGACAATAACCCGAAGGACAACGCCCAGCGCCTTGCTGATTACATCGGCAAGCGCACGGCGATGGAGCGTGCAGCATGACCCCGAAACAAGAAATCCTCGCCATTTTCGAGCTGGCCATGGACATCAGCGAGCTGACCACCGAGGCGCAAGTGATTGCCGCCAACAGCGGCGCCACCGGCATCAGCGTGACCGTCTTCAAGGACACCACCGAAGTGGATTGGCAGATGAACCTGTACGAGTGGAGCCACGACGAGTGTTTCCCCGCCAAGCTGCGCTTTTTGCGGCACCGGCTGGAAGAACTGAAACAAGAGGCGCTGGCCCAGCGCACCAAGCGGGCCGCGTAAGGAGGGTATGACCATGGGAATGACTGCAGCGCAACACCAAATACAGCTCGACGCCGCCGCCGACCTGGAACGGCTGATCGAACGCAACACCGAGGCCATGCGCGCCGAATTGCAGGGCGGTGGCTACTACGCGCTGGAATACCGCAAGGGCTACCGCGTAGTGAAGGACGTGTACGACCGGGACAACGTGATCGACCAGATGATCGAGCTGGACAGCGACGACTTCAATATTGCCGTAATGATGATAACGCTCGGAGAAGTTGAAGGCGTTAAGCGCTTGCTGGACCTGAAAGCCCGTGCGATAGAACAGCTGATCGGGCTGGCCAAGCTGCACGAGGACGCCGAGTACACCATGGAACTGATACGGGGGCGCGCCGCATGAACATCGACCTTCGTGCAGTCAAAACCGAGAAGATAAAGCCCCCGTTTCCGCTGCCGCATGTGAGCCGAAAGGCGCTGCGCCGGGTGAAGAACCCACTGCCAGCACCAAAAACATGCCGTTACTGCGGGCCGGAAGTGCCGGTACTTATCGAGCACCATAGCGTCGTTTACGGCGGTCGCTCTTACGGTGACTGGCCGTATGTGTATCGGTGCCTTCACTGCCGCGCCTACGTGGGCCTGCACCCGCACACCGACCTGCCGCTGGGCACGCTGGCCGACGAGGAATTGCGGAAGGCCAGAAAGCAGAACAAGGCCATCTTTAATCGCCTTATGGCACAAGCGGTACTGTCCCGAAGTGAGGCGTATCAGTGGCTTGCCGAGGCTATGTCGATCCCGGTTGGCGAGTGCCATTGGGGCTGGTTTGAGATTGAGCAGTGCGAGCTGGCTGGCCAGCTCTGCGAACAGCGGTTAGCGGAGGTGTTGGCATGAGCAACCAACTTGAAGTCATCCAAAACGATATTTATTTAGCCAAAGGCGCGTTTGAGGCGGTGGCCACCGAGAATGGCCTGAACTTTGACCGCGAGGCCGGCTTTGCCATTCAGGCCATCCAAGCCAGCCCTTACATGCTTGGCGTGGCCATGAAGAATCGGCAGTCGGTTTACAACTCCGTGACCAACATCGCGGCCATTGGTATCAGCTTGAACCCAGCCAAGAAGCAAGCGTATCTGGTGCCGCGTGACGGCAAGGTGTGCTTGGACATTAGCTACATCGGGCTCATGGATTTGGCCATGGCGACCGGCTCTATCCGATGGGCGCAAGCGGAGGTGGTTCACGACAACGACACGTTCTTTCTGAACGGCATGGACCGCACGCCCTCGCATAGCTTTGATCCGTTCAGTGCCGACCGGGGCGAACCTAAAGGCGTGTACGTCGTGGTTAAAACGGCGGACGGCGACTACCTGACGGAAACCATGAGCATTGCCGAAATCAACGCCATTCGCGACCGCTCAAGCGCCTGGAAGGCATGGGTAGACAAAAAGAAGTCGTGCCCGTGGGTGACGGATTGGCCGGAGATGGCCAAGAAAACCGTGGTCAAGCGCGCTTACAAATACTGGCCGAAAACCGAGCGGCTGGATCAGGCCATCCATTACCTGAACACGGACGGCGGCCAGGGTATCGAGCTGTCTGGCCAGCCTGAGCCTGCCATGGAAGCCAGCCCGTGGGCCGCGCGCGCCGAGCAGGCCGACAGCACCGAGGCGCTAACCCGAGTCTGGAACGAAGGCGTGAAGGCGCTCAATAAATCCGGCGACCTCGAAACGTACAAAGCGTTCCGGGAAGCGGTAAAACGGCGCGGCGACGACCTGAAGAAATTGGAGTCGCGCACCTATGAGGGGGAGACAGTGCAATGAGCATCTATCAGGGGCTTGAAAAATTCCAAGTGCGCGGCCTGACCGTGTGCATCATTGAGTGCCAGCAAGGGTCCGAGCAGTGGCACGCCGCGCGAGCGGGGGTGATTACCGCCAGCATGTTTTCCACCATCCGAGCGCTGGTTGGCGGGCTGGACAGTCGCCAGCAACTCTATGTGGACGCGATTCTGGCGGGTAAGAGCGAGGCCGACGCCTTGGCGATTGCCGGCTACAAGGCCGCCCCGAAAGCGCAGGCGGTCCAGAAAGCGCTGAACGGCGAGAAGGTGGGCAGCTACAGCGAGGCCGCCCTGAACTACGCCTTCCGGCTGGCGTGCGAACGCATCACCGGCAAGCCGCTGGACGAAGGCTTTAGCACGTACCAGATGAAGCGCGGCAACCGGTTGGAGCCGGACGCACGGGCGCGCCATGAACAAAAGCTCGGCCAGCTCATTCACGAAGCCGGCTTTGTGGTCACCACGGACGGCAAGTTTGGTGCCAGCGCGGACGGCCTGATTGGCGACACCGGGGGCAGCGAGTACAAGTGCCTAGTCGCGCCTGAACGCATCCGCTCCATCGTGCTGGACGGCGACATTAGCGAATTCATGGATCAGGTGCAGGGCTGCTTGTGGCTGACCGGGCGCAAGTGGTGGCACTTCTGCCTGTACTGTCCTGACCTGGCGGTGGCCGGCAAAGACCTGTTCGCGTTCAAGGTTGCACGAGACGACGACTACATTGACGCCTTGGAGCAAGACTTGCTCGCGTTCGATGCGGTGGTTGAAAGCTACCGGGCGCAACTGGAAAGCGCGCCGACCGAGCACAACGGTCTGCAATTCGATGTGGCCATCCCTGAAGCACAACCTCAAGCCGAGCCGCAGAGTGCAATCGGCATCTTCGGAGCATAATTGCCATGCAAGAACTTATCGCCATTAACAACGTCCCCGCCCTCGTTGAAGTGAACTTTGACGAACTGAAGGCCACCTTGTCGCTGGAACTGAAAAAGTACGAGGGCATTCTGGTGACCGCCGACACGGTGAAAGGGGCCAAGAAGCTGGCCACCGAACTGAACGCCACGAAGGCCGCCATCAGCAAGCGCCGCAAAGAAGAAGTCGCCAAGGCGTCGGCCCCGGTCAAAGCCTTCGATGCGCAAATGAAGGAGCTGGAAACGATGGTCGAAACCGGCCGCCAAGCCCTGCTCGCCCAAGCCAAGGTGTTTGACGACGAGACTCGGGCGCTGGCTGTAGAGCTGCTACAAGCCCACCGCGCCGAGCGTTGGGCCGACAAGGGTGTGCGCCCGGAGTTTCAGCGTGCCGAGTGCGACCACCTCGCCCTCGTGACCGCTGTGACCGGCACCGGAAAGCTGGCCGCCGGTGCGCGCACCAAGCTAGACGCTTTGGTAGACGAGGACAAGCGCCTGCAGGATCAAACCGATATGCGCCTGCTCAAGCTGGAAAACGAAAGCTACAAGGCCGGCCTAAGCGCCCCATTGAACCGGGGTCACGTCGAGCACTTCCTGTTTGACGAGGAAACCGCCTACGCCGGCAAGCTGGCCGCCCTTATGGCCTCGGAGCTGGACCGCGAGCAAGTCGCCCAGCAGCGAATGCGCGAAAAGATGGCGCGCGAACAGGAGGCCCGTCAAGCCGAAGTGGTCACCAAAGCGCCGCAGGAAAGCGCCGCAACAGTCGTTGAGCAGATCAATTCCGAGGATAGCGAGCAGTACGTGGCCAGCCAGGGCGGCGAAACCTTGGAGCCATCTGCGCCGGCCGCGAGCGCCCCCCGTGACGCTGGACGCGTGCCCGTTACCGTGGCCTGCACCTTTGCCTTGGAAGTGAGCGCCAGCGTCACCGACGAGGCCATTCAAGCAGAGCTTCGGCGCGTACTTGAAGCGGCCGGAATTACCACGCTGGACACCATTGCCGTGCATCGGCAGCAGGAGGCCGCATGAGCAAGCCCTACAAAATGACCCCGGCCCGCTTTCGGAAGCTGGTGAAGATTGCCGAGCAAGGAGGCAGTCGAGCGGACGCCTTCAAGGCGCTCGGCATTACCCGCACCACGTTGCTGGCCGTGTGCAAGCGGGAAAACCTAATGTCCTGGCTGGACGAGCACATTCCGAAGAAGCAAGGCTTCGCAGGCAGTCCCTACGCCGGTCAGGATCAGCGCTCGAAAGTCGATGGCGGCGAAATCCACTGGCTCAAGCCCGAGCAGGTGGCGCACCTGCCGCTGAACGTAGACCGCGCTTTGCCGCACGTCAAAGCGGCCACGATGAAATGGAGAGCTGCCGCATGAGCAAGAAATTCACCCTCACCCCGGAGCGCTTCAAAACGCTGGTGAGCGTCGCCGAAAACGGCGGCAGTCGAGACGACGCCGCCAAGGCATTGGGCATTACCCGCCCGACACTCTGGCGCGCGTGTAAGCGTGAGCTTCTAGAATCGTGGCTGGAACAGAACATACCCAGCCGCCAAGGTGCGGGCGGCGGGCCAAAGCCGGGGCCGCGACCGTACCGGCGGAAAGAGAAGCCGAAGCCCGTTGTCGCCCCGCTTGTTGTGCCGAGCGACCCAAAAACTCAATGGCTGACCAAATCATGGAGAGCTGCCGCATGAACCGCTTTAACCAAGACTTTGCCGCGACATTCCTTTCGCCCGAGGATCAGCGGGTGATTAACGATCCCGAGGCCATCCGGGCGGCGACCGACAAGGACTGCCGGGCTGTGAACCGGTGCGAGGACGAGCCGAAAACCTACACTGTGGTGAACGGGGAAATTAAGCAGATTGGGGGTGAGGTGTGAACGAGATACCGCATTTTATCTGGCCCAGTGACCAAGACCGGGCCGAGAACGACGAACTGAACCGTGTGTGTGAGTACGCGGAAGAACTGCTAGACCAACTTCAGGGTGACGCGGAGCCGGAGTCTATCTGTCCGCGATGTAAAGGCAAAGGCCGTCACGTAACTGGCCCGATAGACTGCCCGGCCATTCAGGTCTGCCGAACGTGCTCGGAAACGGGTTGCGCGCACCCACAACCACCAAGCGCCGGAGTGCCGGAGGGGTGGAAGCTGGTGCCTGAGTTTATGACGCTCGATTTCCACGGGCTGGAAATGATCAAGGTCATGACAGGGGACGGGGAAGATGAAGAGGACTTTACGGAGTGTGTTTTGTGGGTAGGCGGCATACATGGTGACGATGGGGAGCAAGAATCCTACGGCCTAAACATCGCGTGCGCTGAATGCTTCCAAGAAGGTTTCGTGACCGTTGTTCCGTTCGATGCCCCACAACCACCCAAGCAGGAGGGCTCTGACGATGAGTAACACCCCAGAAACAATCTACCTGATACCCGGCGAGTGTTTGCTGCATGGTCCTGACTCGCTGGTTTGGAGCGATGACCCCGCGCCGGATGAGCATTGTGATCCGGCAGAAGCGGTTAAATATGTACGGGCTGATGTGCTTGAGCAGGCTCAGGCAAAGGTGGCGGAGCTTGAGGAATGGGCTGCACAACGACCTAACGCACATGACAGAGACTTGAGGATTGAGTATGCACGGTGGGCTGATGGAATTGGCCCCAGTAGCGGTGCCTTCATCCTTCGCAAGCAAGCCGAGGCGGTGGAGGTCATTGCGAATAAGCTGGAGGGCATGAATTTAACGCGGCCAGATGAATTTTTGAGGTCGAACGCCCAACGCCTACGCCAGCAAGCCGACGAAGCCGAGAAGGCGGGAGGTAAGAAGTGAGCAAAATCACACTGGCAGAATGGAAAGAAAAAAACTTCCCGGGCAAGGTGCCCAGCCTCAGAACGTGCCAGAATTGGGCCAATGAGGGGCGCATCCCGGGGGCGATGAAAATGGGCGGGTTGTGGTTTGTAAAAGCAACCGAAGATGGCGGGCGTTGTGAGCGGAGGGCGGAGAAATGAGCGAGCGGTTACTGAGAATATCTGAAGTAATGGAGCGCGTTGGATTACGTCGGACGGCAATTTATGACAAAATCAGCCGTGACGAATTTCCGCACCCCATTAAACTCGGCAACGTTTCTCGCTGGGTAGAGACTGAAGTTGATGCCTGGATAGCAGAAGCCATTGCCAGCCATCGGCAAACAGGCTGAGTTCAAGCGGATGAAAAAGCGGGTACATAAGCGGGTACAAACCGCGTACCCGAAACCGCCAAACCAGTAATGACAAAGGCTACAGCTCGAAATGCCAAAGAGGTTTATGAAACGGTATTTGCCGACTCCAGAAAAAGTGCAGTCTATGAAGAGCCTGCACTTTCTAGGCGATATCCTTCATGAGCCCAATTTGTGGCACATTAACCGTCACTGTGTGGCACGGGCCTTCCTGATTGGCATCTGGTTTTGCTTCATTCCAATGCCGTTCCAAATGGTTGCCGCTGCTTTTTTCGCCATTTGGTTTAACGCAAACCTGCCGCTATCCGTCGCTTTGGTTTGGATCAGCAATCCGCTCACCATGCCACCTATTTTCTACTTCAACTACAAAGTCGGCGCCTGGATACTGGACCGGCCAGTACTGCCCTTCGAGTTCCACGCTAACTGGCACTGGGTCAGTGACCGGTTATTTGAAATCGGCATTCCGTTATATCTGGGCTCTCTTCTGCTGGCAACGATCAGCGCCTGTATCGCCTATCTGGCCGTGCAATACCTGTGGCGTCGAAAAGTGCGCTCGGACTGGCAACTACGCCGCCACCTGAGAACCAAACGGCAGCGCAGCCAAGCTCAGGACTCCTGAACCAAGGTTCCTTGCTCTAACCGAAGTACTCGTCCCAAACTTTTGGCCATCCCCATGTCATGGGTCACCATGATAAAAGCCGTGCCTGAATTATCGCGCAGATCCTGAATCAGAGCTCTTATTCCTTCACCCGTGTGCTGGTCCAGGTTACCCGTGGGCTCATCCATCAACACACAATTGGGCTCATTGACCAGAGCTCGGGCAATGGCCACTCGTTGGCGCTCACCCCCCGACAGCTCTCCGGGCTTGTGGCGCAAACGCTGCCCCAGCCCGACACGTTCCAGAAGCGCTTCAGCCTTGGGTTTCGCCTGCCGGGGAGTCACTCCTCCCAGCGCCAGTGGCATCATGACATTCTCAAGTGCCGTAAATTCCGGCAGAAGATGGTGAAACTGATAGACAAAACCCAGATGCCGATTGCGGAATCGTGCACGACCGGCTTCCGACAGGCCGTGAATGTTCTGGCCACAGATTTCGATCTGGCCAGATGAGGGCTTGTCCAACCCCCCCAGAAGATTCAATAGCGTGGTTTTACCGGCACCGCTGCTGCCCACAATGGCAACCGTTTCACCGGCAGATACTTCCAACGAAATATCGGAAAATATTGTCAGCTTTTCCGGGCCTTCACTGTAGGTGCGTGTAACCTTCCGGCAATCAATCACTAACGGCGTGGCTGTATTGGTCATCGTTGCATCACTCATAGCGCAAAGCCTCCGCCGGTTCGACTCGCGACGCCCGCCAAGCCGGGTAAATCGTTGCCAGCAGGCTCATCGCCAGGCCGGCACCACTGATTACAGCCACATCCTGCCACTGCAACTGGGACGGTAAGTAGCTGATAAAGTACACATCGGCACTCAGGAACTGGTGCCCCATGGCAGCCTCAAGCCAGGCGATGAAGGCACTGATGTTCAGTGCACCCAGCACACCCAATGCTGTGCCAATCAAGGTACCAAACACGCCGATCACGGCGCCCTGAATAATAAAGATGCGCATGATTCGGCCGGGGGTCGCCCCCATGGTCCGCAGGATGGCGATATCCGCGGTTTTATCGGTGACCACCATGACCAGCGTTGAAACAATATTGAACGCGGCAACCGCCACGATAAACATCAGCAGCAGACCAATCATGGTCTTTTCCATACGGATGGCATTAAACAAGTTGCCGTGCGTGCGAGTCCAATCAGACACGTAGTAACGGCCTCCTAATCCAGAAGCCACATCATTAACAACCCGCGGTGCCGAGAACAAATCATCCATCAACAGGCGCAAGCCTTCGGCTTTGCCGCCGGTGCGCATCAGCCTAGCCGCGTCATCCATGTGAATCAGCGCGTAATTACCATCCAGTTCAGCACCGACACTGAAGATACCTTTTACCGTAAAGCGCTTCAGCCTTGGCAAAACGCCGGCAGGCGTTACGGAAGCCTCGGGCAACACCACCGTTAGCTTATCGCCGATGGCTAACCTAAGGCTGTTAGCCATCAAGCGGCCAATGATGATGCCGAACTCACCGGATTTGAGATCACCCAACCCGCCTTCAACAAAGTGGTTTTCAATGATTGAAACAGAGGCTTCCTGCTCCGGCAAAATGCCGTTCAGCATCACACCCCGCACGTTACCACCGCCGGTAACCATGCCCTGCCCCTGAATAAAAGGCGCTGCCGCCAGTACGTCAGGATTCTGCTCCACTCGACGATCAAGTTCTTCCCAGTCATTCAACGGCCCGGAAGCGCCCTGAATGGTGGCATGGGGAACCATGCCCAAAATGCGCTGTTTAAGCTCCTGATCAAAGCCGTTCATCACAGACAGCACAATAATCAGTACCGCCACCCCCAGCATCAGACCGATCATGGATGTGAGGGAGATAAACGAAATAAAGTGATTACGACGCTTGGCCGCGGTGTACCGCAAACCAATGTAAAACGATAAGGGTCTGAACATGGGGAGGTGCCTGTCGCTACCTTCGGGTCTGTCGTGGTTTAAGAAACTGCTAAACTACTTTGTACTATCAACATTTCTTAGCTATCCGGAGAAAGGATGCCAAGCCAAGATACTACGGGCTCAGTGCCCAGGTCGCCACAAGATCGTCGGGAGTTTTTCCGGATCCAGGATCGTATTGGGCTGGAAATCCGGCGACTCGAAGAAAACAATCCGGCAGATCCCGATCTTTTTAACGATACGCCTCTGGACTCACTGAAAGCCGAATACCGTCGGCTAGACCAAGACATAAAAAACCATCTGGCCAACCTTGCCGAACGCGACCGTCTGCTAACGGGCCTGATAACAACTCTGAATAGCAAGCTGGACACGCTGGCGCGCATTATCGCCTTTGAGCAAAATCCGTTGCAACCGGATGACTGGCAGGATGTGACACTGAGCGAAGGTGGCCTGGCCTTTTTTAGCCCCTCCGTCGCCTGGCAAACGGGGGATCGAATGGCCGTTCGCATGACCCTGCCCCCAGAGCTTTACCAGCCGCAAGCGATTGCACGGGTGATCGACTTGGAACGCAACAGCGCCGGCGGCGCGTGGGTTCAGACCGCTTTCACCGAGCTGAACGAAAGCGATCGTCAACAAATTGCTCGTCATGTGATGCGGTGGCAGATACGGCAGAAACAAAAACAGTAAACTCGCAATAAAGTGTTGGCTTTTAGCAAGCTTTTCACCATATTACGCTTTATCCATGTGCCCAAAACAGGCCGAAGCAAACTCAGTATTAACGGAGTCGATGATGAAAAAGAAACGCAACCTGCGCACAGCACTCGGCCTTGCAGCCCTGCTAACAGCCGGAATGGCTCCGGCAGTTCTGGCAGAAGATTTGGCGATTCCCGTCGGCAGCCAAGCGGATCGTAGTGCCATCAGCCTCCCCGCCAACGGCATGAGCCAGGCTTCGGTGCGACAGCGCTGGGGGAACCCGCTGGACATTCGCGGCCCAGTTGGTCAGCCGCCTATCAGCCAGTGGCACTACACAGACTTTGTAGTCTATTTCGAACGCGACCTCGTTATGCACACCGTGGCCAAACGCCAGAAAAACTAAATACATCGTTTTCAATGACAAGTTTCTTCGCTCTTGGCCTGACGTTCCGATAACGGTCAGCTAGAATGGCAGTTTTTGCGAACCAAGGTGGCTTAATACAGTGAGTTCCAAACGAGTTTTGCCTGCCGAGTGGGCACCCCAGAGCGCCGTCCTGCTGACCTGGCCCCATCCCGGAACCGATTGGGCTTCGGTCATGGCTGAAGTAGAGCCTGTTTTTCTGGCAATCGCCAAGGCCACCCTCCGTTTCGAGCATCTGGTTATTAGCTGCGAGTACGTTGCCCGGCTTCAAGAGCTCGGCGACGAACTCAACTCATGGGCCGAAAGCAACCAGTTGCCCGGCAGAGTGATCACTGTGCCGGCGCCCGCCAACGACACCTGGGTGCGGGATCACGGCCCCATCACCGTTGAGACAAATGACGGCCCTACCCTGATCGACTTCAAGTTCAATGCCTGGGGTGAAAAATTTAACTGGGAAAAAGACAACGCGCTCAATATGCATTTAGCCGGTGCACGCGTGTTCGGCAAACACTCCATGCAAAGCGTGGACTTCGTACTGGAAGGCGGCTCCATCGAATCTGATGGTCAAGGGACACTTCTTACCACCAGCGAATGCCTGCTCACGCCCTCCCGCAATCCGGCCATGGACCGCACCAGCATTGAGCAGTTGTTAACGGAAATGCTCGGCGCTGAGCGCATCCTCTGGCTCAACCACGGCTATCTTGCCGGCGACGACACCGACAGCCACATCGATACGCTGGCCCGTTTCTGCGCGCCCGACCACATTTGTTACGTAGCCTGCCCGGATGTCGCTGATGAGCATTACAGCGCACTTGCCGCCATGGAAGAAGAGCTACAGGGTTTCTGCCAGAAGGACGGAACGCCCTACAAACTAACGGCTCTGCCTTGGCCCGACGCCATTTTCGACGAAGACGGCGAGCGCTTACCGGCAACCTATGCCAACTTCCTGATCATCAACGAAGCCGTGCTACTGCCGACTTACGATGTGCAACAAGATCAAGAAGCCATACGCGTTATGGGTGACATATTTCCTGATCGGGAAATCATTCCCATCAACTGTCGCCCGCTGATTTACCAGCATGGCAGCTTACACTGCGTCACCATGCAGATTCCGGCAGGAGTTGTAGAGGTATGATCCACGGAAAAACCCGTAGCCAGCTCACTGTTGCAGCTATCCAACAACACTGCAGTGATGATAAAGCGGTCAGTCTGGCTACGTCCGAACGGTTAATTCGTGAAGCCGCCAAACGCGGCGCGCAACTGGTTGTGCTGCAGGAACTGCACGCCACTTTGTATTTCTGCCAAACCGAAGACACCGATATTTTCGAGTTGGCCGAACCGATCCCCGGGCCAACCAGCACGTATTTATCCGCCCTGGCGAAAGAACTCGGCATCGTACTGGTGGGCTCGATCTTCGAGCGCCGAATGAACGGCGTGTACCACAATACCGCGGTTGTTTTTGAAACAGACGGCAGCCTTGCCGGCATCTACCGGAAAATGCACATTCCTGACGACCCCGGTTTTTACGAGAAGTTCTATTTCACCCCGGGAGACGCAAACTTTAACGACGGCACCAGTGGGTTTACGCCCATTCAGACCTCTGTTGGCAAATTGGGCGTTTTGGTGTGCTGGGATCAATGGTATCCCGAAGCCGCACGCCTGATGGCACTGTCTGGCGCAGAACTCCTGATTTACCCGACAGCCATTGGCTGGGACATCACCGATGACAAAGACGAGCAAGCTCGCCAGCTCGATGCTTGGGTTACCGTGCAGCGGGGCCATGCGGTGGCCAATAACCTGCCGGTGATCGCTCCGAACCGGGTCGGCACGGAGCCTGACCCTTCGGGACAAACCGACGGGATTCTTTTTTGGGGCAACAGCTTCATCTGCGGCCCGCAAGGCGAATTTCTTGCCCGTGCCGACGAGCAACAAGAAGATATCCTGATCACCACACTGGATCGCAACCGCTCTGAATCCGTTCGCAGAATCTGGCCGTACCTGAGAGACAGACGAATCGATGCCTACGGCGACATTCTAAAACGGGTCAGGGATTAACGAAGGTATGAAGCAAAAGCTGGACAAGGTTGTTAACGAACTCAACACCATTTTGCTGGGGAAAGAGCCTCAAGTGCGCCTTGCTTTGTGCGGTTTGCTCGCTCGTGGCCACTTGCTGATCGAGGACATTCCCGGCATGGGTAAAACAACTCTGTCCCATGCACTGGCCAGCATCATGGGGCTGAGCTATCAGCGCATCCAGTTCACCAACGATTTGCTGCCTGCCGACGTGCTGGGTTACTCCATGTACGACAAGCAGGCCAACAACCTGGTATTTCACCCTGGGCCTATTTTCGCACAAGTGGTACTGGCGGACGAAATCAACCGGGCGTCTCCGCGAACCCAAAGTGCGCTGCTGGAGGCCATGGAAGAACGACAAGTCTCGATTGAAGGGGAAACGCGCCCTCTGCCTTCACCGTTTTTCGTGATTGCCACTCAAAACCCGATCGAACAAGGCGGTACCTTTCCGTTACCCGAATCGCAACTCGACCGTTTCCTGATGCGGCTGAAACTGGGCTACCCGGACCCCAAGGCTGAACGAGAACTGCTGGAAGGTGAAGACAGAAGAGCGTTGACTGCCCGCCTTGAAGCCATTTTGCCTCAAGCGGAGCTCGAACACGCTCAAGCCGCCGTTGGAAAGGTCTCGGCCAGCCCCGCCCTGCTCGATTACCTGCAGCGGTTATTGGAACAAAGCCGCCGGATGCCGGGTTTGATGTACGGGCTATCGCCTCGCGCCGGTCTGGGATTGTTGCGCGCGGCAAAAGCCTGGGCGCTCATGGCGGGAAGAGATCATGTACTGCCAGACGACCTTCAAGCGGTGTTCCCTGCTGTGGCCGAACATCGCCTTGAGCAAGGCGAAACCGGCAAGAGCCATGAACGGGTCCGTCAGCTTCTGAGCACGGTCTCTGTTCTTTAAGCTGAGCCACCCCCTACATAGCCAGCTTCAATGAACGGTATATTGTGAAACAAATGGCAGCCATTCAAAATCATGATAGCCTTTCACCACACTTCGAACACTGAGCTCACGTAATGAGCTCTCATCAGACCAAACTATTAGCGAGATTTCGATGAGCACAACCCAGCACTCCCGCCTGATCATTCTTGGCTCCGGCCCGGCCGGCTATACCGCTGCAGTTTACGCAGCCCGCGCTAACCTGAACCCAACTTTGATTACCGGCATTGAAGTGGGCGGGCAGCTTACTACCACCACCGACGTTGACAACTGGCCCGGCGACAACGATGGCGTTCAGGGTCCGGAGCTAATGCAGCGCATGCAGAAACATGCCGAGCGCTTCGAAACATCCATTGTTTACGACACCATAAACGAAGCCGACCTGCAAAACCGCCCGTTCCGCCTCAAAGGCGATAGCGGTGAATACACCTGCGATGCCCTGATCATCGCCACCGGTGCTTCGGCCATGTATCTGGGCCTGGAATCTGAAGAAAAATTCAAAGGCCAAGGCGTATCAGCCTGCGCAACCTGCGACGGTTTCTTCTACCGGAAGCAGAAAGTTGCTGTCATCGGTGGTGGCAACACCGCGGTTGAAGAAGCACTGTACCTGTCGAACATCGCAGATGAAGTCACTCTGGTGCACCGTCGCGACAAACTGCGTTCTGAAAAAATTCTTCAGGACAAGCTGTTCGAAAAAGCCGAAAACGGCAACGTCAACATTATCTGGAACCACACTCTGGAAGAAGTGCTCGGCGATGGCACCGGCGTTACCGGGATGCGTATCAAGAGCACTGAAAACGGCAACACGCAAGATCTGGATTTGGCGGGCGTGTTCATCGCCATCGGCCACAAACCGAATACAGACCTGTTTAGCGGTCAGCTGGACATGGAAAACGGCTACCTGAAAATCAAATCCGGACTGGAAGGCATGGCCACCCAAACCAGTATTCCCGGTGTCTTTGCGGCCGGCGATGTGGCAGACCACGTTTACCGTCAGGCGGTAACCTCGGCAGGCTTTGGCTGCATGGCCGCCCTGGATGCAGAGAAGTTCCTGGATCAGCAAAACTAAGGCGAACCCGTCGATATGACGTCGTTACCATGGATCGAGCCAGACAAGCTCTGGTTCCCTCCTGCTGAAGAAGCTCTGGAAGACCCCGACGGCCTGCTGGCCGTCGGTGGCGACCTGTCTTCTGACAGGCTCCAATTGGCTTACCGGAACGGCATCTTTCCGTGGTTCAGCGATGACCAACCCATCCTGTGGTGGTCGCCTGACCCAAGGTGCGTGCTGATCCCCGGACAGGTCCACGTGTCCCGCAGTCTGCGCCGTACCCTCAACCAGCGGCGTTTCCGCATCACCTCAGACCAGTGCTTTGGCCGCATCATCCGGCTTTGCGCCTCTATTCGAGCTGAAGGCACCTGGATTACCGATGAAATGATCGACGCCTACTGCGAACTTCATCGCCTGGGCATTGCCCACTCTATTGAGGTGTGGAACCAGAACGGCGATCTCGCCGGCGGAATGTACGGCGTTGCGTTGGGGCGGTGTTTCTTCGGAGAATCCATGTTTTCGCTCGAAACCAATGCCTCAAAAGTACTCATGGTTCACCTTGCACACCAACTGAAAGAATGGGGCTATGAGCTCATGGACTGCCAGGTTGAGAGCAGCCACTTGCTATCTATGGGTGCAACAACCATTTCCCGCGCCGATTTTTTATCTATACTCAAGGCATGTGTAGACGCCCCGCCAAAAGCGCCCAACTGGAATTTTACATGGCAGTGGCCTCGTTAGGAGAAGCGCATGAGTAATCTCCGAACGCTTGTTTTCTTTGCGACCCCCGCCCACGATTGCAGCTACCTTCCTGATCGTGAAGCCACCACCATGTTTGTTGACCCGCGGGCGGACATTGACAAAAAACTCTACAGCCAACTCACCGCCCTTGGTTTTCGTCGTAGCGGCTCACACTATTACCGACCTCACTGCGAGTCATGCTCGGCTTGCGTGCCTGTGCGCCTGAAGGTCGATAAATTCCAACCGGACCGCAGCCAGCGCAGAGTGCTCAGAAAGAATGCCGACCTTACATGCCGCCTGGTACCAGCGGCATACAACGAACGCTATTACCGCTTGTACGCGCACTACATCGAAGAACGCCACGAGGATGGCGACATGTACCCTCCCACTCGGGAACAGTTCACATCGTTTCTGGTTGAAGGCTCCACCGACTCCTGGTTCCTGGAAATCATCCTGAACGATGAGTTGATCGGACTGGCCGCCATCGACTTGCTTGACGACGGCCTGTCTGCGATTTACACCGTCTTCGCTCCGGAACACGAACACCGAAGCCTCGGTACGTTTGCGGTGCTTTGGCAAATTCAAGAAGCCAAGGCACGAGAGTTACCTCACCTATATCTGGGCTACTGGATCAAAGCCTGCAAAAAAATGAACTACAAAACCCGCTACAGACCCATCGAAGCACTGCAAGACGGTCAGTGGCATGAAATGAGAAGTACCTGATTTTTGCCAAACGACAAGAATTCAGGCAGAATTGCGCAATTTAAAATCACCGAAAGTATTCCGAACGAGGTTTTTACTGAATGGCGAAATCAGATGTCATTGAAATGGAAGGCGTTATTCTAGACACGCTTCCAAACACCATGTTCCGCGTTGAGCTGTCAAACGGCCACGTTGTGACCGCACACATCTCAGGAAAGATGCGCAAGAACTACATCCGCATCCTAACTGGAGACAAGGTCAAGGTAGAGTTGACTCCCTATGACCTGAGCAAAGGCCGCATCGTTTACCGCGCCCGTTAATGCTCTCGTGACATCTGAAAAGCCCCGCTAATGCGGGGCTTTTTTGTTACTTCAGATGGCTTCTGCCGGTTCATCCTCGTATTCAAAAACCAGCTCGTCATTCTCAAGCTGGATGAACACATCCCCGCCCTTCTCCGATAGCTTGCCGAACAATATCTGCTCCGCCAGAGGTCGCTTGATCTTGTCCTGGATCAAACGCGCCATTGGCCTGGCGCCCATGGTCGAATCGTAGCCTTTCTCTGCCAACCAGGACTTGGCCGCCTCACTCACATGCAAGACCACATGCTTCTCGTCAAGCTGCGCCTGAAGTTCTGTCAGGAACTTGTCCACGACGTGGGTAATCGTGGATTTTTGCAGATCGCCGAACTGGATTATGCCATCCAGACGGTTCCGGAATTCAGGCGTAAAGGTCTTGCTGATCACCTCCATGCCGTCAGTGCTGTGATCCTGCTCACTGAATCCAATGGAACGACGAGCCATGTTTTCGGCACCGGCGTTGGTGGTCATCACCAGAATCACATGACGGAAATCCGCCTTGCGGCCATTGTTATCGGTCAGCGTGCCGTGATCCATAACCTGCAGCAGCAGGTTGAACACTTCCGGGTGCGCCTTTTCGATTTCGTCCAACAGCAGAACACAGTGGGGATGCTTGTTTACGGCTTCTGTCAGCAGACCACCCTGGTCATAACCGACATACCCTGGGGGCGCGCCAATCAAGCGAGACACCGTGTGGCGTTCCATGTATTCCGACATGTCGAAGCGAACCAGCTCGATACCCAGAACCTTGGCCAACTGCTTGGTCACCTCGGTTTTACCTACCCCGGTCGGCCCCGCAAACAGGAAGGCTCCTTCAGGCTTCTCGGGCGCCTTCAAACCAGCGCGAGCCAGCTTGATCGCGGTTGACAGAGATTCAATAGCCGGATCTTGCCCGAACACCACCATTTTCAGGTTACGCTCAAGGTTGCGCAAGAGATCCTTGTCGCTGGTGGACACATTCTTCGGCGGGATCCGCGCAATGCTGGCGACCACATCCTCGATATCAACCACTTCAACCGACTTCTTGCGCTTGTCTTCCGGCTGGAGACGCTGACGCGCACCAGCCTCATCGATCACGTCAATAGCCTTGTCCGGCATATGCCGGTCAGTGATGTATCGGTCCGCCAGCTCGGCAGCAACCCGAAGCGCCTGATCGGTATAGGTCAGGTCATGGTGTTTCTCAAAGCTTGGTTTGAGGCCCTTGAGAATCTGGTAGGTATCCTCAACACTAGGCTCGTTGACATCGATCTTCTGGAAGCGACGCGCCAAAGCGCTGTCTTTCTCGAAGATGCCACGGAATTCCTGATAGGTCGTCGAGCCAATACACCGCAACTCACCGGAACTCAGCATAGGCTTGAGCAAATTGGACGCATCCATCACCCCACCCGATGCCGATCCTGCACCGATAATGGTGTGGATTTCGTCAATGAAAAGAATGGCATGCTCTTGCTTCTTCAAATCACTGAGCAAACCTTTCAGGCGTTTTTCGAAGTCGCCACGGTATTTAGTGCCGGCCAAGAGAGCCCCCATATCCAGGGAGTAGACCACAGCGTCCGAGATAATCTCCGGCACCTCTCCATCAACAATTCTGCGAGCCAGACCTTCCGCAATCGCGGTTTTACCCACGCCGGCCTCACCAACCAGCAACGGGTTATTCTTCCGGCGGCGTGCCAAAATCTGCACAACCCGCTCCACCTCGGTCTCACGACCAATCAACGGGTCAATACGGCCCTCACGGGCCTGCTCGTTCAGGTTTGCGGCGTAATTTTCCAGAGGACGCGCGTGACCGCTTTCTTCACCCGCCTCTTCTTGAGCCGCATGGTCGGCGCCCTCTTGGTCCTCAGCACCCTGCACACGTGAAATGCCATGGGACACAAAGTTCACCACATCAATGCGTGCAATATTCTGCTTCTTGAGAACATAAACCGCCTGGCTTTCCTGTTCGCTGAAAATCGCGACCAGCACATTTGCGCCAGTTACTTCTTTCTTGCCAGAAGACTGAACGTGGAATACCGCCCGCTGCAGCACACGCTGAAAACCGAGTGTTGGCTGGGTTTCCCGGTCGCCGTCACTGGACGGAATCAGAGGCGTGGTGGAATCCACAAACTCAATCAGTTCGTCCTCAAGCTGTTTGAGGTCTGCACCACAAGCTTTCAACACTCCCACTGCCGATTCATTATCCAGAAGAGCCAACATCAAATGCTCCACGGTCATGAATTCATGGCGCTTGTCGCGGGCATTTTTGAAGGCTGTATTCAGCGTAAGTTCAAGATCTTTACTCAGCATGGGCTACCCCTAGGTCTGTCAGTCCGCGCGTTCTATCTCGCAAAGCAACGGGTGTTCGCATTCTGACGAATACTGATTCACCTGCGCCGCCTTCGTTTCTGCGATGTCGCGGGTATATACCCCACATACGGCCTTTCCTTGCGTATGGACGAGCAGCATCACCTGCGTCGCCTTCTCTTCGTTCATGCCGAAGAACGTCATCAACACTTCCACCACAAAATCCATCGGGGTGTAATCGTCATTCAGGAGCAGCACCCTAAAGCGGGCGGGACGCTTCAGGGCCGGCTTCTCGGGCGCTACACTCACCCCATCTTGACGCCCGGGCTGGTCGTCCTCCCCCTGATTAAATATTAGTAGAGAATTTTCAATTGTCCGCATGGTTCTATGTACCGATTATTCGGATGGCTATCTTAATGTGGTTACCCGGCCAGACATTTTCAAGGCTGGCGCCCATGCAAGCACGGGTTAACGAATCCTGTGAACATGATACCGATTCCATACCCTGATGAAACACTTATTCAATCAGCTGTGATCCTTGACTCAGAAACCTGATTGGTCGACAGTTAATATCGTATGTAATTTAATGTAACAAAATGCAGCAGAAGTTTATCAGCAGAAAAACACTCCAATAATAAAAGAGACAGCAAAGGGACGGGGGAGTTCATCATGCCGAGGGGCAAGGTCAAGTGGTTCAACAACGCCAAGGGATACGGCTTCATCATTGAAGATGGCTGCAGCGACGATCTGTTCGCGCACTTTTCTTCCATTCAGATTGAGGGCTACAAAACCCTCAAGGCGGGACAAGCGGTCACGTTCGAGAAAAAACCGAGCGATAAGGGCGTTCATGCCGTAAACATCGTTCCGGATCTGGCACCTGGTGACAGAACATCCGCCGGGCAAGATGCCCAATCCGGCAATAATCGCGACGGGTATCCACCCAGAGCCGCCAACGCCTGAACCGGTTTCGGCGCAGCTAAACCTTCGCCCTGCCGGTATATACCGGTGGGAATCCATTCCCATACTTTTTTCATTGCCTGCATTGCAGTACGCTTGTCAGCTCGGTCAACCCGCAACTGACAGGACTCTGTGAATGGCGGACATCATCCTGTTTAACAAACCCTTTCAGGTTCTCAGCCAGTTCACGGACGAGCGAACCGAAAACCCTCGGTCAACGCTGGCAGAATGGATCAAGCAGCCAGGCTTTTACCCGGCCGGGCGACTTGACTATGATTCCGAGGGGCTTCTTCTACTCACCAATCACGGCCCCTTGCAACACCGTATTGCGTCACCGCGTAACAAAATGCCCAAAACCTATTGGGTTCAGGTAGAGGGCGATATCTCGGGCGACGCAATTGATCGGCTTTCCCAGGGGGTAAATCTGAAAGATGGCCCTACCCGCCCGGCAAAAGCACGGAGAATGGCGCCCCCCGACCTTTGGCATCGCAACCCACCCGTTCGGCATCGGGAAACCGTCCCTACCAGCTGGATTGAACTGACCATCAGCGAAGGTCGCAACCGACAGGTACGCAGAATGACCGCAGCCGTTGGCTACCCAACGCTTAGGCTGGTACGTTATCAGATTGGCGATTGGACGCTCGACAAGCTGCAACCGGGCGAGTTCCGGATGGAACAAGTACACCTTCCCGACACCCCGACAGCGCCTTCAAGACAGAGGCATCGGTCTGGCACTCGTGCACCAAAAGCGCGCCGACCCAACAGGAGATCTGCATCAAAATGATTTGGAAGCCTCACGCAACAGTGGCCGTTATCGCTGAAGATGACCAAGGCCGCTACTTACTCGTGGAAGAACTCAGCAACGGCCAGGTAGTTTTCAATCAACCGGCCGGGCACATTGAAGAAGACGAACTGATTCTCGATGCTGCCTGCCGGGAGACACTGGAAGAAACCGGATGGGAAGTGGAGCCCACCTACTTTCTGGGCATTTACACTTACAAAGCACCGGCTAACGGCGTCACCTACCACCGATTTTGTTACGCAGCCAAACCGCTCCGAAAGATCACGGACAAACTGGATGACGGTATCATCGCCCCGCACTGGCTGACGCTGGACGAGATTCGTGAACTGGGAAGCAAATTACGCAGCCCTCTGGTCCTGCAATGCATCGAGGATTACCGAAACGGTCGGCAATTCCCCCTTGAAGTCGTGATAGACGGACAGACGTAACCCTCACAAGGTGCTAAAATCGCCGCTTTCTAACCGGTTACCAGTAGGCTCATGACTCCAAATCCTGATTCCAAAGCCCCAGAAAACACCCGTGTCATCGTCGGCATGTCCGGCGGTGTCGACTCTTCGGTTGCCGCTTGGTTATTGAAAGACCAGGGCTACCAGGTGGAAGGCCTGTTCATGAAGAACTGGGACGAAGATGACGGCACGGAATACTGCACCGCGATGACCGACCTTGCCGACGCGCAAGCCGTAGTCGATGCCATCGGCATCAAACTGCATACCGCCAGCTTCGCCGCTGAATACTGGGATCGTGTGTTCGAGCACTTTCTCTCTGAGTACAGTGCCGGCCGCACGCCCAACCCCGACATCCTGTGCAACAAGGAAGTCAAGTTCCGGGCCTTTCTGGACTATGCCGTTACCCTGGGCGCAGATTACATTGCAACCGGGCACTATACCCGCCAGCGCCCGCTGAATGATGGCAGCGGCAAGGCCGAGCTGCTGAAAGGGTTAGACCCGAACAAAGACCAGAGCTACTTCCTGCACGCCGTGTCTGGCGACCGCATTGCCCGCACCCTGTTCCCGGTGGGTGAACTGGAGAAACCCGAAGTGCGCCGCATTGCCGAAGAGCAAGGGTTTATCACCCACGACAAAAAAGATTCCACGGGCATCTGTTTCATCGGCGAGCGCAAGTTCACCGACTTTCTTAAACAGTACCTGCCCGCCCAGCCTGGCAACATTGAAACTCCGGATGGCGAAGTGATCGGCAAACATCAGGGCCTGATGTACCACACGATTGGCCAGCGCCAAGGTTTGGGAATCGGTGGGCTGGCCAAATACGGGGATGACCCTTGGTACGTTGCCGAGAAAGACTTAAGCCGAAATGTACTCATAGCGGTACAAGGCAAGCATCACCCATTGCTGTTTTCTCGTGGGCTGGTGTCCGGTCCGATTGACTGGATTGCCGGCGAAGCACCTTCCGGACAGTTCCGCTGCAAGGCCAAAACCCGCTACCGTCAACCGGATCAAGATTGCGAAGTCACCGTCATTGACGGCGGCGTAAAAGTCGTCTTCGACGACGCCCAGCGGGCAGTGACACCGGGTCAGTCCGTCGTATTTTACATCGACGACGTGTGCCTGGGCGGCGGTGTCATCGAACAAACCTGGCGCGACGACGAAGCTCTGCCCGCTCGCCTGAATCAAGACGGCTGCCTCGAGGCACGTTCATGAGCCGCACCCTGCACGACCAGACTCTGGCTTTGGCTGGATTATTCCAGGCTGCCTCTTTGGTGCAGCAAGTCGCCCACAAAGGCACCTGCGACGAAGCAAGCCTTGAAACGTCATTGCGGTCACTGTTCGCCACCGACCCGGCGACCACACTCGACGTGTATGGTGGCGAGTTGTCGGATATTCAGGAAGGCCTGAAAGCCCTTTCAACCTCCCTGGCGCAACAAAGCCGCTCTCAGGACGTGGAGACACTCCGCTATGTGCTGAATCTCGTTCAACTGGAATCCAAACTGAAAAACAGCCCGGATATCCTGAATGTGATTGGAAGCCGCATCGATCAGGCGCGCCACACGGCCAGCCACTTCGGCTATAACCATAGCAACCTGATTGGCAACCTGGCCTCGATCTACACCGACACCATCAGCACCTTCCGCCTGCGCATTCAAGTCAGCGGCAACCCGCAAGTCCTGCAGCAGGACGAGAACGCTGCTAAAGTTCGCGCCCTGCTTCTTGCCGGCATTCGTTCCGCGGTGCTCTGGCGTCAATGTGGCGGCCGCCGCTGGCAGCTTATTTTCTCCCGGAGAAAAGTGATCAACCACGCCCGAGAGCTGTTGCGCTGATTCGCAACGCGGGCTGGTGTATCATAGAGACTCTAATTTTCTTATCCGATTCTTTGATGAACTGAGAGGTTTTCGATGGAACTCAACGCCCTGACCGCCATTTCACCGGTCGATGGACGCTACGGCAGCAAAGTCAGCGTATTTCGCAGCATCTTCAGTGAATATGGCCTGATCCGTAACCGGGTAACCGTCGAGATCCGCTGGCTACAGAAACTGGCTGAACACCCGGCGATTACCGAGGTACCGGCCTTTTCTGCTGAAGCCAATGCCTTTCTGGACAAGATGGTCAGCGAATTCAGTCTGGCAGACGCGGAACGCATCAAAGAAATCGAGCGTACCACCAACCACGATGTTAAAGCGGTTGAATACCTCATCAAAGAGAAGATTGCAGAGGTTCCCGAGCTTCACGCCGTCACCGAATTCGTGCATTTCGCCTGCACCTCTGAAGACATCAACAACTTGTCTCACGCCCTGATTCTACGCGAAGGCCTGGATCATGGGTTACTGCCGGGCATGGAACAAGTCATCGATAAACTGGCCGAGCTGTCCAAAGACCACGCCGAACAGCCCATGCTGTCACGTACTCATGGCCAGACAGCCTCCCCGACCACGGTCGGCAAAGAACTGGCTAACGTGGTTTACCGCCTGCGTCGTCAGCTCAAGCAGATCAAATCGGTGGAGCTGCTGGGCAAGATCAACGGTGCCGTTGGCAACTACAACGCTCACCTGTCAGCGTACCCGCAGGTGGACTGGGCCACGAACGCCAAAGAATTCATTGAACGCCTCGGCCTCGACTGGAACCCGTACACCACGCAGATTGAACCCCACGATTACATCGCGGAACTTTACGATGCCATCGCGCGCTTCAACACCATTCTGATCGATCTGGATCGTGATATCTGGGGCTATATCTCTCTGGGTTACTTCAAACAGAAAACGGTGGCTGGCGAGATCGGTTCTTCCACCATGCCTCACAAGGTCAATCCGATCGACTTCGAAAACTCGGAAGGCAACCTGGGCATTGCCAACGCCATTTTCGGGCACTTGTCTGCCAAGTTACCGATTTCCCGCTGGCAGCGTGACCTGACCGACTCTACCGTACTTCGCAACCTCGGCGTTGGCTTTGCCCACAGCCTGATTGCTTACGAAGCCACCCTGAAAGGTCTGGGCAAGCTGGAAATCAATCCGGTTCGTTTGGGCGAAGACCTCAACAGTGCGTGGGAAGTATTGGCGGAACCCATCCAGACCGTGATGCGCCGTTACAACATCGAAAAGCCTTATGAAAAGCTGAAGGATCTTACCCGCGGTAAAACCATGTCGGCGGAGGTGATTCAGAATTTCGTAGAAACACTGGAGATTCCGGAAGAAGCGAAAGCAGAGCTTCGCGCCCTGACACCGGAAACCTACATTGGCAATGCCGTCGAACAAGCCGGCAACATTTAAATCTGGAGCAGCACCATGGATATGCTTGGCGGACTGACAGCGTCTGAGTTCCTGCGCGATTACTGGCAGAAGAAACCTCTTGTCATCCGTCAGGCCTTCCCCGGCTTCCAGTGCCCGGTGAGTCCGGATGAACTGGCAGGTCTGGCCTGTGAAGAAACCGTGGAATCCCGCATCGTTATCGAAAACGATGCGGGCAAGCCCTGGCAACTGCAAAACGGCCCGTTCTCGCCGGAACGATTCAGCGCTTTGCCCGAACAAGACTGGACCTTGCTGGTTCAGGGTCTGGATCACTGGGTTCCGGAAGTATCCGATTTGCTGGAGGCATTTCGCTTCATCCCGAACTGGCGGCTGGATGACATCATGGCCAGCTATGCCCCAAAGGGTGGCAGCGTAGGGCCTCATTACGACCAATACGATGTATTCCTGCTGCAGGCCGAAGGCCATCGACGCTGGACCTTTGGTGGCCATTGCGACCACACCTCACCCAGAGTTGAGGGCACCCCCCTGAGGATTCTCAGCAGCTGGGACGGCGAAGAAACCGTCACTCTGGCACCGGGCGACATGCTTTATCTCCCCCCCGGAATCGGCCACCACGGTGTTGCCGAAGACGACTGCATTACCCTGTCCATTGGCTTCCGAGCACCAACGATTGATGACTTGCTGACCGGCTTTACCGACTTCCTGTGCAATCAAGAGAAAGCTTCAGAGCATCTGGGCGACCCCGATCTGACCGTTCAGGACAACCCCGGCACCATTGCCCCAGACGTGATTGATCGCCTGGATCAAGTGATTCGCGAACAGATCAGTGACCGGCGCAAACTGGCACTCTGGTTTGGCCAGTACACCACGGCCCCGAAAAGCCTCGACATCGTTGTGCCTGCCGAAGAGCCTGCGGCACCGGAAGACCTGGCCGCCGCCATTGAAGCCGGCGAGCAACTGCGCTGGAACGAAGGCTCCCGGTTCGCGTACCACGAGTTTGAGGGCGAAACCGCCCTATTTGTGGACGGCGAACAGTATTTACTGAAAGGTGATGCTCAACCAATCGCAGCTCTATTGTGCTCCGGCGCCCGTATCGATCAATCCAAACTGGCCACCTTTGCCAGCGATGAAGCGCTGGTTGGTCTGTTGACGACACTTTACAACCAAGGCTCCGTGTACTTCGAGTAAGCAATGCGTCCAAAATTCCGAAAGTACAGTTGGCAACTGGCACCCGGCTCCATTCGCGATATCCGCCAACGGGTGTTTATCGACGAACAACAAGTCCCCCCTGAACTGGAGTGGGATGACACCGACGAGATTGCCGACCATTACCTGGCGGTAGACCGGAACAACCAACCCATTGCCACCGCTCGGTTGTTTTCCGCCCTGGAAGAAACCGGGTACATCGGGCGTATGGCGGTCCTGCCGGAATATCGCGGGCGCGGCATTGGTGAAGCCCTCATTCAGCACCTGTTAAAAGAATCCGCCGGCCGTTATCAGGAACTCAGGCTTTCGGCCCAGCAACACGCTGTCGGTTTTTACCAGCGCTGCGGCTTTCATGTTTGTTCATCCCCCTATGACGACGCCGGCATTCCCCACCTGGATATGCGCTGCTTAGCCCCGGCGCTTGCTCATCATGGGCTCGGCCATCGCTCTCAGCCGCTCATCCTCGGCGTTGATGCCGAAAGCTGGTTGTTCAATCAGGAAAGCACCTTTATAGAACTGATGGACTCGTTGGTGGGCCAGGCGAGACAACGCCTGTGGATTTATGACCGCATGCTGGATCATGATCGGTACGACCGCCACCAACTGCGGGAGCTGATTTCCGCTGTTGCCCGCCATCACCGCCTAAGCGAGGTTCGCATCCTGATTCACGATGACAAGCCCTTGGTGCAAAGACGTCATCGCCTGATCGAACTGATGCGACGATTGCCCAGCCGCATCGAGCTTCGTGTGCTCAACGACGACTACCCGCACGAAGACCAGCCCTTCGTCGTGGTGGACCGTGACGGCCTGATCTGCCGCCACGACTTCAACAAGCCTGAAGGTTTCGCCAATTTTGCTGCCGGACGGCGGTTGAAGTTGAAAGAAGAGGCGTTCCAGCGCATGTGGGAGACAGCCCAATCGTCTCTCGAGCTGCGCGAGCTACCGATCTGACCCCAGTGCCTGGGGCGATTCAAACTGAGCGCCGAAGGGCGCAAATTCATCGTCTACCTCTTCGGCAACTTCCGCGATCAGCTTTCTCAGCCACTGATGGTCCGAGTTGTGCTGCAGCAGCGGACTCCACGCCATTTTGAGTTCGAACGGAGGGATCTCAAACGGGGGCACCTTCACCACAAGGTTCGGATTATCTTTCTGGAGCCAGGCAGCTCGTGACGGCAAAGTCGCGATCAAATCATGCTGCTCGGCCAACAACATTGCCACCTGATAGTGCCGTGTGAACACCGAGATCTGGCGTTTACGCCCCATCAAACCCAGAGCTTCGTCCACCCAGCCCAATCGCTGCACATCCTTCGGGTTCACCCCGACACCCACACCAAAGCCGGTTTTACTGACCCAGATATGGCTTGCGTCCAAGTAGGTATCCAAAGTGAAAGGCTCGACCAAAACCGGATTGCGGGCATTCATCAAACAGGCGAAATATTCGGTCCAAAGCGTTTTCTGGTGGAACGATTGGGGTATTTTATCGAACCGGTTAATGGCCATATCCAGCCGCCCCTGCTCCACGTCGAGAAAGCTGACATCACTGGGTGTCAGCACATCCAGGGTCACGTGCGGCGCTTCCTGACGAATGCGGCGCAATACCCGAGGCATAAGGCAGGATTCCGCGTAGTCACTGGCCATAATTCTAAACACCCGCTGGCTGTTCTCTGCCGCGAAGGGTGTTTTTTCCTGAACCGCCTGCTCAATATTGGAGAGAATCGAACGCACCAACGGCTGCAACTCCTGGGCTCGCTCTGTCGCCGTCATTCCTTCGCTGGTTCGCACCAGTATCGGATCGCCGAATAGATCCCGTAGCCGCCTCAAGCCATTACTCATAGCCGGCTGGGTAATGCCGAGATGGTTTGCCGCTTTGGTGACATTCCGTTCCCTCAACAGCACATCGAGGTACACCAGCAAATTAAGATCCACTCGGGAAATATCCATCAACGACACCTTTAGGTCAGAAAACCGGAACACAGAAACCGCGCTCATTCACGCGAACAATATACCGCGTTATCAAAATTCATTAAATCTATGCCCCCTTTCGCCGTCACCGGAACCATCCGGACGAACCAAGAGATTTCTGCTAGTCTTTCAGACTGTTATATCGCAGAATTCGTTGGCACGCCGACCCAGCCCTCGTTCGCCAACCTTTATTTGGAGCCACGCCCTGAACATGGAAGCAACCACCATCGTCATCATCCTCGCGACCATCGTTGCTCTGTCTTTAGTGATCATCGTGGTCAGCCAAATGCGTGAAAAGTCACGCATCGAACGCCTGCGAAAAATCCGGGAGCAACAAGACAGCTACAAACGAGCCGACCGGCTGCTGACCGAGATTCCAGGACAATACCTGAACTCCGGGCTAAAGCTTATTTTGCTTAAACAAATGGAAGATGCGTGTAGAAATCTGGCCGCTCTCAAGACCGACAAGCCCGTTGACCCGTGGCTCAATACCGTCAAACAAACCCGGCAACAGGTTGTAGACAAAACGGACAACCATCCACCCGTCAAGATCGACTCGCCCGAAAAAGCCCAACACATCAAAGAGCACCTGACCAACCTCTTCAAGCTAATCGAAGGCATGCATAAAAGCGGTCGAATAGATGCGCCCACTGCCAAACAAAACCTTAAGTATGTGTTGTTTCTGATCCACAAAACCCACGCGGACCTGCACGTATTCCAGGCAAGGGAACACGTTCGCCAGAACGACATTCGCAAAGCCATCCATTCCTATCATTCAGCCAGTATGGAAATGGTTAAATCAAAGGATAACCCTCTGGCGTTGAAAGCCGTGAAAAGCTTCAGAACCCGGATTAAAGAACTCGAGGCAAGCCTGCAGGACGATGACATGGTTGCCGAACACGGCACCAAACTGGATCAGGAATGGGACAACATGCTGCAAGATGAAGAATCGTGGAAAAAACGAAAAGACTTCGATAACTAAACCGAAGACAGAGCGCAAGACAAGGACTCCCAGCCACCGTGTTTAACAGGTTCAAAAAACGGCTTTCGTATCGACTGACCCGAGATACCGTTCTGGTAGCCATGGCATTGGGGTTGCTGTTGAACCTGATGCAAATAACCCTGGACTACTTCACTGCCCGGGAGGCGATGGATCAGGAAGTTCACGCGCTACTCGAGATCAGCCGCAGCCCGGCCTCACAGATCGCCTACAACATTGATGTCCGCCTTGCCGAAGAGCTGCTGGACGGTTTGTTGCTGCACCCGGCCACGATTGACGCCCGGATCATCGATAACGACCACAAGACCATGGCGGCTTCGAGCACGCCCAGCGTAAGTTCACCCTACAGGTGGATCAGTGATTCGTTGTTCGGGCACAGCCGCACGTTTGCCGAAACCCTGCAAGTACCCCAGCTGAGAGATCTATCCCTTGGCCGCCTGGTCCTCACCATCGACACCTACCATTATGGTCTGCAGTTTCTGAAGCGGGCGGGTAACACGCTGTTGATCGGCATGCTGAAAAGCCTGGTGTTAACGTTGGCACTTCTGGCTATTTTTTACATTGTGCTGACACGCCCTATGATGGGCCTGATCGGTGCCTTGGGGCAGGCAAACAACAGATCTCCGGAGAAGGTTCGTCTCCCCATTCCCGAGAACCATGAACACGACGAGATCGGCGCGATGGTCGGGATCATCAACGAACACCTTCATAATATGGAGGTCAGCGTTGAACGACTCCGTTCGGCAGAACGTACCATGAAGAATTATTCGACTCATCTGGAACATGAAGTCGAAGAACGGACCCGCGAGATATCCGAGAAAAACGCCGCCCTTCAGCGCGGTAACCGGGCGCTTGTGAAAGCGAAAGAGGACGCTGTGCGACGGGCTCGTGCCCGGGCTAACTTCCTCGCCAGCATGAGCCACGAAATACGCACTCCGCTGAACGGCATGCTGGGGATGCTTGGGCTGGCGGTCGAAGACGAAAGCGACCCACGGCAAAAAAGTCGTATCGAAATTGCTTCGAAAGCGGGCGAAAACCTGCTGGATCTCCTCAATGACATCCTGGATATCTCGAAAGTCGAAGCAGGAAAGCTGAGCCTTGAAATCATCCCGTTTTCAGCAAGGGAACTGATCAGTGAATGCACGGCTCTGCACGCTCAGCAGGCTCGTAGCAAAAGCATTGCTTTGGTCAAACAGATCGACGGCGACCTACCCGCCTACTTCCTCGGCGACCCGACCCGGACCCGCCAGGTGCTCAATAATCTTCTGAGCAACGCCATAAAATTCACCAATCAAGGTAAGGTCAAGGTTCGGGCCAGCTATTCATCCGGAAAACTTCGCATCGAAGTCATCGATACCGGCATCGGAATGTCGCAGGAAGGCCTGCACAAGATCTTTTCGCCGTTCTCGCAAGCCGATTCGGATACCACCCGCCTCTATGGCGGTACCGGGCTGGGTCTGACCCTCTGCCGGCAGCTGGTTGATCGCATGAACGGCCGGATCAAAGTAGATTCATCACCCGGAAAAGGCACCCACTTTACCGTTACCCTGCCTTTACCCATTCATGATGAACCGATTCAGGACAGCGCGCCCGCCGAGGAAATACCTTCCGGTGCCATTCCGTTGTTGAAGATTCTTCTGGTGGAAGACAATCATGTAAACCAGCTGGTCGCGAGCGCAATTCTAAGGCGGCTGGGACATAAGGTCGATACCGCGGAAAACGGAGCACTCGCCATCGAAGCCCTCAAACGAGAGAGCTACGATCTGGTACTCATGGATTGCCAGATGCCGGTTATGGATGGCTACGAAGCCACTCGTGAGATACGACGCAATCCGCTCTGGAACGATCTCCCGGTGATCGCCGTGACGGCCAACGTGATGCAAGGCGACAAAGAAGCGTGCTTTGACTCCGGCATGAACGACTACATTACCAAACCCTATAACCGCGAAGAGCTAAAAGCCGCTATTGTGCGCTGGGCTCCACCCGCTCCAGAATCTCAAGAAGATCTCTGAGCTCGCCCCGCAGCGAGGCTACGCGCCCCGGATCAACATCAAGACCGCACATCAGACGCTGGGGTACCGCTACGGCCTCAGCGCGCAACAGGCGGCCGCCGGGTGTCAGAGCCACCCGCACCACCCGCTCGTCGTCTGGCCCGCGCGTGCGCTTGACCAGAGAACGCTCTTCCAGCCTTTTCAGCAGCGGTGTCAACGTACCGGAATCGAGCCGCAAACGCTCTCCGAGCTCTGACACTTTAGGTGCCCGGTCCTCTTGATCTTGCTGCCAGAGCACTAACATCACCAAATATTGCGGATAGGTCAGGCCTAGCTCTTTCAGCAACGGCCGGTAGCGTGCCGTGACGGCCCTATTGGCCGCGTAGAGCGCAAAACACAGTTGATTGTCCAGCGCCAGCAGCTGATCAGCACCCGGTATTTCAGAGCAACTTTTCGATGTCATTCCGAATGTCCGCAGGTTTGACCGTCGGCGCATAGCGACGCACCACCTGACCATCTTTATTGACCAGGAACTTGGTGAAATTCCACTTCACTTTCTCGCTACCCATCAAACCTTTTGCTTCTTTTTTCAGGAAGCGGTACAGCGGGTGAGCACCGTCGCCATTCACGTCAATTTTCGCAAACATAGGGAAATCCACCCCATAGTTTAAAGAGCAAAACTCGGTGATGGACTCGTTGCTACCCGGGTCTTGATTCATAAACTGGTTGCAAGGGAATCCCAACACCTCAAACCCTTTGGCGCCCAGTTCGGTGCGCAGCTCCTGAAGCCCTTCAAATTGCGGTGTAAAACCACACTTGGATGCCGTGTTAACAATCAGAAGCACCTTGCCCTTATAGTCGGCCATCGCCACGTCGCTGCCTTTCACATCCCTGGCACTGAAATCATAAATAGATTCGTTCGCCATACCATTAGCTCCTGTTATCGTTAGATCGCTGAAATTAGATTGTGCACAATTTAATTGCAAAAAACCAGATCGGCGAGAGTCGGCAGATCACGCTACCCAGCATTCACTTCAACATTCGCTCGCAAACTCGCCTGAATTCGCCACAATTGAACACATTTGCCCCTGTTCCCCCAGCCCCTCACTCCGCTAGAATAGTGGGCTTGTGTTATCTCGCATATCTCTTCCAGACCGTTAGCTAAGGATCTCTGCACGCCATGCATAACTTCTCCAAATCCGCCAAACTCGACAACGTGTGTTACGAAATTCGCGGCGTGGTTCTCAGGGAGGCGCGCAGACTGGAAGAAGAGGGGCACCGTGTACTGAAACTCAACATCGGAAACCCTGCGGCGTTCGAACTGGATGTGCCGGAAGAAATCCAGCAGGACGTTATCTATAACATGCCGCAAGCACAGGGTTACGTGGAATCGAAAGGCTTGTTCTCGGCCCGTAAAGCAGTGATGCATTACTGCCAGCAACGCGGCATCGCCAAAGTCGATATTGACGACATCTATCTGGGCAACGGCGTCAGTGAGTTGATCGTTATGTCCATGCAGGCCCTGCTCAATACCGGCGACGAAGTGCTCATTCCTGCCCCGGACTACCCGCTCTGGACGGCTGCCGTCACGCTATCAAGTGGCAAGCCCGTGCATTATCGCTGCGACGAACAACAAAACTGGTTCCCGGACATCGAAGATATCAAAAAGAAGATCACGCCGCGCACCAAGGCCATTGTCTTGATCAACCCGAACAACCCGACCGGTGCGGTGTACTCGATCGAGTTGTTGCACCAGGTAATCGAGCTGGCCAGAAAGCACAATCTGATCGTGCTGTCCGATGAGATCTACGACAAGATTCTCTACGACGGAACCGTGCATACATCCACCGCGTCTCTGGCGGAAGACGTACTGTTCTTCACTTACAACGGTTTGTCCAAGAATTACCGGGCCGCTGGTTACCGGGCGGGCTGGATGATCATCAGCGGCGCCAAACATCGGGCCAAGGATCTGATCGAAGGCATCGAAATGCTTTCCAATATGCGCCTGTGCGCCAACGTGCCGGCGCAGCTTGCGATTCAAACCGCATTGGGCGGATACCAGTCCATCAACGATCTGGTGGCTCCCGGAGGACGGCTTTACGAGCAACGTGACACCGCATGGCGCATGCTGAACGACATTCCCGGAGTCAGCTGTGTGAAACCTCAGGGAGCACTTTATCTGTTCCCGAAGCTGGATCGGAAGCATTTCCCGATTCAAAACGATGAGAAGCTGGTGCTCGATCTGTTGTTGCAGGAAAAAATTCTGCTGGTGCAAGGCTCCGCATTCAACATCGATGACCAACAGCATCTTCGCGTTGTATTCCTGCCGCGCAAAGAGGCACTGGCAGATGCCATGGGCCGCTTGGGCAACTTCTTGGAACATTACCGCCAGTAACCGGAGCAAACATGGCCGACATTCACGTGGAAGAGTTTTACAAGGACGTTGCCATTGCCTTGGTTCAACTGTACGCCGCCTTTCCGCGGCGTGTCAGCCTGTTCGTGGAAGACATAGCCGGGCCTGATGATCCTGACGATTTCGGGTTGCACAGCAAGCGACACATGGCGTGCTTCGGCGCCCTGCTCTGGCTGTCCGAAGAAGGGTTTCTGCGCTACGTGGACACCATCCGACAAGAGGCGCTCGACCAAGCGGTTTTATCCCGGAGTGCATTCACTCGCCTGAGTGCCCCGGCACCGCAGGCATTGAGCGAAAGCCTTGACCCGAACACGGGCCAAGCCGGGCTACCCGGCTCTGTCGAACGGGATAGATCAACCTACATACATCTTTTGCGCACTGCGCTAAAAAGCGGCAGCTCCAGCCAGATAAGCCTGATTGTGCAATCAACCTTCTTCCTCGACCATAACCTTCAGACGGTTCACTAAATCACCGCCTACCTCTTGAAGACGTGAACCCTGCCCACATATATCGGTCAGATAGAAAACGACGTTTGGCGTAATCTTAAACAGGAAACTTCTATGCGCATTTTGTTGTTTCTGGCCACTAACCTGGCCGTCATTCTGGTAGCCAGCTTTACCCTGCGCCTGCTCGGGGTAGACAGCTATCTTGCCCATCAGGGCATTGACTACAGCTCTCTGCTGATTTTTGCCGCCGTGTTCGGATTTGCAGGCTCATTTATTTCCCTGCTGATCTCCAAGCCGATGGCTAAGTGGAGCACCAAAGCCCGGGTTATCGAATCACCCCGCACCCCTGAAGAACGCTGGCTGATGGAAACGGTCGCGATTCTCGCTCAAAAGGCGGGCATCGGCATGCCGGAGGTCGCGATCTTTCCGGCCTCGCAATCGAATGCCTTCGCCACGGGCTGGAACAAGAACGATGCACTGGTCGCAGTCAGCGAAGGCCTGCTTCACCGCTTCAATCAGGATGAAATTCGTGCCGTACTGGGCCACGAAATTGGCCACGTAGCAAACGGGGACATGGTCACCCTGTCTTTGATCCAGGGCGTGGTCAATACCTTTGTCATTTTTGCGTCCCGGGTGATCGGTTCGTTCGTGGATCGGGTTGTATTCAAAAACGAAGACGGTCACGGCATCGGCTTTTTCATCGTAAGCTTCGTGGCCGAAATCGTGCTGGGTATTCTCGCGAGCACCATCGTGTTCTGGTTCTCTCGCCGCCGGGAATTTCGAGCCGATATCGCGGGTGCGCAATTGGCCGGTCGCGGTGCCATGATCAACGCTTTGGCGCGTTTGAAACAGGAAAGCGAGGTGCCGGATCAAATGCCGGATACGCTGCAAGCCTTCGGGATCAACCGAGGTTCTCGCTCCGGTCTGGCCGCGCTGTTCATGACACACCCGCCGCTGGAAGACCGGATTGCCGCACTGCAAAAGGCATCCCTGTAATCGTCCGTGAGTATCCCGGAAACAAGAAGGGGGCGCGTTTGCGCCCCCTTCTTGTTTGCAGATGAAGATGGTGAATCAGATTTTGAGTTTAAACCCCATTGCTCTGAAACGATCCTGCAGAGATTTACTGCTTCCCTTCAAATGAATCTTCAAGCTGGAACATTCTCGGCGCACGGGATAATCCCGGCGCAATCGATCAAAAGCCTCAGCGCGCGTACCGCCCTCTTCTTTCATCACCCGTCGCAATCGCAGGTCGTCTTTTCTCGGGTCGTAACAAGCACCAAGGGCAAGGCGCAACGCTTCGTCTTCAATGGCATTGCGCGTAAACGACATATTGCTCAAGGCTGGCTCTGGCAAAAACTGTCCGGCTTTCTTACGCACGGGCAGGCCCAGGAACCGGCACAAAGCCTGATACACCATTTCGGTGCCCTGCATCTTTCCTTCCAGGCTGTACCCCGCTATGTGTGGCGTCGCCAGCCACACTTTATCGACCAATTCGGAATCAATGGCTGGCTCGTTCTCCCAAACATCCAGTACAACAACCGGTGCATCGGGCAGCTCAAGCCTGCGCATCAAAGCCGCACCGTCAACAACCTCACCACGGCCAGCATTAATGAGTAGCTGATCAGAGTTCAATTCTGAAAGCTGTTGATCAGATACCATATGGTGAGTCGGGTATTCGCCGGTGCGGGTCAACGGGGTGTGGAAGGTCACCACATCGCAGGCCAGTGCTTCTGACAAGTTCACAAAGTTATCGGCGTTCTCCGGTTCGGCATCTTGCCGGGGCGGGTCACACAGCTTCACGTCGAAATCGAGACGCTCTAACATTCTGGCCAGCTCGCTTCCGACGTTTCCCGCCCCGACAATCCCCACACTCAGAGTCGACCAATCACACAGATCCCGCTGATCAGCAAACAGCGAAATCACCGCCAGAACATACTCGGCGACACTTCTCGCATTGCACCCCGGAGCAGCCGAAAATCCGATGCCTTGTTCCGTAAGCCATTCAACGTCCACGTGATCAGTACCGATCGTTGCGGTACCTACAAACCGCACGCGGGTGCCTTCCAGCAGCTCCCGGTCCACCCGGGTAACCGAGCGAACCAGCAAAATATCCGCGTCTTGTACTTCGCTCCGCGTCAGCCCCCGGCCCTTTACCCGGCGGATCTCGCCAATATCTCCGAAAAACGACTCCAATAACGGAATGTTCTCATCAGCAACGATCAACATGCATCAACTCCTTTTAGCGCCAATCAATTGCGACGGGGGCGCTGCGGGCCACGCCCTCCGGCATTGCGCCCGCCACCAGGGCGATTACCTTGAGGCCGTCGTCCGCCTCGCTTACGGGTAATTGGAGGATTTTCCATCGCAACCAGAAGATCCTCTTCAGGCACCGCAGTTTTCAGTTTCTGGCTAATATAGGTTTCGATCGATGGCAACGCGTAGGAATCGTCTTCTCCGGCGAAACTGATGGAAACACCGGTCTGCCCGGCACGGCCCGTCCGGCCGATGCGGTGCACGTAATCTTCCGCGTTTTCCGGCAAGTTATAGTTGAACACATGGGTCACGCCGTTTACGTGAATACCCCGGCCAGCCACATCGGTTGCAACCAACACCTGAATCTCACCCTTCTTGAACTGATCCAGCGTTTTCAGACGTTTGTTCTGGGCAATCTCGCCCGACATCAGCGACACTTTCACGCCCTGATTCTTAAGATCCTCTTCCAGATCCCGACATTGATCACGGCGGTTGGCAAAGACAATGGCCTTTTCCACTTCCGGGCGCTTGAGATAGTTCACCAACACCGGAAGTTTGTCTTCATCGGAAATCAGGTAAACGGTCTGCTCAACCCGCTCGGCGGTTTTTTGCTCAGGCTCGATTTCGACAAATTCGGCGTTTTGGGTCCACATAGAAGCCAGATTCAGCACGTCCTGATTGAAGGTGGCGCTGAACAGTAACGTTTGACGCTCTTCTTTAGGCGTGCACTTACGGATAATGCGCTTAACATCCGGAATGAACCCCATATCCAGCATCCGATCGGCTTCGTCCAGAATCAGGATATCCAGCTGGTCCAGGAACACATCCTGAGAGCCCAGGAAATCGATCAGGCGGCCCGGTGTCGCAACCAGGATATCCACCACTTCATTTTGCAATTGCTCACGCTGCTTGTCGTAGTTCATGCCGCCCACGACGGTGACGACATTGTGGCCGGTGTACTGGCACAGATGCTCGGCGTCTTTGGCAATTTGCATCGCCAATTCACGGGTCGGCGCCAACGCCAGAACCCGTGGTTCAGAAGCAAAACGGTCCGTTTCTTTTACCGGCGTCTCCAGCAGCGTCTGAATGGCCGTGATCAGAAACGCGGCCGTTTTTCCGGTGCCGGTTTGCGCCTGGCCAATCAGATCTTCACAGGCCAATGTCCATGGCAATGTTTCCGCCTGTATTGGAGTGCAGTATTCGAAGCCGATTTTGCTGATGGCATCGAGCAGTTTCTGATCCAGGTTTAAATCACTGAAGCGCAATTTGCTGGTGTCTTTTGTATCAATCGTCATAAAATTTCAGAAGTCCTTGTTTGATCGTATTCCACGCCCGCAGGTGCGATGCGAACCCGGTCCAGGTTCCAGCTCTCGACAAAACGGGCTGAAGTCTTGTAGAAATCTCGGAGTGTTTCGAAGAAAGCTTGCGCCCGCTCAGGTAAACCGTGCTCGAGATAGTGGCTCGCCTGTCTAAGCACATTGGCGCGAAAGGCCTGCTCGTTAGCAGCCCCGTCACCAGCCAGATTATCCACGCTGATGTGGAAGCGTGAGCCAGCGGCCAGAGATAACAGCCATTCCACCGCCTGAGGTTTTATTTCAACGCTCTCGAACGCTTGCTGTTGCTCGGGTGTTCGCCCATCGGGGCAATACCAGTAACCGTAATCGTGTAACGTACGGCGGTGCTCACCGGCCAGGCACCAGTGCGCAATTTCGTGCAGGGCGCTGGCAAAAAAACCATGGGCAAAAACCACCCTGGCGAGCCCATAGGGTTCGCTGGCTGGCAGGTATTCTGGTTCGTCACTGCCCTTGACCAATATGGTCCGGTGTTTCTCCCGGAACAGGTCATTAAACAGCATGATAAGATCGTCTGGATTGTGATTCATTGGTTCGCTATTGTGCGACTTTAAAGCAGCCAATGCCAGCGGGAACTTCTGACAGTCCACTCGGTCAATGCCCCCGACGCAACCTCTACACGCACTGACGACACAGGATATTCAAATAGCCATGACAGGGTCCCCACGATTTTGGCACCTTATGCAACTCAAGGTGCTGACTGCTGTTGCCGCTTTCGCACTATTAAGTCTGTTTGTTAGCCCTGTAGCCCACGCTGCGGGAAGCTCGTTCTTTAACACCTCAAACAGCGACTTTCTGCCGGTAGAGCAAGCACTTCCATTTAATTTCACCTCTGACGCGGGCGACCTAGTGTTGTCGTGGGACATCGCCCCGGAACACTATTTATACAGAAGCCGCATCCAGGTGACCCCGCTAACCACCGGGGTGGACGTGGGTGCACCACAATTTTCATCGCCGGGCACACTCACGAATGACGAATTCTTCGGTGAGATGACCGTTTTCTTCGAGCCCGTCGAAGTTCGCTATCCGATAACCTTGCCGGATGGCGTGACCGAAGCGAATCTGCAGGTGTCGTTCCAAGGCTGCGCTGAGGCCGGCTTATGTTACCCACCTCAAACCCACGAGGTTCTTTATTACCCGGGCTCCGGAAACTCTCCAGCTTCCGCCACCACTCCGTCATCCACTATCTCTGTAGCGCCAGACGCAACGGCAGACACCAGTAGCGCCAGTGGGCTCGCAGGATTCCTGTCCAGCCAATCCATCTGGATGATCGCGGGTCTGTTTTTCCTGCTTGGTTTAGGGCTGACCTTTACCCCTTGCGTACTCCCGATGGTGCCCATCATCTCCAGCATGGTGTCCGGCCAGAACACCCGCACCACAGCACACGCACTTTTGTTGTCCGGCAGCTACGTTCTCGGCATGGCGATCACCTATGCGGCTGCGGGGGTTATCACCGGGCTACTGGGCGCCAGCTTTAATCTTCAGGCGCAACTTCAGTCCCCTTGGGTACTTGGGGTTTTTGCTACGTTGTTTGTCCTGTTCGCACTTTCCATGTTCGACCTGTTCGAGATTCAGCTGCCGCGCTTCATCCGGGAACCGCTCAACGATGCCAGCCAGCGGCTGACCGGCGGCCGAGTGCTGGGGATTTTCGGGATCGGCGCGCTCTCTGCCTTGGTGGTTTCACCGTGTGTCTCCGCACCGCTAGCGGGAAGCTTGCTGTACATTTCCACCACTCAGGACGCCGTTATCGGGGGAGTCGCCCTGCTGTCGCTCGGGCTGGGTATGGGAGTGCCTCTGATTCTGGTCGCCGTTGGTGGTCGCAAACTGCTACCCAGCTCCGGCCGCTGGATGACGACCGTGAAACACTTTTACGGCGTGATGTTGCTGGCAGTTGCAATCTGGCTGGTCGAACGACTGATTCCTGCGTGGACAGGCTTAACCTTATGGGGCCTGCTAATCACCGTTACCGCGGTTCAACTGGGCGCATTTGATGCAGCAAAACCGGGGTGGGGACGAACCCGCAAGGGCATCGGCTTAGTGATGTTTGCCTACGGTTTGGCGCTATTGGCCGGCGCTGTCAGTGGCGCCACAGACCCTCTTCGCCCGCTGGCGCCTTTCACGGAAACAGCCGGGGCTTACCAGGGCATAGCACAAGCCCATGCCAACTTTGAACGCATAGAAGACCCCGAACAGATTCGTTCTTTGATGGCCCAGGCCAGCGCGTCCGGCCAGCCCGTGATGCTGGATTTCTACGCCGACTGGTGCATCTCATGCAAAGTGATGGAGCGCAACGTGTTCAATCAGCCTGACGTGATTCAGGCGTTACAGCATTTTACCTTGCTGCAAATCGACATGACGGACAATACACCCGCCCAACAAGCATTTCTTGACGAACTCGGCCTGTTCGGGCCACCGTCCATTCTGTTCTTCAACAGCTCAGGGCAAGAATTCCCCCAAGCGCGAATTCTGGGTGAAATGGACAAGCAGGAATTCCTCACCCACCTGAACAAGCTACCCTCTGCTACGCAAGGTTAGTCGCCACTACCTGATCAGGCGTCGCAACGCTTGATCAGGTAAACAAACTCCCCGCCCTGCTCGCCATGTTCAAGCAACTCGTGGCCCAAAAACTGGCAAAAGCGCGGGATATCCCGAGTGGTCGAGGGATCGGTTGCAATCACTTTCAATACCTGACCTACCTCAACATCGGTGATGCGCGTGTGCAACATCATCACCGGTTCCGGGCAAAACAAGCCACGTGTATCCAATTCCGCGTGAAAATTCTGGTCCACCAAGGGTGACATCCTCTGGTTCTCGTGATTTTAAGAATTCGGTGCTAAATTATTGTTTATAGCAACGAAAAAACGGGAGACTTACATGATTCGGGTTTTGATTGAACGCCACATTGCCGAGACGCTTGAAGCCGCTTACGAAGATCGTGCCCGAAAGGTGCTCCAACATGCGGTCAGTGCTCCCGGCTTTATCTCAGGCGAAACTCTGGTCGACAGCAAGGACCCTAACCACCGCATTACTCTGGCCAACTGGCGCTCCGAGCTTGACTGGGATCGCTGGTACAGCTCTGAAGAACGCAAAGATCTGATGTCGGAGTTGGTGCCCATGATGGATCAGGATGAGCACATCACCGTCTTGTACCAAAGCCCCATGCCTTGAGAACTCTATTCGAGCCGCTCAATAAAGCAAGTGATCTCTTCGCGATCATGATACAGGTGGCGGGCCTTGAACGTGCAGTTGAGGCCCGCATCCTCTAATCCGCGAATGATAATATCCCGGCAGACAAGCCATTCCTCGTAACGTTTTTTCATCGGCAGCTTGAGGTTGAACACAGTGTAACGGCAAAGCCTGTTTCCCACCCAATCGACCGCCAGCCGGGCCGTGCGCTGAGGTTTGTCGATGATGTCACAGACCATCCAGTCTACGGCACGCTTCGGTTGCCAGCTGTAACCGTCGGCCACCACGTGCTCAACGTGCCCGCTAGCCATCAACTCAGGGTTCATCGGGCCGTTATCAACTGCCGACACCAGCATCCCCTGCTGAACCAACTGCCAGGTCCAACCGCCCGGAGCGGCTCCGAGATCAACCGCCTTTTTGCCACCCCCGAGATAATCCAGCCAGCGCGCCTTCGGCAGAAACACCTTCCAGGCTTCTTCCAGTTTTAAAGCGGAACGGCTCGGCGCCGAGGCCGGCAAGCGCAATCGAAGGATACCGTCAGGGAAAGGCGAACGATTGTCTTCCAAACTGAATCCGACAACAGCCGTTTCAAAATCACCGAGCAGCACTTCGAGCCGAGCTTTCGCCGGCGCTTTCGCATCGGCCATTAACAGGCCCGCCTCGCGCAGCCCCCGTGACAAGGGCGCAACCCATTTGCGCGCAAAGTTGCCCAGGTCCCTATCGTCGTTATTCTCGGGCAAGCGCACTTCTACGCGCGCACAATCCTCACCCGACCATTCGTATTCCCTCAGAAAATGAACGATCGCCCCGACCCGATCCGTGACCGGCAGCTCACACTCGCCTATCAGGGCGAACCAGTCGCGGGTGAACACCAGCCCGTGCAAGGGGAGCCGGGCCATCAGATCCCGGGCGGTTTCGCTGCCTGCAATCGTAAAACGGACCTGTCCGGAATTCCGTTCGGGCTGGAAGTAACCAAAAATACCCTTCTCTGCGGCTTGATCCATCAGCTCCTGACCGGCTTCCGCCTCAAAACCGGGCCGGCATATCAACATAATCTGCTGCATTAATTACCTATGTACTCGTTTTACGCCGGATTTCTGACGCACCGACAGGGGCGAAATTCAACCTGATTAACACCAATGCGTCACGACTCTCGCTATAATTGCGCTTCATTTTAAACAGATAATGCCTACGATGCTCGGCACACGGTTCTGGAGTTTCACTACTCTCCTCGTTCTGGCGAATCTATTCGTGGTCTCAAACGTCCTCGCTCAGACCCAATGCCCAACATTGGCGGTGAACGATGAGCACGCCCGTCAATCGATCAATCATTATCTCTGCTATGCGGTTACGAACCCCGGCGAGCCCGCACATTCTGCGTTGTCTCCCCAGCAGCTTCCCAAGTCCCTTGAATGGCGCTCTTCGGCAGGTAACGATCTGGTTTTTAGCCATACCAAAGCAACCTACTGGATAAAACTCAGGCTAAACAATCCCAGCGACACGCAAGGCCTTTGGTATCTCAAGCTGAACTACCCGCCACTCGACGAGATAACTTTCTGGCAAAAGCCGGACACGCAAAGCCTGACAAATGCGCCTCGCCCCGTGAAAACCGGGGATCACCTCCCTTTCAAAAGCCGCGGCATTGATTACCGGTATTACCTGCTCCCCATCACACTGGCAGAGAACCAATCAGTAACCGTCTATATTCGAGTTCACAGCAGCGGTGCTCTCAATGTGCCATTGAGCCTGGCAACGCCCGCAGAAGCCATTGAACAAAGTAACCATCTCACATTAATCCACGGCCTGTTTTACGGAGCCCTGGTCATACTCGCGGTATTCAACCTGCTTTTGTATGCCAGCTCCGGCACCCGCTATTACTTCCTCAATGCTTTCTACACAGCGTCTATGGCGATGTTCCTGTTCGCCATGGGCGGGTTTGCGAATCAATATTTCTGGCCCGACAACTTCCGCCTGGCCAACGTGTCAATCCCTTTTCTGCTCGCGGTCATTGCGCTGGCCATGATTCTGTTTGGCTGGTCGTTCCTGGAAGTCCCTCGACGCACACTGTCCGGCAAAATATTGCATGTGCTGGCATGGTGTGCGACAGGCCTGCTTGCTCTGACCCTGGTCATGCCTTACACGCACTCCATACAAATCAACACACTTTTCGTGTTAGCCGTCGTCGTGCTTCTGTCGGTAATTGCAACCATTCGCTGGCGCGGCGGTTACCAGCCTGCATTCTGGTACCTGGCCGCATGGATGGTGATGGTTGCCGGCACCCTTGTATATGCAGCAGCTGCATTCGGCTATATGGGGGATTATCAGGCAAGAGAAGTGATGATGCAGGCCGTGGTCGGTGCTCAAGTCGTGCTTTTGAACTACGCGCTGGTGCAACGCTGGCGCCTATTGAACGAAAAGTTACTCGGTATCGAACATCAGGCCCGCAATGAACTCGAAGTGAAAGTTCACGAGCGGACCTCCCAGTTACGCACCGCTATGCATCGGCTGGAACAAGCGAATCGCAAGCTTGAAGCGCTGAGCCTGAACGATGCGCTCACTGGCTTACATAATAGAAGGCACATGGACAACTTGCTGCCCGAACTGTGCCTTGAGGCGCAGAGGACTGGCAAGCCATTGACCCTGGCCTTGCTTGATGCTGACCACTTCAAACGCATCAACGACACTTGGGGGCACGACTTCGGCGACGTCTGCTTGCGTATGATGGCCGGAATACTGACCGATCACGTGAAGCGCCCCCGTGACGTCGCGGTACGGTTCGGTGGAGAAGAGTTTGCGCTTCTGCTGCCTGATACAGACATCGAGGGTGCTGCCCGCCTGTGTAACGACATTCTCGAAACCATCCGCACTACGAGCGTTGCCGCGCCCGATGGTGAGCGCGTTTCCCTCACCATGAGCGCCGGGCTCGCGGAGCTGACCATCGACACAAACGCTCAGGAACTTTTTCAGAGCGCCGATGAAGCACTCTATGCGTCGAAGCACCGGGGCCGGGACACCCTCACTTGCGCGGACAGTACGCCTCACATCATCGCGTGATCCGCCAAAAACTGGCGGGTCAGCTGAGCCGCTTCGCGAATCAGATCAGACTGGTCAGACGGATGCTTAATCAAGGTAGCAAAATCGTGGTTGCCGCCATCGAGCCAGCAAAGCCGTGTTATACCTTCTATAACGCCCCGGGCACTTAGCTCTTCTGGCTTACCGAAAGGATCTCTTGTCCCCTGCAACACCAGAAGCGGACAAGTCACGCCGGGCAGATGGTCAATACGCCAGCGGTCAAGCTTTCCCCGTGGATGAAAGGGGTAACCAAAACAAACCACGGCATCGACATTGTCTTCGCTGGCGACCAGGGAGGCCATCCGCCCGCCCATCGATTTGCCGCCAATGGCCACCCGACAACCTGCACCCACCTCGGTACGCACCTGCCGAATCTGTTCCCGAAACGCCTCCAGCAACACGGGCGCTCTGTCAGGAGGCCTTTTCTTTCCGTCTTCCCGACGTTTTTGCATGTAAGGGAACTCAAACCGGACACACGCGATTCCCTGCTGCTCCAGCGCTTCGGCCAACTGCTCCATAAAAGGCGAGTCGGCGGGCGCGCCTGCTCCATGAGCAAGAATCAAGACGGTTTGCACGCCCTGCGGATAGCTTTTACTGGTAAATCTGACCACAACATTCACCTTCATGTTATCTGGCGGTATCATTAGCGCCTTGAGAAAAACCTGCAAGACCCTTTTAAGAAACAGGAATCTACGCCAACCCACTGGCAACGCTGCCGATTATGGCAAATTTGACGAATGTCAGTAGTTGACTTGAGTCATTGCAAAGGGGTCATGGTTTCTCCATACTTGCGACCGCATAATTTCCCCATCCTGAACCCATTGGTAAGGCTATGAGCACAGTAAACGCAAACCTGACATACAACTACACGGTGGTGAGACAGTTCGCCATCATGACTGTAGTGTGGGGTATCGTTGGCATGTCTCTGGGTGTGTTGATTGCAGCACAGCTGGTTTGGCCAACTCTCAACCTCGATCTACCCTTCACGCATTTCGGCCGTCTGAGGCCGCTGCACACCAACGCCGTTATTTTCGGTTTTGGTGGTAGTGCCCTGTTCGCAACATCGTACTACGTTGTTCAGCGAACATGTCAGGCACGTTTGATTTCTGATGGCCTCGCCGCGTTTACCTTCTGGGGCTGGCAAGCCATTCTGATTGCAGCCGTCATCACCTTGCCGATGGGGCTGACATCTACCAAAGAGTACGCTGAACTCGAATGGCCGATCGACATCGCCATAACCATTGTTTGGGTGACTTACGCACTGGTATTTTTTGGTACCATCACTAAGCGCAGCACGCCTCACATCTACGTAGCCAACTGGTTCTACGGCGGCTTCATCCTGACCGTTGCCATGCTGCACATTTTCAATAACATGGCGCTACCTGCAACAGCGTTCAAATCCTACTCTGCCTATGCTGGCGTCACAGACGCGATGATGCAGTGGTGGTACGGCCACAACGCCGTAGGTTTCTACCTGACCGCCGGCTTCCTCGGAATGATGTACTACTTCGTTCCCAAGCAGGCTGATCGTCCTGTCTACTCATACCGTCTATCCATCGTTCACTTCTGGGCGCTGATCGCTACCTACGTTTGGGCCGGTGGCCACCACCTGCACTACTCTGCACTCCCGGACTGGGCTCAGACTGCCGGCATGGTTATGTCCCTGATTCTTCTGGCACCTTCCTGGGGCGGTATGATCAACGGCATGATGACTCTGTCAGGCGCATGGCACAAATTGCGTACTGATCCAATTCTGCGTTTCCTGGTGGTTTCTCTGTCCTTCTACGGTATGTCTACCTTTGAAGGCCCAATGATGGCTATCAAGACCGTAAACGCTTTGTCACACAACACCGACTGGACCATCGGCCACGTACACTCCGGCGCGCTCGGTTGGGTTGCCATGATCAGTATTGGTTCAATCTACCACCTGATCCCGAAACTCTGGGGCGTTAAGGCAATGTACAGCACCGCGCTGATCAACGTTCACTTCTGGCTGGCCACTGTCGGTACCGTACTGTACATCGCCGCTATGTGGGTTAACGGCATCATGCAAGGCCTGATGTGGCGCGCGGTTAACGAAGACGGCACGCTGACATACAGCTTTGTAGAGGCTCTGGAAGCCTCTTACCCGGGCTACCTGGTTCGCTTCATCGGCGGCGCCACCTTCCTGACCGGTATGCTGATCATGGCGTACAACGTTTACATGACCGTGCGTCAGAAAGAAGCGGTTGCTGAAAGCAATGCAGCAACTCAGGCGGCCTAAGGGGAGATTGATCAGATGAATCACGAAACTATCGAGAAAAACCTTGGCCTGATGATTGTGCTGATTATTCTCACAATCAGCGGTGGCTTCCTGGCTGAAGTTGTTCCCCTGTTCTTCCACAAAGAAGTGAACCAGCCGATTGAAGGCCTTGAGCCTCTGTCTGCGCTGGAACTGGAAGGCCGGGACATCTACATCCGCGAAGGCTGCCACGTGTGCCATACCCAGCAGATCCGTCCTTTCCGTGCGGAAACCGAGCGCTATGGCCACTACTCCGTTGCGGGCGAATTCGTATACGATCGTCCGTTCCTGTGGGGCTCCAAGCGCACAGGGCCTGATCTGGCCCGTGTTGGCGGCCGTTACTCAGATGCCTGGCAGCGCCAGCATTTGTTTGACCCACGTAGCGTGGTGCCCGAGTCCAACATGCCGGCGTTTCCATGGCTGTTCGAGAACCGTGCAGACCACGGTTCTATCGAGGCTCGCATGAGAACCTTGCAGACGCTTGGCGTTCCCTATACCGACGAGCAAATTGCCAACGCCGCCGATGAGCTGAAAGGCAAATTTGAAATCGAAGCATTGGTCGCGTACCTGCAGCAGTTAGGCACCGTGCTTTCAGAGAAACGGTGATCCCATGGATATCAATGAGTTACGCGGAATTCACTCTCTATTGGTAATGGCAGCGTTCTTCGGCATCATCTGGTGGGCGTACAGCGCCCACCGCAAGAAAGCCAATGAAGAGGCGGCACATCTGCCCTTCGATGATGACGAAGTGGATCAGCGTACGCTCGAACAGGAAAAAACGGAGAAAAAACAATGAGTACCTTTTGGAGCGTCTGGGTCATCGTGATCGTGCTCGGTACCATATTCGGCTGTGCTTGGCTGCTGTTGGCCACCCGCAAAGGGCAGACAAACGACACCGAAACCGAAAACACCACTGGCCACTCGTACGATGGCATCGAAGAATATGACAACCCGCTACCCAAGTGGTGGTTCTATCTGTACCTGGGCACCTGTGTATTCGCGCTGGGTTACCTGGCCCTTTACCCGGGTCTGGGCAACTATGAAGGCCTGTTGGGGTGGACATCCACCAACCAATGGGAAGCGGAAGTACAGGAAGCTGAAGAAAAGTATGGCCCGATCTACGCGCAGTTTGGCGAAACAGCCATTCCTGAGCTCGCCCAAAACGAAGACGCCATGAAAATCGGTCAGCGCCTGTTTGCGAACAACTGCTCCGTATGTCATGGCACTGCAGCTCGCGGCCAGGTTGGCTTCCCTAACCTGACCGATGATGACTGGTTGTGGGGCGGTGAACCCGAGCAAATTCTGCACTCGATTGCGAATGGTCGCCAGGGCAACATGACCCCCAAGGGCGTGATGCCTAATATGACCAATGAACAGGTTGACCAGGTGGTTAACTACGTTCTGAGCTTCAGTGGTCGTGAACAGGATGCCGAAGCAGCCGAAGCTGGCGCCGCTGTGTTCGCACAAGCTTGTACCGCCTGTCACGGTGCTGACGGCACCGGCATGCAGGCAGTAGGCGCACCCAACCTCACTGACAACATTTGGCTCTACGGCTCTACCTACGAGTGGATCAAAGAGACAGTTGTCAACGGTCGCCAGAACCAGATGCCTGCACAAAAAGGCCGTCTGACTGATGACCAGATTCATATCTTGGCAGCTTACGTCTACAGCTTGTCGAATTGAATCAAGCCCGGCCGGGGGTGACTAATCCCCGGCTTGGTCTTTTCAACCCTGTATCTGCCCTGCGGGTACAGGCTTGAAAAGATCCGCAGACCCTCCGAGGCCCGCTCCCAGCACGTTTATTTACCGGGAGGTATCCATGAGCAAGCAGATTCCTGTAAAGCAGGTCGATCCCACCCCTTCCGACAATAATAAAAACCCCGGAACCTACGACCTTTACGAAAGTCGAGAAAAGATCTACGTCAAAGAAGTCAAAGGACTGTTCCAGAGAATCCGGAATGTCAGCCTTGTCGCCCTCATGGGCATGTACTTTGTTTTTGCCTGGTTGACGCTGGACGGTCAACCGCTGATTCATTTCGATCTCCCGGCCCGGGAATTCCACCTCTACGGAACCACCTTCTATCCTAAAGATTTCTTTTTGCTGTCCGCCATGCTGATCATCTCGGCATTTGGTCTGTTTTTCATAACCACCCTGTTCGGCCGTGTTTGGTGCGGTTATACCTGCCCACAAACCGTATGGACCTTTATCTTCATGTGGATTGAGGAGAAGGTCGAAGGTAACCGAAACAAGCGGATCAAGCTCGACAAGAGCCCGAACTCTGCCGAGAAGATCACCAAGAAAACAATCAAGCATGCGCTTTGGCTTGTCGTTGCACTGGCGACCGGCATCACGTTTATTGGTTACTTCTACCCCATCCGCGAGCTGATCGTGGATATGTTCACGCTACAAGCGAACGGCTGGGCGTATTTCTGGGTCGGTTTTTTCACTGTCGCAACTTACCTGAACGCAGGCTGGATGCGTGAGCAGGTGTGCCTGTATATGTGCCCTTACGCGCGATTCCAATCGGTCATGTTCGATGAGAACACCCGGATTGTATCTTACGATCCGAATCGCGGTGAGCCTCGAGGCAAACGTAAGAAAGGCGTAGATCCCGAGGAAGTAGGCCTGGGTGACTGCATCGACTGCGAGCAGTGTGTGCAGGTTTGCCCTACCGGCATCGATATCCGGGACGGCCTGCAATACGAATGTATTGGCTGCGCTCTGTGCATCGATGCTTGCGACGAGATCATGGAGAAAATGGATTATCCGAAAGGCCTGATCCGCTACACCACGGAAAACGAACTCGAAGGAAAAACCTCGAAACTGCTTCGCCCCCGCACCTTTGGCTACGGCCTTTTGTTGGCCGTCATGATTGGCGCGGTTGGGTACATTATCGCCACTCGCGTACCCGCTAAACTTGAGGTCATCCGGGATCGCGGCGCTCTCTTTAAATTTAATGGCGAAGGTCGTGTCGAAAACTCGTTCACGTTGAAACTACAGAATATGACAGAGATCCCACAAACGTTTGAGCTGTCGGTCGATGGCATGGAAGGGATCCGTATTCTCACCCAGACCAGCGTAAAGATTAAAAGCGGTGAAAACCTGTCGCTGCCCACCGTTGTTGATGTGGTTCCGGAATCGATTGAGCAAACCAACAACACCATCAGCTTCCGGGCAGAGTCGAAAACCGACCCATCGCTGCAACTTGAAACTGAAAGCCGATTTGTGGGTCCAAGACCGCGTTAATAACGGGCGCACTGCACTAAACCTTATTTGAGACGACCGAAATTATGACTGACAATACCCCCGTAGCCCCATGGTACCGCCAGCCCTGGTTCTGGTTTCTGACCATTTTCCCGCTCGCGTCTATCACGTTTGGGCTCACCATGCTCGTGGTGTCCGTGAATCTGGACACCGCCATGGTCACGGACGATTACTCGAAAGAAGGGCGTGGCATCAATATGGCCATCGCCCGGGATCAGAAAGCGTCTGAAATGCAGGTATCTGGGAAATTGCAGCTGGCTAACCGCAAGGCCACGCTTACCCTAGACACAAAAGATGGCCCCGCAGATTTTCCGTATCTCGTCCTAAATCTTTACCACCCTACCCTTGAAGATAAGGACCGGGTGATTCAGTTCAACCGTTTGGCTGACGGAGAATATTCCGGACGCGTACTGGAAGATCTCGACGGCCGCTGGTATTTCGACTTGCAAGGCCCCGACAACGATTGGCGGGTCAAAGGGGAACTCTGGTTACCCGCCGAGCACCCTATCACCATTCAAGCAAAGGCTAACGTTCAAGAGTGACCCCCACCAGTTGCTTCCATTGTGGCGAGCTTGCCGAGGGTAATCCGGCGATTACCCTGAAACTTGACGATCAAGAGCGGCATTTTTGTTGCCAGGGCTGCAAAGCGGTGTGCCAGACCATCCACCAGGAGGGCCTGACAAACTTCTACGACATCCGCACCGAACCTGCCAGCACCCCGAGAGAGCTTAGCGAATCCGAACTTCTGCGCCTGCGTGAGCTGGACCACCCGCTGGTGCAGCAATCGTTTGTTGCCCCGGTGACAGCCGGGCAGGAAGCACAGCTCCTGATCGGAGAAATCACCTGCGCTGCGTGTATCTGGCTGCTCGAAAATCACATGAAGCACCAAACCGGCGTTCAGAGCTTTACGGTGAACCACACCACTCAGCGAGCCAGACTGGTCTGGTCGCCCGAGCAAGCTCATTTAAGCGACCTGCTTATCGCCATCTATGAACTGGGTTACACCGCCCGGCCTTACCAAGCAGACGCGGCCGAACAAGCCCTTAAAGCTGAAAACCGTTCCATGCTGATTCGGCTCGCGGTCGCCGGTATCGCCACCATGCAAAGCATGATGCTGGCATTCCCACTGTATTTCGAGATTGTCAGCGAGCTTTCACCTGAATTTATCAATATGTTCAGATGGTTCGGCTTTCTCGTGGCAACACCGGTTGTGTTCTACAGTGCCCGGCCGTTCTTCCGGAATGCCCGACGAGATCTCGCCTCACGACACCTGACCATGGATGTACCGGTCGCCATCGCCATTGGCCTCGCCTACGCCGCAAGTGCCTGGGTAACGGTATTCGGTGGTCAGGAAGTCTACTTTGAGTCGGTGTGCATGTTCGCGTTTTTCTTGCTGCTGGGCCGCTACATCGAAGTGCAGGCGCGCTATCGGGCCGGCCTAAGTGGTAACGCGCTGGCCGGCTTCCAGCCGGCGGTCGCCGCACTCGTCACTAACGGCGAAGCGGAGATTGTTCCTGCCCACCAAATTCAGCCTGACGATGTCATTCGGGTTCGGCCCGGGGAAACACTACCGGCTGACGGAGTCATCCTTTCCGGCCAGTCCACAATCAACGAAGCAGCACTGACCGGTGAATATTTGCCTGAAACGCGTTCCGTCGGTGAAGCGGTTCACGCCGGGACAGTCAACGGAGAAAACCCGCTGGACATCCGAGTCACCCGTGCGGGCGCTCAGACACGCCTGTCTGGCATTCTCCGGGTGTTGGACAGGGTTCAATCCGAAAAGCCACCTGTTGCCAGAATGGCCGACCGCATTGCCGGCAAGTTTGTCGGCCGGGTACTCATACTTGCTCCGGTAGTCTGGGTTGGATGGTGGCTAGCCGGCGCGGACAATGCTTTTGATATAACCCTGTCCGTCTTGGTTGCCACCTGCCCCTGTGCACTGTCACTGGCAACACCTACCGCCATTACCTCAGCCACGGTCCGGTTGCGAAAACTCGGTTTTCTGCCGACGCGCGGCCACACACTGGAATCGATGAACGCGATCGATACGGTCGTATTCGATAAAACCGGCACCCTCACCCGTGGCGAACTCACTCTCACCGACCATGCCGTGTTCGGTCCGGTTGATGAAGCCACCTGCCTTAGAATTGCCGCGGGTCTGGAAAAGCAGTCCGAACACCCAATCGCCAAAGTCTTTCACAACATGCCCTCGGTTCCGGTGACCAACGTCACCAACCACCTGGGCGGAGGCTTGTCCGGAGAATTCGATGGCGACGCGGTGTTTATCGGCCATAAAGCCTTTGTCGCCAGTCACACCAGCGCGCCCGAACCCCAAACTGTCAGTGCCAGTGGCATGGAAATTTGGCTGGCAACCTCCACACATTGGCTGGCAAGCTTCCAGTTGGACGACCAAATCCGAGACGATGCAGCCAAGGCAATCGATACATTGCAAAGCATGGGCATCCAAACCATCCTCCTGAGCGGCGATCGGTCCGGTCATGTCCAGCATGTCGCATCGGAACTCGGGATTTCACGCGCCATCGGTGAAGCCTCGCCAGAACAAAAACTGGACGTGTTGGACAAACTCAATCAGGAAGGCCACCGTGTTATGATGGTGGGTGATGGTTTGAATGACCTGCCTTCAATGGCCGGCGCCGGCATTTCAGTCGCGATGGGCACCGCCGCCGATCTGACACAACTAAAAGCCGATGCGGTTTTGTTGAACGGTCAGCTGTATCAACTCGTTGAGGCCATTCATACTAGCCAGAAAACCCGCCATATCATTCGCCAAAACATGATCTGGGCGTTCGGCTACAACGTGTCTGCTCTGCCCCTGGCTGCTGCGGGCCTTGTGCCACCATGGCTTGCCGCGATTGGCATGTCCCTCAGTTCACTGATCGTTGTCCTCAATGCTCTGCGCCTGAGCAGAGCCCGACGCGAGACATAGGAGTTCACAATGAACATTGTCATGCTTCTGATTCCCCTGATGTTGATGCTGGTAGCGCTCGGTATCTTTCTCTTTTCCTGGGCGGTCAAAAGCGGCCAGTATGATGATCTGGATGGGCCCGCACACAGGATCCTGCACGACGACGACAAAGACATGATCCCCACAGAAGCCCGGCCTTCAGAATCGCCCTCGAAAGGCCGTCAAGGCAAAAGCGATTCGAATAAAACAACCGGGCGGTCTGACTAACCACATTCATGCAACCAGAACTCTACCTTAGCTATTCGAGCGCATTTGCCATTGGACTGCTCGGCAGCACCCATTGTCTGGGCATGTGCGGAGGCATAAGCGCCTCGCTTTCAATGGCGCTGCCTGTGGGCCGTGGTTTCCGGTTTCGCCAGACATTGCTTCTCTTGGCTTTCAACTTTGGCCGAATCGGTAGCTATTCCCTGATTGCGGCTGGCATCGCTTTGCTCAGCACCCAGGCTGCAGGCCAATGGGCTTGGGCCGGACTTCTGCTTATGACATTGGCGGGCGTACTGCTGATATTTATGGGGCTATCAATGGGGCAATGGTGGCAGGGTATCCGCTATATCGAACGGGCAGGCGCACCCGTATGGCGAACCTTATCACCGCTCACCAAACGATTCCTTCCGGTCAATAATGCCGGGCAAGCATTGGCGCTGGGCTCTTTGTGGGGCTGGCTGCCCTGCGGATTAGTGTACAGCACGCTTGGCTGGGCCGCTCTGCAGCCTACTGTACCCAGTGCGGCGTTAACCATGTTCTTTTTCGGTTTGGGAACCCTGCCCTCAATGCTGGCAACCGGATACGCAGCGCAATGGATCCGCGGCATCAAGAGCCATCAAGGCGTGCGCAAGATCAGCGGCATCCTGCTGATACTGTTTGGATTATGGACATTGCCTATCCAGGCCTTATCGAATCTCTAACGACTAGAGATTCAAGACATCGAGGCGACCAAAATCTTCCTCGGGCTCAGCATTCTGCACCACTGCCTGGCGCTTACCCCCCAGACGTTTACCTTCTTTGAAGTCATACAGGTTCGGGTCGGCCAGATGAGAGGGCTCAACATTACACATCGCGCGGAACATGGTTTCCAGCCGGCCGGGATGCTGCTTATCCCAAGTCTGGAACATATCCTTGATAACCTGCCGCTGCAGATTTTCCTGAGAGCCGCACAGATTACAGGGGATAATAGGATATCCGCGAAGTTCCGCGTACCGGGCAATGTCTTTTTCCCGGCTAAACGCCAGCGGCCTGATCACGGTATTGCGGCCATCATCGCTATGAAGAACCGGCGGCATAGACTTTAACTTGCCGCCGTAGAACATATTCAGAAACAGGGTTTCCAGCATATCGTCCCGGTGGTGACCAAGGGCAATTTTGGTCACCCCATGCTCTTCGGCAAAGTTATAAAGAATTCCTCGGCGCAAGCGCGAACACAAACCGCAAGTGGTCTTCCCTTCAGGGACTTTTTCCTTAACAATGCTGTAGGTGTCTTTCTCAATGATGTGGTACTCGACCCCGAGCGCATCCAGATAGGACGGGAGCACGTCTTCAGGAAAACCTGGCTGCTTTTGGTCGAGGTTAACGGCAATGATCTCGAAGCGTACCGGTGCGCTCTTTTGAAGATTGAGCAGTATATCCAGCATCGCGTAAGAGTCTTTGCCGCCAGACAAGCAACACATGACCTTGTCGCCCGCCTCAATCATCGAGTACTCAGCAATGGCCTGCCCGACCTCTCGGCGCAAGCGCTTCTGGAGTTTGTTCTGCTCCACCTTGAGGAGGCGCTCCTGCTCAGAAACGGGTTGGGATTCAGATTTGACAGACATTGCTTCAGACATCGGTTATCCGCTCACGAGGTAAGTGAGCCCGGAATTATACGCACCACAAACATTCAGGGACAGGACAGCAACATGGATATGTTGAATTTGAAGCCGGAAACTACGGGTAAACGCGCACTCAACCGGCAGCGAAACCGTCGAGCTATTCTGGATGCGGCCAGAGACTGTTTTCAGGAGCACGGATACGACAACAGCTCCATTCGCGATATCGTGCGCAGAACCGACCTGGCCGCCGGAACCTTCTACAATTACTTTTCTAGCAAACAGGATATTTTTGCCGCGTTGCTGACCGATTTTCTCACCTCGCTCAACGACGATATGAGCACCCGCAGAAATTCAGCGACCTCCACCAGAGAGCTGATTTATTCCACTTACCATGCACTTTATTGCGCAACGGCAAAAGATCCGGCGATTTACGAGCTGGCCCATCAAAACCAGCGGGCGCTACGAAACCTGTTTGGCTCTGACATACTCGGCCTGACACTCCTGTCACTGGAACAAGATGTTCGTACCGCAATGGAGCGAGGACTTCTGCCGAAAACCGACCCGGACTATCTGTGCGCTACTTTTTTCGGCGTTGCTTATGATATGAGCCTGCTGGTAGCCCGCAAGGCACGAACCTGTCCTGATAGCGTTCATGACGAAGCGGAACGTGCCGCCAGGTTTTCAACCGACCTGTTTCTCGGTGGGCTGCCAGCGTTGGGGCCCCTTCCAAGCCAAGGCTGACTGGCCTAACATGCACGCATGACAACCGACCAAAAGACCCGCCCGACCAACAGCAACGCCAGCCACGAATTGAACTGGTTAACGCAACAGGTTGAACACCTTTTGCTGGCCGTTGAACACGAGTTGAGAGTGGCAGGCCCATCCGGTCTCAGTGAACTGGCCCTGATCAAAGCGCTTCAAAGCGACTGCTGGCAGTTAATCGGCCCCGTAGATTTTGCGCGCCCCGAGCAACTTTACCCCGTTCACTTTTTACTGTTTCACACGCTATATCGCCTCAGCGACGAACTATTATCCAGCGGGGAAACTATTCAGCTGTCCCCCATGTGCATTCGTCTGTTTCCGGTACATTCAGAGACTGGCACATCCCTTCCGGGGCCAAAAGATGCGCTCAGGGAGTTTTACCTCGATCTGAAGCAATACTACCTGTCTAACACCGATATCAGTGACATGATGGATCGCTTTTGGGCAGGTACAATACAGCACAAACCCGATAGCGAATCCGCTACCGCCGCGGCTGAATTACTCGGATTTGAGTCAGTTCCGGCAACGTTCGACACCGTAAAACGCCGATTCAGAAAGCTGGTGATGCAATTACACCCTGACCGCGGCGGCAGCACGGAAGAAGTGCAGCACCTGAACGAAGCTATCGCGGTTCTCAAAGCACACTATGCATAACGTACAGCCCAGCGTCCATTGGAACACCATGCTCATGATCAATTTCAGAAAACTGATATTCCTACCCGCTCTGTCCTTGATGATGGCCCTTTCATACACAGCTAGCGCCGACTTAGTGGTTCTTCAGTATCACCACGTTGACGACAGCACGCCACCGGCCACCAGCACATCACGGTCGCTGTTCAAAGCTCAGTTACAGATGATTACCGATTTGGGGCTGGACGTCGTTCCATTGGAAACAGCTACGCGTCAGACGCTCTCGGGTGACGCCCCGGCAACAAATCAAATCGCTATTACGTTTGATGATGCCTATGAATCGGTTTACAGCGTTGCCGCCCCTATCCTGGACAAACAGAAGACGCCCTACACCATCTTCGTAAACACCAATTCGGTGGGCGCTAAGGGCTATATGGGTTGGGCGGAGTTAAAAGAACTGAGCGGCAAAGAATGGGTCACGATTGCCAACCATAGCGCGGATCATGCTCACCTGGCGCGAAAACCCGGTGAACCGGAAGCAGCCTGGCATACTCGAACCAACCGCAGTCTGGACCTTGCTCAAACTGCGTTAGAAAAGCACCTGGGAACCGCTGAGCCCCTATTCGCCTACCCCTACGGGGAATACGACGAAGCACTCGAACAGAAGGTGAATGACAGAGGTTGGCTAGGATTTGGCCAGCAATCGGGTTCCATAGGGCGCTATTCACACAACACACGCCTTCCCCGTTTCCCGATGGCCAATGCCTACGGGCAACTCAGCAGCCTTAAAGACAAACTGCTTAGCAAAGCCTTTCCGATGGATGCCAGCAGCCTGCCGGATGGCGTTATATCCAACAACCCACCGTCATTGACCCTGAAGCTGGAAGCCCCGCTGTCGGCTTCCCGTCTTACCTGTTTTGCATCAGGTCTTGGTCGAATCGATTTCAGCGTCACCGGTGACACGGTCACCGTACAGGCGCCAAAAGCACTGGATGCTCGCCGCTTTCGTTACAACTGCACCCACCCGGCAGGTGACGGTAGCTATTACTGGTTATCACAGCAGTGGCTGAATCTGGACGCGCCTGAAGACTAATCTGCACTCAGGGCTCAAACGTTGCGATCCCAAGCTCACCGGTGTCGGCATGCGCAATGGCTTTTGGCCCTGCATCGGTGGTGATAACAGTCTGCCCTTCCGAATCCCGGGATCGGGTATAGAGCACCAGCCACCGCTCACCCTGGCCGGGTAGAGCGGGCACCCAAGCTTCAAGATACCCCCGGCGGTGCCAGTTCTCAGGGGTGTAGTCCATCACCAAATCCGTAACGACTCTGACGACCCTGAAATCCCGATCAAGAAACGCCAGGCTCGGCACAAAAACGCCGTGGTGATCATAAGCACGTAGCCGCATCACGAACCCGGACTTTGCTGCAGACAATGGCAGGGCAATGAGCTGGTACGGGGATTCACCGGAATTGAAGAGATGGCGGGGAGTGTCGGAATCCATCTGCACGCCAAACTCGCTCCCCTCTACCCAGGTTTGATAATCCTTGTTTGCAAGTTCCGCACAGCAATACTCAACAAAATCGTCAAACTCACTGGCCGGCTGTTGCTCGATGCCTAATACCGCGAAAGCGTTCGGGTCGTAACCTTCGACGGGGTCGATTTCGCCAACAGATTGCGATGGCAGGTGGACAGAGGCAGGGGTCAGATTAACCGGGCTGGCGTGCCCCTTTTGCCGGCCATTGAAATCGGGCGTGTAATAGCTGACCCGCACATTGCCTTGGGCATCAAGCCAGGTGAAATAGGGCTGCCTCTGGCCATCACGAACAAAACCTTTGTCCGCCAGCGCATCACCATCGGGATAATTTTCGGCGGTGTAATCGGCGTCATTTGGAGGCGTATTGGCCAAAAACGGATCTTGGGTTTGGTCACCCCCGGTGTCGTTGTCTTGAGCTCTCTCTACAGACGCATCCGATTCAGGAATTCGGGTATAACGAACCCGGCCCTGCTCGTCCACCCAGGTAAAATAACCTTCGCGTTCCGCCACGCTTGAGCTGCCGCCGCCCAACTGGCAGCCCGCCATAAGAGTGGCAGTAAGACACAAAATCGATAAGCCTTTAACGGGGGCCAGTTTCATTGGCAAACTCCGCAGCCAAATCAGAACTTGGTTCTGAAACTTAATCCGGCCATAACTACCCGCAACGAGGTTTTGATATCCAGGCCAGCGTAAGGGTTGTAAATAATGTTGGTGATATTGTCACAGTTTACGTTACAACTGGAATCCGCCGGAATCGTTTCTATCGACTGCAGATAAGACAAGTTCATGTCGATTTCGGTGTCTTTATCCCAGCGATACCCCATGCCGATGCTGTATAGGTTCGCACCACCGAAGGGAGCCATAATTGAGCGTTGGTCATCCGGAATCACAGAATCCCGAATTTCCACGCCTGCTCGCAGATCCAATCGAGACGATGCATGGAATTCCATCCCGAATGCCCAGTTCCATTGACTTTTAAAGCCAAGTGGTAGCTTCAACGTGTTGGGTGTCGCGTTGTCAGGCGATAGAATTCTCGCCGCATTCAGAAATTCAAGATCCCGGTCGAACCGTAAATTAAAAGCATCCCACTGGGCGAAGTCGGTCCAGCCAATATCAGCATTCAAGGTTAACTTGGGATGAACATCCACGCTGATCCCGGTTTGAAAATGCTGCGGATACACAAGGTCCATCGACACGTTACCGGCCTCGCGAGGCGCACCGGACGGCAGGCTTAGGATGGCGGAGGTGATCGCCCCCAGGACCGAACCATTCAAGCCTTGCCAGAACCCCGCCCAGTCATCGGTGTACTGAATCTCGAACTGGCCTTTCAGATTCATATCTGCTTCGGACGTGTAGCTTGCGCCCCAACGGAACCAGTCGGTGGGCTCCCACATGACGCCAAGAGCATAGGTCGGCGAAATGCTTTCCTGCATGTTCAGGCTCAAGGCACCAATATCATCAAACGGCCCTATATTACCGCCACACAGCGCCAGCCATGGCTGCAGCGGTTCGTCGCCGCTTTCGCAATTGAAGGCGTCCTGAAGCACTTCGGCCACACCCAACAACATGTTTGGGGCACGCATATACTGATCAGCGGCTAAACCAAAGTGGGACAGGTGAATACCAGCACCTACAGACCACTCGTCATTAATTTCGTAACCCACAGTTGGCGATAAATAGGTGGTGCGTTGAAGCGCCGTTGCTTGTGGCTGGTATCGTCCGGGATCGTCTTTGTCCCGGTAAAAACCCGCGGCCATCGGCATAAAGAACGCGTTAGCAAACGTCAGCTTCGACCCCGGTGAGTTGATACTGATCCCGGCTGATGGCGCAACCGCAGGCCCCGGCGGCAGTCGAAGAACGCCGTACCCCGGTACGTAAAGGGCCACATTATTGGTGTGACTGTGGCTGTTGGCGACTGGGTCGCGCTGCTTTCCAGTTAAAGGATCGGTTTCCAACCCTTTAATACCGAAAATCTCGTACTGTTCATCAGCAATGAAATCCGCATCAATATCCAGGTAGATGCTGAGGATATTCACTTCCAGCTGGCGGTCGTCCAATTTCGTCAGACCGGCCGGGTTGTAGTGAATCGACATGATCCCCGGAGGATCCGCCGTCACGGCGTTGCCAAGTGCCAGCGCCTTCGGATGGATCGTCAGGTTCTGCGTCATCTGCGCCTGCGCACCACACGAAAGACCAGCCGCTATCAGCGTCGCCAGAACATGCTGTTTGTAGCTAGGTTGTCCCATGAAATTCATCCCCTTCCCTTTGAATATCTACAGCATCAATCACTCTTTGAGGCCGGAGAAATTAATGGGCAGGGATACACCCAGGGAGAAGTCCGGAGCGTCTTCGGTCAAGCCAATACCCAGGCTGGTGTTCACGATCGTCATGTCGCTGACTCGGGTACCGAGCGACATACTGAGGAACCCGGTCATCTGGTCTTGTGCTGCGGCTTGATCGCCGTTCGAGAAAGTCAGAATCGTTTCATCGCTGTAGCTGACCTGGGCCGACACACTCAAGGAAATGTCATAGGACAACGAATAGGCAAAACCGGCCGACCCGGAAAGCCCGAAGCCGGGTTCAACTTCAACCAGCAGACGGCCACCCCGGACTTGCTCCAAATCATCAGCAGTGATGTTGTAAGTCGCACTCAGAGAGCCGAACACAACCACCGGGTCCAACACCTTGGACATACTCAGGCCACCGCCAACCGAGTAATAACCGCTGCCCGTAGACAACTGTTCCTTGATGTCAATTTCGTAGGGGCTGACGCCGGTTTTGGTGCTTAATGTGCCAAAAAAGGTGGTCGACATTTTTCCTGGCACATACGCAAACGGTTGCCAGCGGCCGGTGAAGGAAATGTCCCCCATGTCGTATACGTTCAATTCGTCTTCCGTGTCGTACTTGACCACCAGCGGAAGCCGGGCTCCAACCGTCAAATTGTCCAAGAGCCCATAGTCGTAGGAAAACGAATTAGTGAAACTGTGTGTGGCCGAGGGCACCACATCCAGATTACGCACAGACCCGTTGGTAATCGCGAGATCCAGACGCTGATCGCCGGTATACGAGTAATCAAAGGAGTAGTTCAGGGAATGGGTACCCTTCTTCTGCAACGAGTAATTTTTCTCCGCCGCCTGGAACACCTCCTCCAACTGACGGCTGGAATCCTCATCACCGTCCTGACGCGACAGCGCTTCCCGTGCCTGATCCACACTTCCGTCTTGTGCCAGCGCCATACCCGGAAGCAGACCCGCCGTGGAAACAAGGAAAAAGCCTCGCACTAACCAACGATTCATCCTGACTCCCTACTCTTATTGATTTTATTCCTGTCCCGGGGGTTAACCCGAAAATTAGTTACGACGGTAGTGAAGTTGTTTGCGTGTGTTCTCCACACTGCCGTCGGGATTATTTTTTTGACGTTCCAACAGGTTCTGCAGCCGACGCTCCGTGGCCTCATGAAATGCCGGAATTTCATGCTGCGCGAGCAGCGTCATGGTCTGGTCATCCACGAACCGGAGGTCTTCCTCTTTCAGCTCCAGGTTGTCCAGTGGCTTGTCACTTCCCGGGAAAACGATGAACAACACGTTGTCGTCCCACTTTTCTTCGAACTGAGCCAAGGTAAACGAGATGTTGCCCACGGCCGGGTCCGCGAGATATACCCGGCCATCGCGAATGGTTCGAAGAACAACAAAGTGTTTGAAGCCTGCGTGCTGGATGGGAACGATGGCAGGGTGATCAAGTTCCATCAGGTCATCGATGCCGGCGCGAAAACCACCTGACGGGTAACCAAGCGCGGTCACCAGTTTTTTCATATCCAGCATGGAGAATGCGCGGCGCTCGACAATGCGCTCGCTTTCGCCGTAGTGAAGCAGCCCTTCCATCACCTGGCGCTCTGACAGTGTTCGCCCCAGATAATTGTTCAATACGGTGGTGAGCGCTGCGCTGCCGCAACTGTAGTCGTAGGCTTGCCGCACTATGTTTCGGAAGGTTTGTTCCACCAATGGTTCAACGCGAACATCGGTGCGATGCTCAACGGGGCTGGCGTCCACTTTGTGCTCGAGCACAATGGTACCCCGATCAAACGGTTCTACTTCGGTAGCTTCCTGCACCATTGCGAACGTCATGATAGACCCGGCCAACACCAGCAGCATTATGGAAAGTCCCTGTTTTTATTAGATATGCAACTTAGTGGTTACATCATGTAACGGTACGATACCGAAATCGGAAAAGGCTTAAAGATAACTGTGCCTCAAATCTATCGCTGCAGCGCAGGCCAGCCCGGGGGGAGTGAGAACTGGTTCAAGAGCCGTTGATTCAATTCGATTCCATTGTCGACTAAGAGCTAAACGACTCACGCACGAAGGTAAGGGATAATACGTACTGTCATACCAGCGTCATCAGACGCCGGCGACGATAAGAAAAACATCCTCTAAAGAAGATACCTTACAAAATGGAGTTGTACTTGATGAACACGGATCTACTCAAAAAAGCCTCTAGCCTTAACGAAACACTGATCAACCAGTTTGGCAAAGCCGCCGAAATGCAAATGGAAGCTCTACGCCGTTATACAGACGTTGCCATGGATCAGGCACAACAAGCAGCCGAAGTACGTAATCTGGATGACTTGAAAACATTGACCGCCCACCAAGCGGAAACGCTCAAATCACTGAACGACCAACTCACCAACGACTGGAAAGCCTGGCAGAATTATTTCAGTGAGACCCGCGAGCGCGTTCAGCGCGTTTTCGAGACAGAAACAAGCGAGCCGTCAACCGAAACAAAAACATCCGCAAAGACATCTAGCGGCAACAAAACCGCGGCCTGATTCCGTCTAATACAGTTGAATGCCGGAATGGTGTTGTTCATTCCGGCTGTTTTTATCAAGCGAAAGGAGGCTCCAATGCTTGGTATGGATTTTTTCGGTAAGACGGCAAGCCAGTTTTTAAAATCATTCGATCCGCGAATTCGTGACAGCCAGCAGCAACTAGAAACGTTACTGGGTGACGCTGGATTGCTGGACTACGCCAAACTATCTACCCTGTCCGAAATGTCAGATGCGTATCGCGCAATGGCTGAGGACATTCTGCTCCACCCTCTTCGACTCGCCAGTGCCGAGATGGATCTTGCGAAAAAACATCTTGGACTTGCCCGTTATACGTTCAGTCGTGTCCGAGGCAAACAGGAAGATCCTGTCATCGAACCCGACCCGGACGATCGACGCTTTCTGGCCGAGGACTGGCACAAACATCTGCCCTTCGATGTGATACAACAAGCCTACCTGATCAATTCAAAAGCCTTTCTGGACTGGGTAGAGAACATTGAAGGACTGCCGGCGCCCAGCCGGGATCAACTGATGTTTTATGCCCGACAACTAACCAGCGCCCTCTCTCCGGCAAACTACCCGATCAGCAACCCCGAAGTGTTGCGTATTACGTGGGAACGGAAAGGCATGAATCTGGTCGATGGTGCCCGCAATCTGCTAGAGGACATCCGTCAAAATCCGGCATTGTTCAACGTGGGGATGACCGATCGCACGGCGTTCGAGATAGGCAAAAACCTGGCAGCAACGCCGGGAAAAGTAGTCTATCAAAATGAACTCATGCAGCTGATTCAGTACACCCCAAGCACAGAAACCGTTGCAAAGCGCCCGATCCTCATCGTTCCGCCATGGATCAACAAATTCTATATTCTCGATATGTCCGAGCAGAATTCTTTTATTCGCTGGCTCGTCGGTCAAGGGCAAACCGTGTTTGTTATTTCGTGGCGAAACCCGGGGCCGGAGCATAAAAACCTGGGATGGGACGACTATGTAGAATCAGGCCCGTTAGCTGCCGTTGAGGCAGTAAAGCAGGCCACCGGCGAGGACAAACTGAACGCGATCGGCTACTGCATCGGAGGCACGCTCCTGGGCACCACCATGGCTGTTCTGGCGAAAAAGAAGCTCAAACCGATTGTCAGCACCACCTACCTGACAACTCTGATGGACTTCTCCGATCCGGGCGGCATAGGTGTGTTCATCAGCGACCACTCCCTGCGCGGTATCGAGCGTGCCATGGAGAAGAAAGGCTACCTTGACGGCCGGGCCATCGCTTTCACCTTCAACTTGCTGCGCGAGAATGACCTGTTCTGGTCTTACTGGACCAACAACTACCTGAAGGGCATAAAGCCGAAAGCGTTCGACTTGCTGTATTGGAACCAGGATGGCACCAATCTGCCCTACCGCATGCACAGCTACTACCTGCGTGAAATGTATCTGCACAACCGCCTGGTCGAACCTGACGCAATGACCATTTGCGGTGAAAAAATCAATCTCGGCGAAATCAAGGTTCCCTCGTTCTTCCTGTCGGCACGCCAGGACCATATCGCCAAATGGAAAGGCACCTACGAAGGTGCGAAAGTCTACGGAGGCGATGTCCGTTTTGTGGTTTCAGGCTCCGGCCATATCGCAGGGGTTATCAATCCGCCCTACAAAGAGAAGTACGGCTACTGGACCAATAACGCTCTGCCGGATAACCCCGATGACTGGTTTGACACCGCCGAAGCTCACAAAGGCTCGTGGTGGCCACACTGGCGCGAGTGGGTTAAGAAATACGAAGGTACTCAGGTGCCCGCCCGTATACCCGGAGACGGGGAATTAAAGACCATCGAAGACGCTCCCGGTAGCTACGTCAAAGTCAAAGCAGGAGATGTGGTCTAACCGAGAATCTCGGCGACTCGTTCCTGCAGCCGCGGCAGCACCTCGTCCTCAAACCAGGGATTCCTTCGAAACCATAAATTGTTTCGGGGGCTGGGATGAGGGGTTGGTAGCAGCCGCGGCCAATACTCCTCCCACGCTTTCACGTTTTCAGTAACCGAACGCCGGCTCTCTGGCAAGTGCCAGGCATGCGCGTACTGACCAATCACCAATGTCAATTCAACCTTCTTCAGCCGCGCCAGCAATGCGTCACGCCAGGTATCTGCACATTCCGGGATGGGTGGCAAATCCCCGGCTTTCCCCGAACCGGGAAAGCAAAAGCCCATAGGAAGAATAGCAATTCGACTCGCATCGTAAAACGTCTGCCTGTCTATCCCCATCCAGCGCCGAAGCCTGTCTCCGCTAGGATCATTAAACGGTATACCGGTTTCGTGGACCTTTCTGCCCGGTGCCTGCCCCACTATTAAAATACGGGATGACTCAGAAAGCTGAACGACCGGCCTGGGCTCATGGGGAAGTTTTTCACGGCACAGAGTGCACGCTCTGACCCGCCGTACCAAGTGCTCAAAACTGAGGCTAGCGAGCTCGTGATTTTTCGATGCCACAATCAGTCCTCCAGAGCTGTCCCCATAAAATTTTCTACCCCTTTTCTTCCTGTGCCCAAAACACGCTGGCGCCCTGCTCCGGATGACTCACCCCCTGCCGCATCCAGCCAAACAGTTCACGACCGTAGTCTTGATGTTGTCGGGTAAGATCCCTGCTGGCCGCTTCCCTGGCCTTCAAAGTGGCATCGTCCAATAACACGGACAACTGACCGTTAACGGCATCCAAACGGATCACATCACCGTTTCGAATTTTAGCCAAGGGCCCACCTTCCAGAGCTTCGGGATAAACGTGGATGGCCGCCGGCACCTTGCCAGAAGCCCCCGACATACGGCCATCCGTCACCAGTCCAACCTGAAAACCGCGATCCTGGAGAACGCCCAGGTAAGGCGTCAACTTGTGAAGCTCCGGCATACCATTAGCCCGGGGCCCTTGAAAACGCACTACCACAATGCAGTCCCGATCAAGATCGCCGGCCTCAAAAGCCGCCTTCAGGTCGTTCTGATCCTCGAACACAACCGCCGGCGCCTCCACCTTGTGATGCTCCGCTGCAACCGCCGACACTTTGATAATGCCCCGGCCAAGATTCCCCTCGAGGACTTTCAGCCCCCCGTCCGGAGCAAACGGCTGCTCGGCAGAGCTGAGCACGTCTGGCTTCAAACTCTTGCTAACCGCCGGCTGCCATCGCAACCCTTGTTCGCTCATTTCCGGCATCCGCGCATACTGGGCCAACCCCGGCCCCATGACAGTGTTGACGTCTTCGTGAAGAAGCCCTGCACTCAATAACTCCTGAATCAGGTAAGGCGTGCCACCCGCCTCATGGAAGGCATTGATATCTTCCTGGCCGTTCGGGTAAATACGAGTCATAGAGGGAACGGTGGAGGAAAGCTCGGCGTAGTCGTTCCAATCGATCAGAACACCAGCCGCTCGGGCTATCGCGACCCAATGGATGGAGTGATTAGTAGAACCACCAGTAACCAGCAAGGCCACCAGAGCGTTCACTAATGCCTTTTCATCCACCATATCGGCCAACCCCAACTTACCGCCCTGAGGTTGAGACAAACGGATCACCTGCTCCGTGGCTGCGCGGGTTAAAGCATCTCGCAACGGCGTGTTCGGATGAACAAAAGCTGCACCGGGCAAGTGCAGGCCCATCACCTCCACCAATAGCTGGTTGCTGTTCGCGGTTCCGTAGAACGTGCAGGTGCCCGGGCTATGGTAAGACTGGCTCTCGGCTTCAAGCAGTTCGTCCTGCCCTATTTTCCCTTCCGCGAACAACTGCCGAACCCGCTGTTTCTCTTTATTTGGCAACCCAGAGGGCATCGGCCCCGCCGGTATCAAGACGGCAGGCAGATGGCCAAAGCTCAATGCACCAATAAGCAGGCCTGGCACAATTTTGTCACATATACCCAGTAAGGTGATGGCATCGAACATGTTGTGGCTTAAAGCCACAGCCGTACTCATGGCAATGGTGTCACGGGAAAACAGGCTCAGATCCATACCGGGTTGCCCTTGGGTAACACCGTCACACATCGCAGGTGTGCCACCGGCAAACTGGGCCACAGACCCCATGCCATGAGCCGCTTCGCGAATAACTTCCGGGAAACGATGATAAGGTTGATGCGCAGAAAGCATATCGTTGTACGCCGAGACGATCGCCACATTGGCTCGGTTCATCAGTTTGAGCTGGTCCTTGTCGCCCGGCTGGCACGCCGCAAAGCCGTGAGCCAGATTACTGCACGACAAAGTTCCTCGTTGTGGCCCCTGCTCCCGGAGCGCCCGCATTCTGGCCAAATACGCCTGCCGCGTTGCCCGGCTTCGCTCGATAATCCGGTCAGTAACCCTGGAAACAACAGGCTGCATGGCATGACTCCCAAATTGATAAACACACGACGTAAGTGTACTTCCTTAAAGACTCGCGTTCCGATTCAATTAACCATACTCAATACACTCCCTGTTTTCGACACATCAAAAGGACAAGCCTTATGCTCCGGCGCACAAAAATCGTAGCCACCCTTGGCCCCGCCACCGACAGCAAAGAAGCGCTGGCTGGCATTATTGCGGCCGGCGTGGACGTTACTCGCCTGAACTTTTCTCACGGCAGCGCGCAGGAACACATCGAGCGGGCCAAGCATGTCCGGGAAACCGCAGCCGCACAAGGACGCTTCGTTGCTTTGCTGGCTGATCTGCAGGGCCCGAAGCTGAGAATTGCCCGGTTCAGCAACAACAAAGTGACTCTCACACCGGGCCAAACGTTTGTTCTTGATGCCGCCATGGACAAAGATGCCGGCACCGAAGCCTCCGTCGGTATTGATTACGAAGAGCTGATCAACGACGTCACCCCCGGCGACATTCTGGTTCTGGACGATGGCCGCATCGAAATGGAAGTCACGGCCGTAAATGACCACAGCATCACCTCGACTGTACTGATCGGCGGCCCGCTATCCAACAACAAAGGCCTGAACAAGCGTGGCGGTGGGCTTTCTGCTGACGCGCTCACCGAAAAAGACAAACAGGACATCGTTACCGCCGCAAATCTGGGAGCCGACTACGTTGCGGTTTCTTTCGTTCGCACGGCCGAAGATATGCACGTCGCCCGCCGATTGCTGAAGGAAGCGGGCTCTGATGCTGGATTGGTCGCGAAAATCGAACGGGCAGAGCTGGCTCACGACACGGAAGCACTGGATGCGGTGATCAAAGCTTCGGATGCCGTGATGGTGGCTCGGGGCGATTTGGCCGTCGAGATCGGTGATGCGGAATTGGTCGCCGTTCAGAAGCACATCATTGCCCGAGCCCGGGTACTCGACCGGGTGGTTATCACCGCCACCCAGATGATGGAATCCATGATCACCAATCCGATGCCAACCCGGGCCGAAGTCTCTGACGTGGCCAACGCGGTTATGGACTACACCGATGCGGTGATGTTGTCGGCAGAAACAGCGGTCGGAGACTACCCGACCGAGGCCGTCGAAGCCATGGTGCGCATCTGTAAAGGTGCCGAACGTCACCCCTCGATGCGCCAGTCAAAACACCGTATCAATGAAAGTATGGAAGCCGTTGACGAAGCCATTGCGCTCTCCGCGATGTACGCGGCGAACCACCTGCAAGGCGTAACGGCTATTATCTGCCTGACAGAAACCGGCTCGACACCTCGGCTGATGTCGCGCATCAAATCGGCCTTGCCTATCTTCGCGTTCTCCCGCCATCATTCGACTCAGCATAAAGTCGCCCTGTACCGGGGGGTTCAAACGGTACCGTTCGATTCCGCCAATCACGAAAAAGAGCAGGTCAAGAATCTGGCACTGGAAGAACTGGTCAAGCGCGAATACGTCAAACAGGGCGACCTGGTGGTTATCACCAATGGCGATTTCGTGAATGCTCAAGGCGGCACCAACACCATGAAAATCGTTCAGGTAGGTACCGACATCGGCTAACCCGCCTGTCAGGATTGCTTTCTGGCATCCACAAGACTGGTGCGCGCGATATCGGAAATCGCCGCCCAGTCTTTCGCCGCGACTTTATCGGCCGGTGTTAACCAACTACCGCCGACCGCAGCGACATTCTCCAACTCCAGATAGTCTGCCGCCGTGTCCCGCCGAATGCCTCCCGTCGGGCAAAACTTTACCCCCGGGAACGGCCCCGCCAGTGCTTTCAGAGCCGCTACACCACCAGACACTTCAGCGGGGAAGAATTTGAAATGCCGGTAGCCGTGAATGTGGCCCATCATCAGCTCTGAAGCTGTCGAAATACCCGGCAGCAAAGGTGCTTCAGACGTTACCCCGAATTCCAGCACTGCTTCGGTAACGCCGGGCGTGATCACAAACTGGGCTCCGGCCAGCTCTACCTCGCGATATTGGCCAATACTGGTTACCGAACCGGCACCTACCAACGCATCCGGCAGCGCTTTACGAACCTCGCGAATTGCAGCCACCCCGCACTCGGTACGCAGAGTAATTTCGAGAACACCAAGTCCTCCTTCATACAGCGCCTTGCACAAAGGCACTGCATCCGACAAACGATGGATGGTGATCACCGGTATGATCGGTGACTGGGTCAGTACCCTCTCAATTTCCAGCTTATGTTCGTTCGAGAGTTGTGGCATCACGGGCTCCAGTAAACATGTAATCCGGCTTGCAGGAAAGCCCGAATCGGCATGGCTGACCAATCGGCCGGAGCTTCCGCGGCTCGAGCCAACGTGGCAATTTTATCTTGTCCTTTCAGGTGTAGCACTTTAAAACGAGCTTGCATCAGCACCGGCAAGGTCAGAGTGACTCGCCGGTGAGCCTGTGACAGTGGTGTCATCACCATGACCCGCTGCTGCCCACGCCGGTCCATGGCCCGGTTTAACTCGGGTGCATCAGGAAACAGCGAGGCCGTATGCCCGTCATTGCCCATGCCGAGCACCAGCACATCCACCGGATCGGTTAGTTCTGCTGCTGCGGCCTCAAGCTTCGGCAACGCCTCAACCGCTTCTTCGTCGGAATAGCGAAACAACACAAACCGGGCTTGAGCCGCTTCCGCTTGCAGCAGCTCTTTTTTCACCAAGGCGGCATTGCTGGCCGCGTCAGTTTCTGGCACCCAGCGTTCGTCGGCCAAAGCGATCAGAACCCTACCCCACTCCAACGTTTTTTTCCGCAAGGCCCGAAAAAAAGGCAGCGGCGTTGAGCCTCCGGAAACCACCAGCGTTGCCGCCGGAGCCTCAGCAAGGCGAAGACGCAGACATTCCGCGACATGGTCCGCGAGAGTTTCGGCAAGAGTCTCTGGTGACTGAGCCGAATGTACATTAACGCCCTCTGGCAATTGCAATTCAGGCATCTTCATACCAACTCCTGCCATCTCTGGTGATCAGCGCAATGGATGCAACCGGTCCCCAGGTGCCCGCGGCATAGCGTTTGGGTGGCTCGCCCAGATTCCGCCAGTTCTGAATAATATGGTCCACCCAACGCCACGCATGCTCAACTTCATCGCGCCGCACAAAGAGATACTGGCTGCCTCGCATTACTTCCCACAACAAACGTTCATAAGCATCCGGGATGCGTTCGGCACCAAAGGTTTCCGAAAACGTCAGCTCAAGCGGCCCCTGCCTCAACCGCATCCCCTTGTCTAAACCATGGTCTTTGGTGAGAATTTTCAAAGCCATGCCTTCGTCCGGTTGGAGCCGAATGATCAGTTTGTTATTGGCCAGATGCTTCTGGTCAGGGTCAAAAATGTAATGGGGAGCCGGTTTGAAGTGAATAATGATCTGGGCCATTTTCTCGGGCATGCGTTTGCCGGTTCGGATGTAAAACGGCACGCCCGACCAACGCCAATTGTCGATCTCCACTTTTAGGGCTACGAACGTTTCCGTCAGGCTGGACTTGTCGGCGCCCTCTTCTTCCAGATAACCCGGCACCACCTTGCCATGACTGGCACCGGCGGCATACTGGCCACGCACCACGTATTGCTCCATCATCTCGGGGGATATACGTTTGAGTGCTTTCAGAATTTTCACCTTTTCGTCGCGAATACTGTCGGCCGACAAATCCGCAGGCGGGTCCATCGCAATCAAACACAGCAACTGCAGCAAATGGTTCTGGATCATATCCCGAACCTGTCCCGCTTTATCAAAATAACCCCAGCGCCCGTCGATGCCCGTGCTCTCAGCCACGGTAATCTCAACGTGGGAAATATGGTTCTGATCCCACTGGGACGCAAACAGGTTGTTGGCAAATCGCAGGGCAATCAGGTTCTGGACCGTTTCTTTACCCAAATAGTGATCGATGCGGAAAAGCTGGCTCTCGTCATACACCTCTGCCAATGCGTCATTGATTACCTTGGATGACGCCAGATCGTGCCCGATCGGTTTTTCCACCACGACCCGAGTACGTTCCGTGCAACAACTCTGGTCTTTCAGATTCCGTGCGATCACACCATACATAGCCGGAGGCGTCGCCATGTAAACAATCAGCTGATTGTCAGCGTTACGCCAGCTGTTCAACTCGGCAAACGCTGCAGCGTCGGAAAAGTCGAGCCGCTGGTAGTCCACCCTCCCGGCAAAACGCTGCGCCAATTCCTGATCGAATTCCTCATCGACAAGCGCACCTCTGAGATTCGAGACCAACTCTGTTCTCACCGCGTCAATGCTTAAGTCGCGCCGGGCAATGGCCAGAATACGGCTGTTTGCCGCTAGCAAGCCGGCCCGTTCCAATTGATAGAGGGCGGGGAACAGCTTTTTGCGGGCCAGATTCCCCATGGCTCCGAAAAGCATGAGATCGCAAGAGACTGGCAATGGCTCAGACATTCAACTCCCCATCCTGGTGGCAGGTTCTTGTCGTAACTTTAACTAAATAATGACATTGCCGATCAAGGAATCCAAGGAACTGCGCGACCCATGACGTTTTTACTACTCAGATTTTCTTTCAAGGCAGGTATAATGACGACTCAACCATCATTTTGCGTACAGGCAGGGAGCATTCCGTATGGCAGTCAGTGCGGTCCGTAGAGAAGAGAATTTACTGGAAGAAATCCAGAACCGCCTGGAAACTCTCAACAAATCCGAGCGCAAGGTAGCCGGTGCCATTCTCCGTGACCCTAGCGCTGCAACCCGATACAGCATTGCGGCTTTGGCTCGGGCGGCTGACGTCAGTGAACCCACGGTTAACCGCTTTTGCCGCGGCTTTTCGGCCACTGGCTTCCCTGACTTCAAGATTCGACTGGCACAGAGCATCGCCACAGGTACCCCCTACGTGGGCGAGAATATCAAGCCCGACGACACGGCCGCTGAATATGCGGACAAGATCATGCTCAGTACCATCGCCAGCCTCGACAAAGCCCGACAAGCGCTGGACCCGGAGTCTATAGCCACGGTGGTGGATTACCTGATCCAGGCGAAACAGATCATCTTTTTCGGTATGGGTGGCTCCGCCTCGGTTGCCATGGACGCCCAGCATAAATTTTTCCGATTTAACACACCGGTGTCCGCCTACGAAGACGCTTTGATGCAGAGAATGGTCGCAGCGGGCGCTGGCGTCGGAGATACCATCGTCGTTATCTCTTACACCGGTCGCACCCGAGAATCCGTGGAGTCGGCCGAACTGGCTAGGGGCAATGGTGCCACGGTGATCGGAATCACCAATCCGGATTCGCCTCTGGCTGAGGTGTGCACCACCGTTCTCGGGGTTACGTCCCCGGAAGATACGGAAGTTTATATGCCCATGTCTTCCCGCATCATCCACCTGACGGTGATTGACATACTGGCTACCGGCGTCACTTTAAAACGGGGCCCTGATTTCCTCAACCACCTCAAAAAAGTGAAAGAGAGCCTTAAAGCCACGCGCTTCCCTCTTAATCCCAAGGCATAAAAAAAGGGTGCCGAAGCACCCTTTCTATTTGGAGCAGCGGATCAATTACGCTCCACCTCCGCGGTTTCTCTCAAAAATTGCTGATAAACAGCGTATTCACGTTGACCTTGAAGTTGGGTCAGGAACTGCTGAACCTGCTGGAACTCAGCGTTCTCACGATCCACTTCCCCTTCGTTAACCGCCTCAAGCACAACAATATGAGCTTCCGCCAAACCAACAACAGCGTCTACTGTCGATTCCTCGCCACTTGGGCGCGGCATGGTGAAGGCTTTTCTCAGTACCAGCTGGCTTAGATTATCGGCCGCACCGCGCTCTTGAGCTTCAAACTGCTTCCAGTCACCTTGCTCGACGCTGTCGCCGGATTCAATGTCTGCCACCAACTCGTTCGCCTTCGCTTGCAGAGCCTCTCTCGCGGCCATGACTTCAAGCGTTGCCTTGATGTCATCGCGAACATCCGCCAACTCAAGCTGACGGGCTTCATGATGAGTTTTGACTCGTGCCACAATAGAGACATTGTCGCCCACGTCGATCAGCTCGGTGTTGTAGCCATCTTCCAGCACATCCGCAGAGAACAACTGGCGCACCAGCCCGGCATGATCAAACGGTGCGGCACCGCCATCACGGGTAACACCCTGCACTTCCCGTAATTCCAGCCCCAATTCGTTGGCCGGCCCCGCCAGGTCATCAGCCGCATAGGCAGCGTCTGCCAAATCGGCACGCACTTCAACGTAACGCTCTTCCGCTTTGGCGCGAGCCAACTCGTTGCGCAGCTGCGCTTCCAGCTCTTCGAACGCCGGTACGTCAGAACGACGAACGTCGTCCAGGCGAATCAGGTGGATACCAAAGCTGGTTTCTACCGGTTCAGAGATTTCGCCCTCTTCCATTGCAAACAACGCTTCTTCAAAGGCTTCGTCGTAAACACCACGGCCAGCGTATCCCAAGTCACCACCATCACGGCCTGACACGGTATCAACCGAGAACTCCTTGGCAAGCTCGGCGAAGGACTCACCGGCATCCAGTCGGGACTGAATCGTCGAAACGGTTTCTTCCGCTTCGGCACCCGCCTCGATCAGGATATGGGCCGCTTTGCGTTCCTCTCGGGCGAACTGCTCGGCCCGTGATTCATACTCAGCCCGCACCTCGTCTTCGCTCACCTCAACCGCTTCCGCCAAGGTGGCCTGAGACAGCGTCAGGTAAACCGCATCCACCTTTTCCGGCTCCTGGAACTGAGCCTTGTTCTCTTCGTAATAAGTGGCAATCTCGTCATCAGTCACCACAACCTGGTCAGCCACTTGATCTTTCGACAACGAAAGCACACGGAAATCCCGCGTCTGATTCTGTATCGCCAGCAACTGGGCGGCACTTTCTGGTGTCGCCAGTGCGGTTTGAGCGATCGCAGCCCGTATCTGGTTGGTTACGTAGCTCTTGTGCATGCTGGCGCGGAATTCGGCAACGCCCATGCCCAGATTGCGAACGGTCGCCGCGAACCTTTCGGGACTGTACTTGCCATCTACCTGGAACTGGGGCATTTGCGTAATCAGGGCATCAATATCCGCATCCGACAGCTCAAGCCCTTGGCTTTGCGCATCCTGAGTCAGCACGGCCTCTTGAATAAGGGCTTCCAGCACATCGGTACGCAATTGGTCTTCGTCCACCAGAGAAGGGTCTGGATTTTCCATCTGCATCAGGCGCTGCTGGGTTTCCAGCTGAACGGTGCGGAGAAACTCCCGTTCGGTGATGTCGGTTCCGTTCACCGTAGCCACTTCGGGCTCACCGGTAAAACCGCCAATAATGGCATCCATTCCCCAGATGGAAAGGGAAACAATCAAAAGGCCAACGATGACTTTGGCGATGGTACTCTGGGCGTTATCCCGAATATCTTGAAGCATGTTAGTTCTGAATCCCTGTTCAAGGTCGTGCTGGTGATTATTGTGTGAGCTGTAGCCCCGGCTGCCTTTAACGTAAAAAGGCGCACCCTGATCGGAATGCGCCTTGAATTCTTATGGCAACTCCCGCCAGCGGAGGAAGCTGCCAGAGAAAGAGCTATTACTTAACAGCGTCTTTCAGGGCCTTGCCTGCTTTGAATCCAGGCACTTTAGAGGCCGGAATCTTGATCTCAGCGCCAGTCTGCGGGTTACGGCCAGTACGAGCGGCACGCTCTTTCACAGAGAAGGTACCGAAGCCGATCAGAGTAACCTGATCGTCGTTCTTCAGAGCACCAGTGATGGTGTTCGTCATAGCATCCAGCGCACGGCCAGCTGCAGCTTTGGAAATATCTGCGGATTCTGCAATTGCATCAATCAGTTCGGACTTGTTCACACTAAACCCCTTCGATGTCAGGTTGAAGATGTTATAGGTTGGTTTGTATTTTCGCGGACGCTCACGACTATCGCATAAGCGGTCGGAGAATTCCATTCTTCACTATTATTATTCCTTGCGGCGATTAACCGATGTTTGGAATAGGCACATACTGCGCGGGAGCCCTTGGTATTGGCTGCTTCACGGCGAAACAGTTATACCAATGGGCTCTCCGGCATGTCAACAACTCATCCGGTGTTTAATGTGTATTTATGCGCTCTACAGCATCATTGGAGTCGTCATTTCCTTTAGACGAAGCCGCTTTGTCGTCATCCTTTTCCGCTCGTGGTTCGGGTGGATAAGCCAGCGCAATGTCGAGCACTTCATCAATCCACTTAACCGGTTTAATCTCGAGAGATTCCTTTATATTCTCCGGTATCTCTTTGAGATCACGAACATTTTCGTCAGGAATCAACACCGTTTTTATACCGCCGCGATGAGCCGCCAGAAGCTTCTCTTTCAGCCCGCCAATCGGCAGCACACGACCTCGCAGAGTGATCTCACCCGTCATCGCAACGTCCGCACGGACGGGGATTTTAGTCAGTGAAGAAACGAGAGCTGTGCACATCCCGATACCCGCACTCGGACCGTCTTTTGGCGTTGCACCTTCCGGAACGTGCACGTGTAAGTCGTGCTTTTCATGGAAATCGTCGGCTACACCAAGCCCGGTTGCCCGGCTTCTGACCACTGTCAAAGCCGTTTGAATCGACTCTTGCATGACATCACCCAGAGAACCGGTCTTCACAACCCGACCCTTACCCGGCGTTAACGCACACTCAATCGTCAGCAATTCGCCGCCAACCTGTGTCCAGGCCAAGCCCGTCACCTGACCAATCTGATTATTCTCTTCAGCAAGACCGTACTTGAACTTTTTAACGCCCGAATAGTCTTCCAGCATCTCCGGCGTAATCGTTACTGACGCCTTGTCGCTGCTCTCTACGTGTTCACGCACAACCTTACGGCAGATTTTGGCGATTTCACGCTCCAACCCACGCACACCTGCTTCCCGGGTGTAATAGCGAATCAGATCCCGCAAGGTTTCTTCCGGTATTTGCAATTCGTTCTTGCGCAGGCCGTTTGCAACAATTTGCTTGGGCAACAGATATCTAAGCGCGATGTTGACCTTCTCATCCTCGGTATACCCCGGGATCCGAATGATTTCCATTCGGTCCAGTAAAGCGGGAGGTATATCCATAGAGTTCGACGTGCACACGAACATCACATCGGAGAGGTCGTAATCCACCTCGAGGTAATGGTCGTTAAAGGTGTGGTTCTGCTCCGGATCCAGTACCTCCAACAGAGCGGAAGCAGGATCACCGCGGTGGTCCATACCCATCTTGTCGATTTCATCGAACAGGAACAGCGGGTTTTTAACGCCAACCTTCGACAATTTCTGCAGCAACTTGCCCGGCAACGCCCCGATATAGGTTTTACGGTGACCGCGAATTTCAGCTTCGTCGCGAACGCCGCCCAACGCCATACGGGTGTATTTGCGGTTGGTGGCCTTGGCAATTGATTGACCAAGAGAAGTCTTACCCACCCCGGGAGGCCCAACCAGGCAAAGCACTGGCCCCTTCACCTTCTTCACGCGGCTCTGAACCGCCAAATACTCGAGAATCCGCTTTTTGACCTCGTCCAGACCGTAATGATCCTTGTCCAGTATTTCACGCGCCTTTTCGAGATCGTGGCGTACCCGGCTACGTTTTTTCCAGGGTACCGCCAGCATCCAGTCGATGTAACCGCGCACAACCGTTGCTTCGGCAGACATGGGCGACATCATCTTCAATTTATTGAGCTCGGCTTCGGTCTTCTTGCGGGCTTCTTCGGGCAGTCCGGCTTCTTCCAGTTTTTGCTCTAGCTCCTCGAAGTCGTTGTTCCCCTCACCGAGCTGGCCCATCTCTTTCTGGATAGCCTTCATTTGCTCGTTCAGGTAATACTCACGCTGGCTACGCTCCATCTGCTTTTTGACGCGGCCACGGATACGTTTTTCAACTTCGATCAAATCCGTTTCGCTATCGAGCTTACCCAGCAGCAGATCCACCCGCTTGCGCACATCCAGTGCTTCAAGAAGCTCCTGCTTTTCCGGAATTTGCATATCAAGATGGGCCGCCATGGTATCCACCAAGCGATCGATCTCGTTAATGCCGGTAAGGGAATTAGAGACTTCCGACGGAACCTTTTTGGAGAGTTTTACATACTTTTCAAACTCTTCCTGAAGGGTTTTGATCAATACGCCCTGCTCACGCTCTGGCAACTGATCTTCGTCCATCAACACGGCGCCGGCAGTGAGATAGTCACCTTCTTCAATACCGGAAATACTGGCACGGGCATTACCTTCTACCAGTACCTTTACGGTGCCGTCTGGCAACCTCAGCATCTGCAACACGGTAGCCAAAGTACCCATATCAAACACATCGGCGGCGCCTGGCTCGTCTGTGGCTGCATCTTTCTGCGCAACCAGCAAAATCTCTTTGCTACCCTCCATCGCGGCTTCGAGTGCCTGAATGGACTTCTCGCGTCCTACAAACAGTGGCACCACCATGTGCGGAAACACCACCACATCGCGAAGCGGAAGCAGCGGGTATTCTTGCACGGTTTCTTCGGATATAAGGGTCATAGAGAATCCTCTGAAAACATTTTATTCAGCATACCACCCATCATTGGGGCGCAGACTAAAATTGCAATCTTTTTACGGGGCAAAATTCTTGGCGGGTACTTTATCAGCAGCCATGAAAAAGGGGCGTTGAACGCCCCTTTTTCAGGTAACCGATCTCTCGTTAGCCGAGACGATCAGTCTTCTGATGCTGCCTTTGCATGATCGCTGTTCGCGTAGATCTTGAACGGCTCTGATTCACCGTTGATCACACTCTCATCGACCACCACTTTGGACACATCGGTTTCAGACGGAATCTGATACATGGTATCCAGCAAGGTCGCTTCCATGATGGAACGCAGGCCTCGGGCACCGGTTTTCCGGGACATAGCCTGGCGAGCGACTGCACGTAGCGCATCTTCACGGAAGTCCAGCTCAACGCCCTCAAGATCAAACAGCTTCTGATACTGCTTGGTCAGGGCGTTCTTCGGCTCGGTCAGAATCTGCACCAGCGCATCTTCGTCCAGCTCGGTCAGCGTTGCCACAACCGGCAAACGACCTACAAACTCGGGAATCAGGCCGAACTTGACCAGATCTTCGGTCTCTACATCCTGAATGATATCGCCAGCACTCTTGCTGTCATCCTGACTCTTTACCGTTGCCGAGAAACCGATAGAGCTCCGCTCTGAACGCTCCTGGATGACCTTTTCCAATCCGGCAAAAGCACCCCCACAGATGAACAGAATGTTTCCGGTGTCCACCTGCAGAAACTCCTGCTGAGGATGCTTTCGGCCACCCTGAGGAGGCACAGAAGCAACCGTACCTTCGATCAGTTTCAGCAGAGCCTGCTGCACGCCCTCACCCGATACATCGCGAGTGATCGACGGATTGTCCGACTTGCGCGAAATCTTGTCGATTTCATCGATATAGACAATACCGCGCTGGGCCTTCTCTACATCGTAGTCGCACTTTTGCAACAGTTTCTGAATGATGTTCTCAACATCCTCACCCACGTAACCGGCTTCAGTCAGCGTGGTTGCGTCCGCAATAGTGAAAGGCACGTTCAACGTGCGAGCCAAAGTTTCAGCCAACAAGGTTTTACCGCTACCGGTCGGACCAATCAGCAGAATGTTACTTTTACCCAGCTCAACATCGCTCTTGCCTTCACCGTAGCGCAAGCGCTTGTAGTGGTTGTAGACGGCAACAGCCAGCACAATCTTGGCGCGATCCTGGCCGATCACATACTCATTGAGAGTGTCACGAATTTCTGCCGGAACCGGAAGGCGATCACTCGCTTCTTCCTGGGCATTCTCCTGAATCTCTTCACGAATAATGTCGTTGCACAGATCAACGCACTCGTCGCAGATGAAAACCGAGGGCCCTGCGATGAGCTTACGGACTTCATGCTGGCTCTTTCCGCAAAACGAGCAGTACAGCAACTTGCCGTTATCGTCGCCTCTGCCGTTTCTTTCATCTGCCATTTAAATACCTCTGTTCTTCGTTGGCCTGCCCAAACGTTTTATACGCAGGCCAAGTGTGATGCGATGACTTTCAGTATTAGTTATTCGGTACGCGCTTATCAAGTACTGTATCGATTAGCCCGTACTCTTTCGCCTGGTCAGGATCCATAAAGTTGTCACGATCAGTATCGCGAGCGATGGTTTCGAGATCCTGCCCGGTGTGATGCGCCAGAATTGTATTCAGGGTATTACGGATCTTCAGAATCTCACGGGTGTGGATTTCAATGTCCGTAGCCTGGCCCTGATAACCACCGAGTGGCTGGTGAATCATAACGCGGGAATTAGGTAGGCATGCACGCTTGCCTTCAGCACCGCCGGCGAGGAGGAATGCACCCATACTGGCTGCCTGGCCAATACACAAGGTAGCCACATCCGGCTTGATAAACTGCATGGTGTCGTAGATCGACATACCCGCAGTGACCGAACCACCCGGGCTGTTGATGTACAGGTGAATATCCTTATCCGGGTTTTCGGACTCCAGGAACAACAACTGAGCAACGACCAGGTTAGCCATGTGGTCTTCAACCTGACCGACAAGAAAAATTACCCGCTCTTTCAGAAGGCGCGAATAAATGTCGAAGGACCGCTCTCCACGTGCCGTCTGCTCGATTACCATCGGCACCAGACCGGCGCTCGTTATCATTGTTGGGCCATCAAACGGTTTTTGCGTCATGTGTGCCTGAACTCCTTAAAGACATTGGGCATGGACTCCTGCTGCAGGATGTCCGGAATATAAAGCCTGGAAACCCCTATACTTTGCCAGCAGTGAGCCCAGATGAAAACAGCCGGATACACCGGCTGTTTCCAGAAAGCGACTCAGGGCTATGCCCGAGCTATCAACGCTGGGCTTGGCCAGCCTTGACGGCTTCCTCGTACTTCATCTTCTTTTCTTTCACTTTGGCCTGACCCAGAACCAGATCAACAACCGCTTCCTCAAGAACCACAGACTCAACCTGAGTCTTCTGCTCCTGGCTGCTGTTGAAGTGGGCTACCACTTCTTCCGGCTGCTCGTAAGTAGACGCGATTTCCTGAATCTTTTCATCTACTTTCGCGGCATCGGCCTTCAGGTCGTTGGCCTTAACCACTTCCTGGAACAACAAACCGGTCTTAACGCGACGCTGAGCCTGCTCTTCGAAGATTTCCTTCGGCAGCTGCTGGAAGTCTACCTGGCCACCGAAGCGTTGAACGGCTTCTTGACGCAGACGATCGATTTCCTGATCAACCAAAGAGGACGGAACGTCCAGCTCGGTTGTTTCCAGCAGACCTTCAACAACGTCATTCTTGACCTTGTTAGACACTGCCTGCTTCAGCTCGCGCTCCATGTTCTTCTTAACTTCTTCACGGAATCCGGCTTCGTCTTCCGCTTCGATACCAAACTTCTGGAAGAATTCGGCGTTCAGCTCTGGCAACTGAGGCTCTTCTACTTTATGAACCTTGATTGCAAAGGTAGCCGGCTTACCCGCCAGATCTTCGTTGTGGTAATCCTCGGGGAAGGTAACTTCGATATCGAACTCTTCGCCAGTCTTACCACCAACGATCGCCTTCTCGAAACCCGGAATCATCTGACCAGAACCCAGAGTCAGACGATGACCCTCAGCCGCGCCGCCTTCAAACTCTTCACCGTCGATGGTGCCTTTGAAGTCGATGGTCACAACATCCTTGTTCTTGGACTTGCGCTTAACTTCCTTCATAGGCGCCTGCTGACGACGCAGGTTATCGATCATGGTATCGATATCTTTGTCGGTTACTTCGGCGGCTGGCTTTTCAACTTTAATCTTGCTCAGGTCACCCAGTTCGATTTCTGGCAGCACTTCGAACACAGCCACGAACTCGAGGTCTTTACCCTCTTCCATGGTCTTTGGCTCAAACTGGGGCCAGCCCGCTGGATTGATATCCTGCTCCTGCAGCGCCTTGATGTAGTTGTCGCGCATAACTTCGCCAACGATTTCTTGACGAATGCTGTCACCGAAACGACGCTTAACCACGCTCATGGGCACCTTGCCTGGGCGAAAGCCGTTCAAGCGAACAGTGCGAGCGGTTTCCTGTAGGCGTTTCTGAACCGCCTGATCAATTTCCTGGGCGGGCACACCAATCGTCATGCGACGTTCGATGTTAGAGGTCGTTTCAACAGACACTTGCATGGAAGATCCTCGAATTACAGATTCTGTATGTGAATGAAAATTAAAACAAAATCCCGTTAAGAGCGAAACTCTCTAGCGGGACGCAAAATTAAAAGCCGGTAGTTTATCACGGTTTACCCTGCCGAGAGAATCACTGCACCAAACGGAATGACGGTTTAAGAGCATGATCACAGCATGGAAACGTAAAATATGAGGATAAAAACAGGAAAATAAAGAAGGATGGTGCGAGAGGAGAGACTTGAACTCTCACAGGTTGCCCCGCTGGAACCTAAATCCAGTGCGTCTACCAATTCCGCCACTCTCGCATGCCCGATTAAAATCTGAGGACTTCAGAAAACCGGAAACGACCAAACAGAGAAAAGTGGGGTGGACGAAGGGGTTCGAACCCTCGACCGCAGGAGTCACAATCCTGAGCTCTACCAACTGAGCTACGTCCACCACATTAAAAAAGTGCCCTATGGCACTTTGATCTGTCTAGCCTCAACTTTGCTGGTTTGACGAGCCCGGTGCAGACCGAACTTAGAGCCTAATGGCGCGCCCGGCAGGACTCGAACCTGCGACCATCCGCTTAGAAGGCGGATGCTCTATCCAGCTGAGCTACGGGCGCTTGACCTTTCGCCCACCTGAATATTCAGAAAAATGGTCGGGGTAGAGAGATTCGAACTCCCGACATCCTGCTCCCAAAGCAGGCGCGCTACCAGACTGCGCTATACCCCGATAAGACTGAACAACAAGTGCTTCAGCAAAGTTGGCGCGCATATTACCTTCGAGTTTCGCATCCGTCAACAAAGAATTTGAAAATCATTCAGATAATTACGAAATCGCCTTCTCACAGCTCTCCAGAGAGATGCATTTCCGCCCTCTACTTACATTGGCGAGAATGCTGAACCATGAGACAATGCCTCACCTTCGTTATTAGACCATTATTCATGCCCAACCTACAAGACGGAAACATGAGCGCCACACTGATTAAAGGAAAAGAAATTGCCGCACAGGTTCGACAGCAGGTTGCTGTCGGCGTCGAAGCCCGCAAACAGAAGGGGCTCAGAGCCCCCGGATTGGCGGTTATTTTGGTCGGCAGCGACCCCGCCTCACAGGTTTATGTGGGCAACAAACGCAAAGCCTGCGAGCAGGCAGGCATCATGTCATTGTCTTACGACCTGCCGGAAGACACATCGCAAGACGCACTGGAGGCGTTGGTAGACGAACTGAACGAGAACCCGGCCATCGACGGCATTCTTGTTCAACTCCCCCTGCCCTCGCACCTGGACGCAGATCCGATTCTGGTAAAGATCCGCCCGGATAAAGACGTAGACGGCTTCCACCCTTTTAATATCGGCCGCCTGATGCAACGCAAGCCCACTCTGCGCCCTTGCACACCGGCAGGCGTCATTACCCTGCTCGACTCCATTAACACCCCTTACAAAGGCCAGCACGCGGTTATTGTGGGTGCATCCAACATCGTTGGACGACCAATGAGCATGGAACTCCTGCTCAAAGGCGCAACGGCGACCGTCTGTCACCGCTTTACAGACAACCTGGAAAAGTTTGTCAGCGAAGCCGACATCTTGATTGCGGCGGTAGGCAAACCGGGCATCATCAAAGGGGAATGGGTAAAACCGGGCGCAACGGTTATTGATGTTGGCATCAACCGGATGGAAAACGGCTCTTTGTGCGGCGACGTAGACTTCGAGGCAGCCTCAGAACGGGCCGCCTACATCACCCCCGTTCCCGGCGGCGTAGGCCCCATGACAATCGCCAAGCTACTGGAGAACACCCTGTACGCCGCCGACGTACTACACGCTGACTAACACCGACCTAAACAACCGCAAAAAAACAAGCAGCCACAAAAAACCCCGCATCAGCGGGGTTTTTCATTTCTACAGCCTGATTACTGGCTGGCTTTCGCCTTCAGACGGTAAGCGTGCAGAAGCGGCTCGGTATAGCCATTCGGCTGCTCACGCCCCTTCAGCACCAGATCCATTGCAGCCTGGAAGGCAATGCCGTCGAAGCCAGGCGCCATGTTGCGGTAGGATGGATCGTTGGCGTTCTGGCGGTCAACAACAGCGGCCATACGCTTCATGGTTTCCAGAATCTGCTCTTCCGTGCAGATACCATGGTACAACCAGTTGGTCAGCAACTGAGAGGAGATACGCAGAGTCGCGCGGTCTTCCATCAGGCCTACGTCATTGATGTCGGGCACTTTGGAGCAACCAACACCACTGTCGATCCAGCGAACAACGTAACCCAGGATACCCTGCGCGTTGTTGTCCAGTTCCTGCTGAATGTCTTCAGCGGTCAGCGAAGACGGATCTTCCATAACCGGTACGGTCAGAATGTCTTCGAGGGCTGCGCGCTGACGGCTAGCCAACTCTTTCTGAACATCAAACACATTGACCTGATGGTAATGGGTCGCGTGCAGAGTGGCGGCAGTCGGAGACGGAACCCACGCAGTATTCGCACCAGACTTCGGATGACCGATCTTCTGCTCCAGCATGCCAGCCATCAGATCCGGCATAGCCCACATACCCTTACCGATCTGTGCAACACCGGAAAGGCCCGCTTCAAGACCGATATCAACGTTCCACTGCTCGTAGGCGTTAATCCAGGCAGCCTGCTTCATCTGACCTTTGCGGATGAACGGACCCAACTCCATGGAGGTGTGCATTTCATCACCGGTACGATCCAGGAAGCCTGTGTTAATGAATACCGTGCGCTCTTTAGCTGCGTGGATACAGGCCTTCAGGTTAACGGTGGTGCGACGCTCTTCGTCCATAATACCCACCTTCAAAGTGAAGCGCGGCAGACCCAGAGCATCTTCTACACGACCAAAGAATTCGTTGGTGAACGCAACCTCTTCAGGACCGTGCATCTTCGGCTTAACAATGTACACAGAACCTTTGGTGCTGTTCTGGAACTTGCCAGTACCCTTCAGATCGTGAATCGCGATCAAGGAAGTGACAAAACCGTCCATCAGACCTTCAGGCACTTCACTACCGTCATTCAGCAGAATGGCCGGGTTAGTCATCAAGTGACCCACGTTACGCACAAACATCATGCTGCGACCCTTCAGGGTCAAGTCGCTGCCATCGGCTGCGGTATAGGCACGGTCCGGGTTCATGCGACGAGTAACCTGCTTACCGCCCTTTTCGAACGATTCTTCCAGATCGCCCTTCATCAGACCCAGCCAGTTTTTGTAGGCAACAACTTTGTCTTCTGCATCAACCGCGGCAACAGAATCTTCACAGTCCATGATGGTGGTCAGCGCTGACTCCATCAGAACATCTTTCACGTGTGCACCGTCGTCTTTTCCGATCGGATGAGTTGCATCGATCTGGATTTCAAAGTGCATGCCGTTCTTGACCAGCAGCAGGCCGGTCGGCTCATCAGCCGCTCCGGTGTAACCCGCAAAACCCGACTCGTCTTTCAGGCCAGTTACGTCACCGTTTTGCAGCTTAACTGCCAGCTTGCCGCCATCAACATAGTATTTGGCCGCATCTTTGTGGCTGCCCGCTGCCAGAGGCGCAGAGCTGTCCAGCAGGTTACGAGCCCACTCGATGACTTTGGCACCACGTACCGGGTTGTAGCCACGACCTTTCTCAGCGCCATCTTCTTCTGACAGTGCATCGGTGCCGTAAAGCGCATCGTACAAACTACCCCAGCGTGCGTTAGCGGCGTTCAGGGCGAAACGTGCATTCATTACCGGCACAACCAGCTGTGGGCCAGCCATGGTGGCAATTTCCGGATCTACGTTCGAGGTAGAGATTTTGAATTCTTCCGGCTCATCCACCAGATAACCGATTTCCTTCAGGAATGACTTGTACTCAGCCATATCCAGCTTCTGGCCTTTGTGGTCACGGTTCCAGGTGTCGAGCTTTTCCTGAATGGCATCACGCTTGGCGAGCAATTCACGGTTGCGCGGTGCCAGCTCGTTCACAATCTTGTCGAACTCGGCCCAGAATTTGTCGGCATCAATACCGGTGCCCGGGATGGCTTCGTTGTTCACGAAGTCATACAGATTCTTTGCGACCTGAATGCCGCCAACTTGAACGCGTTCTGTCATCGTTACCTGCCTCAATGGGTTGTATTTCCCGACTCCCCGATTGCTTTGAGCTCTCAGGGGCATGAATATTTGAGCGCCGTATTGTACGTGAAATTCCCTACAAGGTCATTCCCGAAAATCACAATACGGCTTTTGTCGAAACTCCAGGCATCAAGCCCGTCGCCAAGTTGTTCCCTCGCGACTGTCATCCAGAACGATCCCCTTCTCGAGCAACTCATCCCGAATCCGATCGCTTTCTGCGAAATCCTTGGCTTTGCGGGCCGCAGCACGAGCCTCGATCATGGCCTCGATCTCTTCCCCGCTCAATTCACTACCGGTATCGGCCTGGAAGAAAGCTTCCGGATCTTGCTGCAACAGCCCAAGCACCCCACCCAAACGCACCAGAACAGCGGCACTGTGCGCCGCCCTTTCATCATTGCCATCACGGCGGTGCTGGTTGATGTCATTCGCCACAGCATGCAACACCGCAATAGCACCTGCGGTGTTGAAATCATCATCCATCACGTCCTTGAACCGGCGATCATGCTCGGTTTCCTCAACCTCATCGCCCGGCGCTGGCGTGATGCCGCGCAAGGCATGATAAAGCTTGGTCAGTGTGCGACTGGCTTCGGCCAGACTGTCAGCCGAATAATCCACCTGACTACGGTAATGGCTGGACACCAGAAAATAGCGAACGACCTCTGCCGGATAGGTTTCCAGAATCTCGCGAATGGTAAAAAAGTTGCCCAACGACTTGGACATCTTTTCTTTATTGACCCGGATGGCTCCGGCGTGCATCCAGGTATGAACGAATTTGTGGCCCGTGGCGCATTCAGACTGGGCGATTTCGTTTTCATGGTGCGGAAACAGGAGATCTGGCCCGCCACCATGAATATCAAAGGTATCGCCCAGGCATTTGGTGGACATGGCAGAACACTCAATGTGCCAGCCGGGACGACCGTCGCCCCACGGCGAAGGCCAGCTCACTTCACCTGCCTTTGCCGCTTTCCACAACGCGAAGTCCGCCGGGCTGCGCTTGGCTTCCTGGACACCGACTCGAGCTCCAGCCACCAAATCCTCAAGCTTTTTCTTGCTCAGCTTGCCGTAATCCGGGAAAGACTCTACCGAGAAATACACATCGCCGTTGTCGGCTGCGTAGGCGTGACCGCCATCGATCAGTGTTTCGATCATGGAAATGATTTCGCTGATAAACGCCGTTGCCCGCGGCTCTTCGTTCGGAGATTGAACCCCCAAGCGCGCCTCGTCTTCGTGCATTGCGTCAATCATGCGCTCGGTCAGAGCGGTGTACACCTCACCATTTTCATCGGCACGACGCAGAATCTTGTCGTCGATGTCCGTGACATTGCGAACGTAATGCACATCATAGCCGCGGTGACGCAGGTAGCGACTGATCACGTCGAACGCCACCAACACACGACCGTGCCCAAGATGGCAGTAATCGTAAACGGTCATGCCGCACACATACATGCGCACCTTACCCGGCTCGATCGGCTTGAACTCTTCCTTTTGTTGCGTGAGCGTGTTGTAGATACGCATTATTTACCTCCCTTGCCCCAGGAATCCCGCAAGGTCACGGTGCGGTTGAACACAGGCTTCCCAACACTTGCGGTCAGCTCCTGATCGCAGAAAAAGTAGCCTTCCCGCTCAAACTGATAAGGCAAGTCTCTACGCGGTGAAGCCAGACTCTTCTCAACTCGCGCCCCCTCGAGCACCACCAGAGAATCCGGATTGATGTGATCCATCATGTCGCCGTCTTTATCGCTGTCTGGCGCTTCATGATTGAACAACCGGTCGTATTGATTAATACGCACTTCAACGCTGTCCGCAGCCGACACCCAGTGAATAACACCGTTCGGTTTGTAGCCTTCAGGGTTCACACCCAGCGTCTTCGGATCGTATTCGCACTTGAGCTCGACGATTTCACCGCTGTCATCGCGAATCACTTCTTTGCACGTCATTACGTAACCACCGCGCAGGCGAACCGCCTGATCCGGGGCCAAACGCTTCCATTTACGCGGCGGCTCAAGTGCAAAGTCTTCACGATCAATGTACAGAACCTGACTCCAGGTAACGTCACGCTCACCCATGTCCGGGTTCTGCGGGTGAACCGGCAGTGACAGTGTTTCAGTCTGGCTTTCGGGGTAGTTGGTCAGAGTTACCTTGATCGGGCGCATCACGCACATGGCTCGTGGCGCACGAGTGTTCAAATCTTCGCGGATCGCATGTTCCAGCATGCCGACATCCACCGTTCCACCCGCTTTGTTGACACCGATCATGTCGCAGAAGGTGCGGATGGACTCCGGGGTAAACCCACGGCGACGCATGCCAGAAATCGTCGGCATACGAGGGTCATCCCAGCCATCAACCACATTATCGTCAACCAACCGCTTAAGCTTACGCTTACTGGTGACGGTGTAGTTCAGGTTGAGACGGGCAAATTCAATCTGCCGTGGATGACAAGGAATGGTGATGTTGTCCAGCACCCAGTCGTACAGCGGGCGGTGATCTTCGAACTCCAGGGTACACAGGGAATGCGTAATACCTTCAAGTGCGTCCGAAATCGGGTGCGTGAAGTCATACATCGGGTAGATGCACCACTTGTCGCCCGTCTGATGGTGGTCCGCATAGCGAATGCGGTACAGAATCGGATCACGCAAGTTGATATTCGGTGACGCCATATCGATCTTGGCGCGCAACACCAGCTCGCCGTTCTGGAACTTGCCATCACGCATATCGCGGAACAGCTGCAGGCTTTCTTCAGCCGGGCGATCACGGTAAGGGCTATTCTTACCCGGCTCTTTCAAAGAGCCACGGTATTCAGCCATTTCGTCGGCCGTCAGCGCACAGACATAGGCTTTGCCCTTTTCGATCAGCTCTTCAGCAAACGCATAAAGCTGATCAAAGTAATCTGAGGCGTAACGCACTTCATCCGCCCACTCAAAGCCGAGCCATTCCACATCACGCTTGATGGCGTTGATGTATTCCAGGCTTTCCTTCTCCGGGTTGGTATCATCGAAGCGGAGGTTGCATTCGCCTTCAAACGTCTCAGCAATGCCGAAGTTCAGGCAGATAGATTTGGCATGACCAACATGCAGATAACCATTGGGCTCAGGCGGAAACCGGGTAACGACTTTGCCCGTGTGCTCGCCCTTGGCGACGGCATCTTCGATCAGGCTCTGAATAAAGTTGTGGGCTTTCTTCGACTCGGCGCTCATACAATCTCTGTCAACAGGGAATGAATTGTGGGAGCTATTCAGAGGCTCCGTTAAACCGCCTATTATACTCACAATTCCTTGCAGTACTCATGCACAGGACGAAACTCTTCAGTACAATGCTTACTTTGAACCTTTACACACCCATTACAGGAAGCCCTAATGATTCTGCTGCAAACCAATCTCGGTGATATCAAACTGGAACTCGACTACGAAAACGCCCCGGAAACCGCCAAGAATTTCGAACAGTATGTTCGCGACGGTTTCTACGACGGCCTCATTTTTCACCGGGTGATCAGCAACTTTATGGTTCAAGGCGGCGGCTTCGAACCTGGCATGAAACCGCGCCAGACCCGTGATCCTATCCAGAATGAAGCAGACAACGGCCTGAGCAACATGATCGGCACCGTCGCCATGGCGCGCACCATGGATCCACATTCAGCAACGGCCCAGTTCTTCATCAACGTTGAGAACAACGGCTTCCTGGACCACACTGGCAAGAATGCGGAAGGCTGGGGCTACTGTGTATTTGGCAAAGTAGCTGAAGGCATGGAAACCGTGAACAAGATCCGCGCCACTCGCACTACCATGCGTTCCGGCCATCAAGACGTGCCGGCTGAAGACATTGTGATTATCAAGGCTGAGGTCGTGGAGGCCGCGTGAGCACACTGTTCATCTCGGATTTACACCTTGAAGAATCGCGCCCGGACATTACGGGCGCTTTTCTAGGCTTCCTGCAAAATGAGGCCATGGGCGTTGAACGCCTTTACATTCTGGGCGATTTTTTCGAAGCCTGGATTGGGGACGACGAACGCACCCCGCTGCAAGAACAGGTTGCAGCTGCACTGCGAGAAGTCCGCGATTCGGGCACGGCCATCTACCTGATGCACGGAAACCGGGACTTTCTGATTGGCGAGGACTTTTGCGCAAGAGCAGGCGCTACCCTGTTGGATGACCCGACCGTGATTGACCTCTATGGCACCCCCGCCCTGCTGATGCACGGCGACAGCCTGTGCGTTGACGACGTGGAGTACCAGAAATTCCGCGCCAACATGCGCAACCCCAAAACCGTGGCAATGCTGTTGGCACGGCCACTGAAAGACCGCCAACTGATGGCTCGCCAACTGCGGGAAATCTCCATGGCGAAGAATCAGGGCAAGGCCGAATCGATCATGGATGTGAACCTCGACGAAGTGGTGAAGGAGTTCGAGCGCCACGATGTTCAACTGATGATTCACGGCCACACACACCGCCCGGCCGTCCACGAACTCGAAGCGAACAACAGCCCTGCCCGCCGCATCGTGTTGGGCGATTGGGACGAAAACGTTTGGTGGCTGGTCGCCCAGCCCGGCAAACCGCTCGAGCTCAAGAAGACCCCGCTGGATAGCGCGTAACCCTTCCCCTTTGTGAGCAGAACTATGAGAAAGCCCACGTTACACCGGACGATGTCGATAAAACGGTTAATGGGGTTACTCATGTTCTGTCTTGCAGTCGGGACCGCATCCGCGCAGACCTCACCCGAACAAGATACACCAGCGCCGGAAGAAGCCCTGCCCGCCGTCCAGCCCGAGCTACAGCAAAGCCTGAACACGCCACCCCAAACCGAACTTCCGGATTCCGTTAATGCGGACATCCGTGAACAAATTCAGACGCTGCGAAAATCGCTCAATCAACGGCGTGCCGCTCTGACCGAAAGCCGGGAACGTCTGGACTACGCCGAGTCTATCCTGTCCCGTTTAGAAGGCGAGTACCAAAGTTTTGAACTGCGACTGGAAAACGCCGGCCTGAACCTGACCGCCGATTATGCCGAACTCCTAAAACAACGACTCGAAAGACTTCAGGAACAAAGCGTTGCCAGCGATTTCATAACAGGCATTGAAGACAAACTGGCCACAGCGCGGGAAGAGCAACTCCGGCTGGAAGAGTTTGAAGCCATCACAGACCCGGGCGAAGACGCCCGAAGCCAACTGCGCAGCCTTCGCTCCAAGCTGTTACGGGAATTGCACAAAGCCGTCACCGAGCACATCAACGTGCTCAACGAATACTTTAATACGGTGACCGCCCTTCAAGACCAGGTAGAAAAATACCAAACTCTGTTGCAGCAGCGGCTGTTCTGGCTCCCAAGCGCCAAGGTTATCAGCACCGACACCGCCGAACAGCTGATTGAATCGACCCGCTGGCTGATGTCACAACTTCGTTTTGACGAACTCAGAACCGCAATTTCCCGATCCGCCAAAGAGCGAGGCGGGCGCATTGCGATGATTGCTTCCCTGTTCTTGATCCTGCTGATCAAACGCAGAACGATCAAAGCCAACCTTCATGCCAATCAGCAGTACATCGGCCACGTTGGCATGGACCGCACCGCGTTTACCTTACTTGCTCTGGTAAACAGTGTTTTACTGGCTCTGCCCGGCGTTTTGATATTGTCGCTCTCTTCTCTGCTGTTGATGGAAGGCAACGCTTTTTTTGAAGCACTCTCAAAAGGCTTTACTGCGGCCGCCTTCATCATGTTTTTACTGGCGCTGATTCGCAATGTGGCTTTACCGGACGGGTTGGGCGAAAAGCACTTCCACTGGAACCCGGGTTCGTTGCGCGCGATCCGGCGGGAACTGCTTCTGCTCATGGCTTGCGTCATACCGGTCACGATCATCATGACGGCCATCAGCGAAACCCCGGACGGTGCCAAATTCGATGACAGCCTTGGTCGCTTGCTGTTCATCTTTGTTTCCGGCGCGCTCGCGGTCTTTGCCCAACGGATCATGTCGGCTGTTCGGGACGAGAAACCGCGCCACCGCCTTTTCATCTTTTTGCACGTGTTCGCGGTAGCGTCCCCCGTTTTGCTCGCCCTCGCGTCCACGATTGGCTACCACTACACAGCACTGCAGCTCGAACGTAACCTGTTCATTTCCATTTGCTGGCTGGCCTTCGCGTCACTGCTGTATTTCACCGGCCTGAGAGCGCTTTCCGTACGTGAACGCCGCCTCACCCTCAAACGGCTGATCGAACAGCGGGCAGTAGAACGCAAACAGGCAGAAGCCAGAGAAGCGTCTGACACCTCCGGTGAAGGTGCGCTTATCACCCCGGAAATGCCGGAAATGAATCTCAAAGACATCAGCGAGCAAAGCTCCTCCTTGCTGCGGATTCTGGTTTCCGCGATCGCAATCGCCGGCCTGCTACTTCTGTGGACCGATGTGATTCCCGCTTTACAACTGTTCGATGATATTACCTTATGGACCATCGCAACCGACCTTGAAGGCGGAGATCCCCTGCCGATAACACTGGGGGATGCCCTGCTGTCCTTACTGGTAGCGGCTGGAACCGTCATGGCGGTCAAAAACCTGCCCGGCACGCTGGAGGTGACCCTGCTGAGCCGAATGAACCTGCAGCCCGGCTCGGGCTATGCCATCACGACCATTACCACCTACCTTCTTGTGTTCTTCGGAGTGGTGGTCTGCCTGGGGGTCATCGGTGTGCAATGGTCGAAGCTGCAATGGTTGATCGCTGCACTGGGTGTGGGGCTGGGCTTCGGCTTACAGGAAATCGTGGCTAATTTTGTATCCGGCATCATTCTGTTATTTGAACGCCCGATACGCGTGGGCGATACCGTAACCATTGGCGGCATCACAGGCAAAGTTTCGCGCATCCGCATACGCGCCACCACGCTGGTTGACTGGGACCGCAAAGAACAAATCGTTCCGAATAAAACCTTCGTTACACAAGACCTGACCAACTGGACCTTGTCTGATGCCACCATTCGACTCAAAATTTTTGTGGGCGTTGCCTACGGCTCCGACGTGGACGAGGTGCAAAAACTGCTTTCCGACGTTGCCCTGAACAACGATCGAGTGATGGAAGACCCGGCCCCGGCTGTCTTCTGTGTCGGGCTTGGTGAAAGCAGCATCGACTTTGAGGTGTGGGTGTTTGTCAAAGACCTGCCCGATATGATGCCGCTCTACCACGAACTGTATTCGGCCATTACGCGCACGCTGACCGACGCAGGCGTGACGATTCCCTTCCCGCAAAGGGACATCCGCATTCACTCGCTGTCGGAAACCTCACCGGGAACACAATCCGAGCCGCCCTCGCAAGATGCCCCCTCGTGAACCGAATCGCGATCTTCGACCGGTTCGTTGTAGGTTCGCAAACGCTTGAGCCAACCCGGCAGCCAGCGTTCCCGCTCAATGGGGTTAGCGGCATTGCGGGCGCGTTGCGTTAAAACCTCCGCGGCAGCCTCACGAAATGCCACCAATGGCCGCGCGGGCGCTTCCGGCATCTTGAGCAAAACCTGCAGCAACCCCCAACCTTGGCCCTGATACCGTTCGGTTTGCGATACCCCCTCACCTTTGAAGTTCACGTAATCCATCACCGCGTAAACGCCTCCCGGGGTCTGCATGAGGCCCTCCAGCTTTTTGCGAACGGCCTGCTTTTGTTCATCCGGCGCAGCGGTTACCACCTTTTCCAGAGAAACCCGCGCTCGCTGCTGAATAAACCGAACCTGCAGGCCGCGAGTGTCGTACAGGAAGGCCCGAAGAGCCTGAACACGATCAGATTGCGCGGCCGCTTCGTAAAACGTGCGTCTGTCGGGCCAGGGTGCGCCTTTGGCATCACCGACCCAAGCGGGAATATCCGCGCCTTCCTGTTGCATAAAGTCGAGCAATGCAGGAAAGCTCTCGGTAAACCGGCCGCTCACGCCGTCGGGATACCAGATAAAATGCCCAATACCTAGCGAGGGAAAGGCTTCCCCCTTATTCCAGTGCACCAGGCATTCACGCCGCCCCGCGCATTCGTTTTTAAATATCCGCTCCCCCACCCACGCCAGTTCTTCGGGGCTTAACCCTAACTGCCGCCGCTGGTCTACCGTCGCAGCGGCTGCCGGACATGCCAGCACAAGCACGGCTACCGCAGTAGCTACCGCCCAAAACAACGAACGCACTTTTCGATCGATTACGATATGGACACTTTGTTTGGACACACAAGCTCCTGACAAAAAATTTCTTTTAAAAACAGCTCCATACAAACCAGCATAACGAACAACGAACGGATATCCCTTAGTCCGGAACGGTTGAAGCATTCGAACGGCTGCCCATACTGTACCTTTGACCACTCAAAACAGACATTACGTATGATCAAACCCCAGCAGCTAACCGGCCATGCCCTCACGCGTACTTTCCTGCTGTCCTTCGGCTGGCTTTTGTTGGTTAGGGGCTTGTTGGTTTTACAAAGTGGCGTAATTCCCAGTATGCCGGGCATGCTCGGGGGCGACATTGCCGGCGCAATTCTGCTGACACTTATTCTGCTCGGAAGCCGGGGCGTATTGCGCGGGTTGGTAATTACAGCGCTGGGCTGTGCCCTTTACGTTGCCGGCATGCATCTGACTGCCCATGGCACTCTGTTTCAATTGGCGTTTGCCGGCAAAGGCATGGACAGCACATTCATCGCAGGGAGCCTGCTGAATGTGTACTTGATCACCCTGCCCGTTTACCTCGCGTTGGCGTGGCTCTTACATCATTTACACCGGCGCTGGGTTCCCCTTTTCCGGCCTAAAGCCCTGCCGTTTACCGGCGCTGCAGCGGCGACGTTGATCATCTACTCCCTGTCATTTCCCAGTTTGACCACCCCGGCTAACAACTTGGTGGTCAGCACTTTGGCCCAAATTCCGGGCGCACTGATCAATCCAGTTGGCACGGCGATTGGCAACAACGAGGTAGAGGTCAGCTCCAGCCTGGAAAACCGGACCCATTTTTTTCACCAGCAAGTCAGTGGCCGTAATATCTCACCACCGCCCAACGTCCTCGTGATCATGATCGAGGGCATGTCCGGCGGCTACCTGCCGTCGGTTAGCCGCTTTCACGAGCTTTCACCCGTGGTCTCGTTGCCCAATCTGGAGCAGACCTTCAACGATTTCGGCTTCCGCATCTACAAGAATGTTCTTAGCATGGAACGGCAGACAGACCGAGGAACCTTTACGCTTACCTGCGGCCGTTACCCGGACTTAAGAAGAGCTTCGGAAAAAGTACGTTTGGTGGCCGGCAAACACGCGGCCCCGGACTGCCTCCCTGAAAAGCTGAAAGCCAAAGGCTATCACACGGCCTATTGGCAGGCCGCGCCGATCGAATATATGAACAAAGACGAGTTTATGCCTCAGGCCGGCTACATGGACGTTACCGGCGCTGAAGTGTTTGCCGGCCCGAACGAAGCCGAGGGTTGGGGGCCACCCGACCCGGTTTTCTTCGACGATATCGCCGCCAGACTGCGTTCGCTGAACCGCCAGCACCAGCCTTGGTTTGTAACTACGCTGAACGTAGGCACACACCACCCTTTCAACATCGGCGAAAAGACAGAGAAACGGCTCGCCTCGGAAAAAGCCGAGGACGATAACGAAACCATTCTGCCGATCCCTTCCCCGCAAGCCGCGCGCATCAACGCCATGAAAGTGATGGCCGAAACCCTCGACAGCTTTTTACGACAGCTTGAGCAGGAGGGCATTTTAGAAAACACCCTGGTGATCGTCACGTCCGACGAAGCCGGCGGATTTATTCGCGAAGACCACGAAACTCTTCCGCTGAACAGCAACGTTGGTATGTTAGCGGTGAAGCCGGCGGCGCACGACAGCCTGTCATACTACGCCCCGGAAAATGCGCTAATTTCACAGCTGGACATCGGCATTTCCATCCTGGATGCCAGCGGCCATGGATCAACGGCGGGGGGAATGATCGGCACCAGCTTGCTAGCCATGAACTCCAACCCAACTCGCGATCTTCTGTTGGCAGATACGTATACCGGCATGAAATACTTCTTGCGGAATGAAGGAAAGTTATTGGCCTGCACAGAATTAATGACCCGCTGTCAGACCTGGTCATTCGACCCGAAGCGAATTTTCGGCACCTTAGCCGAAACCGACGAAGAACCCTTTCTTACGTTAGAAGAACGGCTGGCACTGGTAGAAAACGCAAACCGGTTGACCGCCATCGACAACTGACATGCTCAAGCTTACCTCTCGAACCCTGGCACTCTTACGCCAGCACAGCCGCCCACTTCTTGCCTTGCACCTGACCATCACCGGGGTATCGGTTGCGCTACTGCCCTCGCTGGTGGCGGCCGCTTTGGCAGCCATTCGCCCACTCACCGGCGAAGCCGCTATTACCACGGCGGGGTTGATCCGGTTTTTAACCTCGACGGGCGGGATTACCTGGGCAGGTTTCACGATGTTTATTACGGTCGCCATTATCGTTTACCAGCAGGCAGGGATCGCGCTGGTCGTTGCCCAGAATGACCAGCACCCCATGAAAAGTATCGCCCGTGCTTTGTTCGGTGTGGTGCGCCGAATTACTGGCCTGACAACCCTGGCCTTACTACTGACCCTCGCCCATTTTCTGACAGCGTTGCCGTTTCTCGCAGCCATTATCGGCGCCTCGAAACTTTTACTTCATCACTACGCCCCCTATCTACTCAATCTTGAGCGCCCACCGGTACTCTGGTGGTATGGCGCTTTCTGTCTTGCCATGGTGGCGGGACTTGTCGCCTGCAACGGTACCTTGATTGTGCGCGGGAGCCTGGCCACCCCCCGGCTCATGCTTACCGGCGCCAAGCCTGTGGATGCTCTGCGTTCCAGTTACCACCTCACCCGAAAGCGCTCGAGAGATGCCGCAACAACGCTGGCATTGGGCGCAGCCCTTACGGTTGCCATACCGCCATTCATCACGCTGATCTTCAATGCGCTTGCAACTGGCATATTCCAGGTTCTGCCAGACAACAAAGTCTATCTGTTCCCCGCTGTTATCACGCTCGTAGGGAGCTATGTGTTAATTGGGCTGGCCGTCACCTTTCTGGCCACTTCCGCTTTCGGCACTCTGGTCATGGCCTACTACGAAGAACGTTCAGGCTACCCACTTATAAGACCAGCACCTTCGGCCCCTAAACACGCTGCGGTCCTGATACGCCGGGCCTGGGTTTTGGAAGCAATTGTGGTGGCTGTGGTATTGGCACAAAGTTATCCGATCATCAGATCGCTCAACCAAAGCAACGAGGTCGGGATTACCGCGCACCGAGGCAATGCCTCTCTTGCCCCGGAAAATACCGTCAGCGCCATTCAGCAAGCAATTAATGATGGCTCGGATTATATCGAGATCGACGTTCAACTGACGGCCGACGGTGTACCGGTACTTTGGCACGACACCGATATGCAACGCATCTTTGGCTTACCAGAACGAATAAACGACCTGCCGTTCAAGCAACTGCGCACGCTGGATGCCGGATCCTGGTTTGATGCAATCTTTGCGGACGAACGAATCGCCACTCTGGCCGAAGCCATTGAAGCAACCCGAGGCAAGGCAAACCTCTTGGTTGATCTTAAACCGAACCGAAATGAAGACGCGTTAGTCAATGCGGTCGTGAAGGTGTTGCAAGAGAATGATGCAGTTGAAGGCACAGTGATTGCGGCCGCCGACTGGCCTATTCTGGAGCGGGCGAAAACGCTGGAACCAAATCTCAGAACAGCCCTGCTCGCCCAGTTCGTGATCGGTCCTCTGTGGCAGGATCGCTACGACATTCTGGGCATCCGCTCCAACCGCGCCAGCCCCGCCATGGTGGCCCGGGCGCACGAAGCAGGCAACGAGCTGTTCGTATGGACCGTTAACTCGCCGGAGGCAATGGCACGTTTTATCGATATGGGCGTCGATAACATCATTACCGATCGCCCGGACGTGCTTTCTCAACTTCTCGAAAAACAGTCCGAGATGACCGATGGTGAGCGGCTGGCGAACCGGTTACGCAACTGGTTGCGGTAACACGCCAGATGGGTCCACGTCAGCCGTGCTCCTGAAGCCATTGGGATATTTGCTTCTGATACCGCAACGCTGAGCGTTTCTGCGTATCGGTGGTGGTGGCTACCAAACTGTAGCGACCAGAATCATCATGTTCAATTTCGAACCGTCGAATTGCACCAAACGGGCGCTTGTCGGAGCCATAAATACAGATCACATGATATTCCATGGCCTTAAGCTCAACCTCGGGCTCTGTCAGTTGCCCGTCTTTAATGGGCGCGCCGGCTAAGCGCCCTGCTCGTTCCAGCATGTCGCTGAAGGAACACAACTGCATACAAGACCCGGATGCCAGCGGCCCCTGGTGAGTCCGAGTGTTTAGATCAACCGAATCGCGCTCTGCCGAAGCGTGCCCACAGTCCGTTGCCGGTACAAAAAACTCTCCGTCGGTTGTCTCAACGCGCACCATCACGAAATACACGTAAACCGACTCACTGCTCATGTTGCACACTAAGCAAGGTGAATCGACTCCTTCGTCACCGACCGCCCGGTTAATCAGAATACGCGCCCGCGTTTGGCGAGCATAACTGCTGTATAGAAGCTGCGCGTAGAAAATCCATATCATCATCGTACCGATACTGGTGACCGGCGAGATCCATTGCGCATTCGCGCCAAACCACTCCGTGACGCCCATTTTCTATCGACCTCCCTCCTATCCATGCAGATAACCCGTGAGTATAGACATTAGACAACCGGAGCCGATCGCGATGAACAGATGGTAAGAGTACAAACCATTCACTCGGCCAAAACGAAAAAGCCTCCCCGGCGCCGGGGAGGCTTTACGTTAACAAACACACTACACAGGCGACGACTACTGCTCTACAAACGCCCGCTCAATAACATAGTGCCCCATGTCACCGCCACGCGCTTCCTTGAAGCCCTTGTTATCCAGAATCGCGCAGGTGTCTTTCAACATGCTGGGGCTGCCACAGATCATGAACCGGTCCTGCTCAATATCAAAGTCCGGCAAACCCAAATCACGGGTGATCTTCCCGCTTTCCATGGCATCCGTCAGACGGCCTTGGTTACGGAATGTCTCGCGGGTCACCGTGGGGTAATACAACAGCTTGCCCTGAACCATCTCACCGAAGTATTCGTTGTCCGGCAAGCCTTCAATCTCACTCTGGTACGCCAACTCCGAGACATAACGCACCCCGTGGGTCAGAATCACGCGGTCATACGCCTCATAGACTTCCGGATCCTTGATGATGCTCATGAACGGCGCCAACCCAGTGCCAGTGCTGATCAGCCAAAGGTTACGGCCCGGCAGCAGATTATCCAGTATCAACGTACCGGTCGGCTTGCGGCTGACGAGAATCTCGTCACCCACATTGATTTTCTGCAAGCGCGAAGTCAGCGGGCCATCGGGCACTTTAATAGAGAAGAACTCCAGCTCTTCTTCATAGTTGGCGCTGGCGATGCTGTAGGCGCGCATCAAAGGCTTGCCTTCTGATTCCAGTCCGATCATGACGAAGTGGCCGTTCTTGAAACGGAATCCCGGGTCCCGACTGGTCTTGAAGCTGAATAAGGTATCGTTCCAGTGATGAACACTGGTCACCGTTTCTTTCATCAACTTACTCATGGTGCCCTCGCAAGCTAGCAATGGTTAATAATTTAAGATGTGCCCAGTGTAAGCTTTTTCTTGAAATCGACAAAATGGGATGCTCTCATAATGCTATTCGATTTTTTGAATAAACAGCTTCAACTCTGGTAGCCAAACCATGAAATACAGCTTTCGCCAATTAGAAGTTTTTCTCGCTGCGGCCCATTTCCAGAACATCACCCGGGCAGCAGAGTCACTGTCCATGTCCCAATCTGCCGCCAGCAGTGCGCTAAAAGAACTTGAAAGCCAATTCGACATCCGGCTCTTTGATCGGGTTGGCAAACGCCTGCAGTTGAACGAACTGGGCCGACTGTACCGGCCGAAAGCCGAGGCGTTACTCGCCCAGGCCACCGAATTGGAGCAAGCATTCAGCAAGCACTCCGAAATAGGCGCCCTTAAAGTGGGTGCAACCCTGACGATAGGAAACTATCTCGCCGTTGGCGTGATGGCTCAATACATGAACACCCCTACCCGACCGAAAGTCTCACTAGAAGTCGCCAACACAAGCACCATTGCGCGTCGGGTTAAGGACTTTGAACTGGACATCGGTTTAATTGAAGGGGAACTTCAGGCCTCTGAACTTGAGGTTATCCCGTGGCGTGAAGACGAACTCATCGCCTTCTGCGCCCCGAATCACCCTCTGGCTCACAAAAAGCAGCTGACCGATGATGATTTACGGCAAGCGACCTGGATCATGCGAGAGCAAGGCTCTGGCACCCGCCAAAGCTTCGAGAGGGGCATGCAGGGCCTGTTGCCCGATCTGAACGTGTTGCTCGAGCTGGAACACACCGAAGCGATCAAGCGCGCGGTCGAGGCCAACCTGGGGATCGGTTGTTTGTCATGGGTGGTGCTGGCCGACGCATTCAAGCGCGGCAGCCTGGTGCCGCTTGCGATGCCCAAGCATCGCTCATTTAACCGGCAGTTTTATTTCATTTTGCACAAGCAAAAATACCGCAGCGCCGGTATTGCGCAGTGGATGGAGCTGTGCAAACAGCTTTAAGAGCCGCCCGAACCTCATCTTCACCGCGAAATTCGGGGGTTCCGGTTCAGGCCGTAACAGGCCCGCTATGGAAACGGAATTCCGAATCCGCTTCTTCAATCAGCGCCTGCTCTACGGCCATGAATTCTGCGACTCGTTCCTCCACCGGGCCGCCATTGGCCTGAACCGCCAGCTTCAGATAATCCTGATAGTGCCGCGCCTCGGATTTCAATAACCCGGTGTAGAATTCGGCTAATTTTTCATCAAGATGCGGTGCCAAAGCTGCAAAACGTTCACAGGAACGCGCCTCAATAATGGCGCCCACGATCAACACATCCACCAAACGGCCCGGATCGTCCTTACGCACCAGATCTCGCATGCCTCCTGCATACCGTGAAGGTGTCAGGTGGGTATAAGTCACACCCCGCTTTTTCATAATCGCCAACACCTGCTCGAAATGCCGAAGCTCTTCCCGGGCCAAACGCGACATTTTGTTCAGCAACTCGGTGTTTTCAACGTACCGGTACATCAAGCTGAGCGCGGTAGATGCCGCCTTTTTCTCACAGTGTGCGTGATCAATCAGCAGCAAATCCTGGTTCGCCAACGCATTCTCAAGCCACTGCTGCGGCGTGCGGCACGGTAGAAAATCGTATATTTCCTTCAGAGCATCTGTCATATCATTGAATCTGGTCTGGTTTCAAAAGCCACGGAGTATACCGCAGCTAACAGACAGCTCCGACCTCTGTCCAACTTAACTTTATACGTGCTTTCCTATAGAATGCAGCGCCGGATCAAGGTGTCTCTGAATAGAATCTGAATGCCCCGCCGGCCAATTTAGGCGTTATTCAGAGGCTCCTTCGGCCTTTTCGCCAATAAACTCCCGCCCGGCAGCATGCCACCGGCGAGGAACATTCCAACTGATGAGGGTCCATATCGTGTTAGAAGCTTATCGTGAACACGTTGCAGAACGTGCAGCTCTGGGTATCCCACCAAAGCCGCTGAACCCCGAACAGACTGCTGCTCTGGTAGATCTGCTGAAAAACCCACCCGCCGGTGAAGAAGCAACTCTGGTTGATCTTCTGGAAAACCGCGTACCACCAGGAGTAGACGAAGCTGCTTACGTTAAAGCCGCGTTCCTGACCGCGATTGTTAAAGGTGAAGCGGCTTCTCCGCTGATCGATAACAAGAAGGCCGTTCAGCTGCTGGGTATGATGCAAGGTGGTTACAACATCGAAACCTTGGTTGACCTGCTGGACAACGAAGAACTGGCCGAGCTGGCTGGTGAAGAACTGAAGCACACGCTGCTGATGTTCGACGCGTTTAACGACGTGAAAGAAAAAATGGACGCAGGCAACGCTGTTGCCAAGTCTGTTGTTGAGTCTTGGGCCAACGCTGAGTGGTTCACCAACAAAGACAAGGTTCCTGAAAGCACCAAGATGGTGGTTTTCAAGGTTACTGGCGAAACCAACACCGACGACCTGTCTCCTGCTCCCGATGCATGGTCCCGCCCGGATATCCCGCTGCACGCTCGCGCTGCCTATAAAATGGAACGCGACGGCCTGAATCCGGAAGAGCCAGGCGTTACTGGCCCGATGAGCCAGATCGACGAAATCAAATCCAAAGGCCTGCCCGTTGCTTTTGTGGGTGACGTAGTAGGTACTGGTTCATCTCGTAAGTCTGCCACTAACTCTGTTCTGTGGTTCTTCGGTGACGACATTCCGGGCGTTCCTAACAAGCGCGCTGGCGGTGTATGTATCGGTAACAAAGTTGCCCCGATCTTCTTCAACACCATGGAAGATGCCGGCGCTTTGGTATTCGAAGCCCCCGTTGACAACATGAACATGGGCGACGTAATCGAAATCCGCCCATACGAAGGCAAGATCCTGAACGAAGCCGGTGATGTTATCTCCGAGTTCGAGTTCAAATCTGACGTGATTCTGGACGAAGTTCAGGCCGGCGGCCGTATCCCTCTGATCATCGGTCGTGGCTTGACTGCCAAGGCTCGCACCGCACTGGGCATGGGCCCGACCGATCTGTTCCGTCTGCCGGAAGATCCGGAAGCGGGTGACAAAGGCTTTACTCTGGCCCAGAAGATGGTTGGTAAAGCATGTGGACTGGAAGAAGGCCAAGGCGTTCGTCCAGGCACCTACTGCGAGCCGCACATGACCACTGTTGGTTCTCAGGACACCACTGGTCCGATGACCCGTGACGAACTGAAAGATCTGGCCTGCTTGGGCTTCCAGGCTGACCTGGTTATGCAGTCGTTCTGTCACACCGCCGCTTACCCGAAGCCGGTTGACGTTGAAATGCAGCACACCATGCCGGACTTCATCCGCAACCGTGGCGGTGTTTCCCTGCGTCCGGGCGACGGCATCATCCACTCCTGGCTGAACCGTATGCTGCTGCCAGACACCGTTGGTACTGGTGGTGACTCCCACACCCGCTTCCCGATGGGCATTTCCTTCCCGGCCGGTTCTGGTCTGGTTGCGTTTGCTGCGGCAACCGGTGTTATGCCTCTGGACATGCCAGAATCCGTTCTGGTTCGCTTCAAAGGCAAAATGCAGCCGGGTATCACCCTGCGCGATCTGGTACACGCGATCCCGCTGTACGGCATCAAGCAAGGCATGCTGACTGTTGAGAAAAAAGGCAAGATCAACGAATTCTCTGGTCGTATTCTGGAAATCGAAGGTCTTGAGCACCTGACTGTTGAGCAGGCGTTCGAACTGTCTGACGCCTCCGCTGAACGCTCTGCTGCCGGTTGTACCATCAACCTGTCTGAAGAATCTGTTGCCGAGTACCTGCGTTCCAACATCACCATGCTGCGCTGGATGATCGCTGAAGGTTACGGCGACCCACGTACCCTGGAGCGTCGTGCCCAGCAGATGGAAGCCTGGTTGGCTGATCCGAAGCTGATGCGTGCAGACAAAGACGCTGAGTACTCTCACGTCGTTGAAATCGACCTGGCGGACATCAAAGAGCCGATCGTGTGCTGCCCGAACGACCCTGACGATGCCAAGTTCCTGTCCGAAGTGGCTGGCGACAAGGTAGACGAAGTGTTCATCGGTTCCTGCATGACCAACATCGGTCACTTCCGTGCCGCTGGTAAGCTGCTTGATCAGCACAAAGGTTCCCTGAACACGCGTCTGTGGATGTCTCCGCCGACCAAGATGGATCAGGCTCAGCTGATGGAAGAAGGTTACTTCAACATCTACGGCACTGCCGGTGTGCGCACCGAAATGCCGGGTTGTTCACTGTGTATGGGTAACCAGGCTCGTGTGGCTGCGAAGTCCACCGTTCTGTCTACCTCTACCCGTAACTTCCCGAACCGTCTGGGCGATGGTGCCAACGTGTACCTGACCTCTGCGGAGCTGGCTTCTGTTGGCGCGATCCTTGGCAAGCTTCCGACTCCTCAGGAGTACATGGAGTACGCTAAAGATCTGGACAGCATGTCAGCTGAGATCTACAAGTATCTCAACTTTGACCAGATGGAGAACTACACCAAGAAGGCGTCTGAAGCGACTGTCGCTTAAGCACCAACCTTTTCGGTTTAGCTCCAATGAAACGCCAGCCTTCGGGCTGGCGTTTTTTTGTGCCTGCACAAATGCCTACTGATTTATCAATGTCCCGACACCGCCATGGGGTAGCTTTTCTTTCGGGAAAAATAACTCGCTTCGCTCAGACATCTTTTTCCCTGCAGAAAAGCTACCCCACACCGGCGCCTCACTCCGCGCTGTTAGATTGTCTGGTCCATAAAAAAAGGGCTCCCTCAGGAGCCCTTTCGCACAACCGTTTAGTAACCCTTGCGATTACCGCTCGATGTGCTGGTATTCACCGGCATCTGCTGTCACAGAGCTCACCACGACAATGGCAATGAGCGCGGCAACGAAGCCAGGAATGATCTCGTAAACGCCCGGACCACCCATGAAGCTGCCATTCCAGCCCAGAGAGATCCATACCATAACAGTCACAGCACCCACTACCATGCCTGCAATGGCACCAGCACCGTTGGTGCGGGACCACATCAGAGACAGCAGGATCAGCGGACCAAAGGCGGCACCAAAGCCTGCCCAAGCGTTACTGACCAGCCCCAGAACCTGAGAGTCAGGGTCAGAAGCGATAACCGCAGCCACCAGGCCGACAGCCACAACACAGGCACGGCCTACGTTCACACACTCACGATCTGTGGCTTCTTTGCGCAGGAACAAGCGGTAGAAGTCTTCAGTCAATGAAGAAGACGACACCAGCAACTGACTGGAGATGGTACTCATAACCGCCGCCAGCAGCGCCGCATACAAGAAGCCAGTAATCAGCGGGTGGAACAGCATGTCAGACAGAATGATGAAAATGGTTTCCGGGTCGGCAATGTCCAGGCCGTTACGAACCGCGTAAGCGCGACCGAACACACCCAGAGAAATCGCACCGATCAGGGAAATACCCATCCAACCCATACCAATGTTACGGGCAGTCGGTACATCTTTCAGGGAGCGGATCGCCATGAAACGCACGATGATGTGCGGCTGACCGAAGTAACCCAAGCCCCAAGTAACCGCTGACAACCAGCCAATGAAGGTCAGGCCTTCGGTCCAGGACAACAAGGTTGGATCTACTTCGTTAAGAGTCTGTGAAGCCTGGGCGTAGCCGCCACCGCCTTCACCGAACAGCACGACAGCCGGCATGATAACCAGCGCCAGCATCATGATGCAGCCCTGGACGAAGTCGGTCATGCTCACCGCCAGGAAGCCACCTACCACGGTATAAGCCAGTACCACACCCAAGGTGATCACAATACCGACAGAGTAATCACTCAAACCGCCGAAGTTGAAGATACCGGCAAAGGCGCTTTCAAACAGCTTACCACCAGCAACCAGACCAGAAGCGGTGTATACCGCGAAGAACACCACGATAACAATCGCAGATACGGTCCTGAGCGACAGAGCTTTTGTCGGGAAACGATTGGCCAGGAAAGACGGGATAGTGATGGCGTTGCCATAATGAACGGTTTGTTCACGGAGGCGAGGCGCTACCAGTACCCAGTTGAAAAACGCACCCACGAACAAGCCGATGCCGATCCAGGCAGACGCCAAACCAGACACGTACAACGCGCCCGGCAGCCCCAACAGCAGCCAACCACTCATATCAGACGCACCGGCCGACAAGGCCGCTACTTTCGGGCTAAGCGCTCGCCCACCCAGCATGTAGTCTTCAGACGAAGACGTCGATGTGCGCATTGCATAAATGCCGATGGCAATCATGAGCGCAAAGTAAGCAAAAAGACTGATCCAAACACCAATAGCCATAAGGCTCCTCCGGTTTAATGAGTCGGACTAGATCCGCTCTCTGAGCACAGCCCTGGCGCTATAGCCAGCTTACTGCGCCGTTATTCTTGTTTAGCCGAATTCCATCCTCGTTGGAGCGAAGCGTTCCTCGCACGGATACTCCCTCAATATAGTTAAACTTCAGTATTTTGCGACTGAAATCAACAACAAGTCGGCAATACGGGACTTCAGGCGACACAAGTTAGTATTACTACCCACTCACGGCTTACGAAATCCTACGATTCTTTTACAAAATTCTCCGGTACTGGCCATTCGTGCCGGAATTATGCGACATGTTCGCCGATTTGGAGTCTGGAGGGCGTTGTTCCTTTGTATTTGCGCAACGCATTGGTGAGTGCACTTTGAGATGAGAAGCCGGTTCGGTAGCTGATTTCAGAGACCGACAACTGGCGACTGGCGAGCAAACGTGCAGCCTGCTCTAGACGTGTCTGTAACAAAAACTGATGCGGCGTGATCCCCGCCACTTCCCTGAAAATTTCGTGGAACCGGCTAACACTCAAGCAGGCTTGGCCTGCCAGCTCCTGAACGGTAATTTTCCGGTGCAGGTTATCCAGAATGAAGCGGCGGGTCGCTTCTGGGCTGACACTGTTGCGCGCAGGTTTGACTGGCGCTCCATCAACCACGCGATCCGCCATGCTATACAGAATGCTCGCAGCCAGATGCCGATGCAACGGCACGTTGTCCGGCGCCCGGTCAAATTCACCCGCCGCAAATTGCACCAACCCCTGCAAACGGTGATCCATCTGAACCGTGCAGGGTTTATCGAACATTCTGGCCAGCAATTCGTATTCTCTATGAGCCGTAGACTCAAGCGCAGGGCTCTGGGGATCAAGATTGATCACCAAAACATGGTTTAGCTGATCCCCGCAGTAATCGTGCTCAATCTCTGTAGGCACCAAACACGCTTTCCAGGTATCGAGATACGCCCCTAGCCCATCGACACACAACTCGGCTGCGCCACGAACACCGACAACCACCTGGTGGTGCTCATGGTGATGTTGCTGAGCGTTCGCGGGGAGTTTTACGATCCTGGCATCCAGCATTGCCCTACCCTACTGCTTGAGGCGATTTGGCTAGCGCTGCCAGCAATGCCCCCACACTTGCCGAAACCTGCTCCAGCGGCAACGCGGCATTGACGATGTGGTACTGAGCCGGAGCAGCCGTAGCGCGCTCCAGGTAGGTGTCCCGAATGCGTTGGAAAAACTCGACGTCTTCCCGTTCGAAGCGGTCCAGCTCACCCCGGTGTTTGGCTCGCGCCATACCGGTTTCAACCGGTGCATCCAGTAAAATCACGTGGTCAGGGCGCAGATCTCCCTGAACCAGAGTCTCAAGCACAGAAATGCGCTCCTTAGAAACACCGCGGCCACCGCCCTGGTAGGCGAAAGTGGCGTCAGTAAAACGGTCACACAGCACCCATTTTCCGGCGTCGAGTGCTGGCAGGATATGGGTGTGCAGATGCTGGGCCCGAGCCGCAAACATCAAAAGCAATTCGGTCATTTCGTGCACCGACTCATCCCGGGGCGCCAGCAAAAGTTCCCGGATATTCTCTGCCATCGGCGTGCCGCCGGGTTCGCGAGTCACGATGAATTCAATACCCAAGGACTCCAGAGTCTCTGCAGCATTTTTCATCTGGGTAGACTTACCCACCCCCTCAGTGCCTTCAAACGTAATAAAACGGCCTCGAGCTGCCATTACTTGTCTCCGCCGTTGTTAGTTTTCGCATCCGGAACCGGATAAGACCGATACCCTTCTTTACGATTCAACTGAAAAGCCCTGACTGCCTTCTGGTGCTCCGCCAGGGTCTTTGAGAATTTGTGGCTGCCGTCACCCCGGGCAACAAAATACAACGCATCTCCGTCATCCGGGTGCAGCGCTGCATGAATCGCATCACGCCCCGGCAGTGCAATCGGGGTAGGCGGCAGGCCATCAATACGGTAGGTGTTGTAAGGTGTGTGCGTGCGCAAATCACGCCGACGAATTCGGCCATCGTACTTATCACCCATACCATAGATTACGGTTGGATCGGTCTGCAGACGCATTCCCTTCTCTAATCGGCGAACAAAAACGCCTGCAACCTGCTCACGCTCATAAGGAGCGCCAGTCTCTCGCTCTACGATGGAGGCCATGATCAGGGCCTCGTAAGGTGTGTCGTAGGGAAGGTTTTTCGCTCGCTCTGCCCATTCTTGCTCCAGCAAGCTAGCCATACGATTGTAGGCACGTTTCAGGATATCCAGATCCGTTTCGCTACCGCTGAACATGTAGGTATCCGGAAAAAACCAGCCCTCAGGATGCTGGCCTTCTGCCCCAACGGCTTTCATGATCTTCTGGTCAGACCAGTCGGTTGTCACTTTCTTGAGCTTCTCGGACTTCGCCAGCGCCGTCCGAAGATCGGCAAACGTCCATCCTTCGATAAACTGCACCGCCCACAGCTTGACCTTGCCTTCAACCATCGAATCAACAATCTCCAGCGGTGTCATTCCGGGAGTCAGCTCATAATCGCCGGCCTTGATGCGGGTAAGCTCTGGATTTAGACGGCCATACAACCGTAACCACAGAGAGTCAGAAATCAGCTCTTGCCGGGCAAGATCATGTACGAGGCCATTGAACGAGGTGCCATGCTCAACACTGAACAAGACAGGCTCTTCGAGCGTTACGGGCTTTTTAAGTGTTTCCAGGCCCTGCCATACCCACAGCCCTACCGCTGCTGCAGCCATCACACCCAGAGCAAAAACCGAAACTATTAACTTCCTGAACACGCGCGCTAATCCGTTGTTGGAGTGGAGCCGCAGATTGTCGCAAGCCGGCCGGTAACAGGCAAATCCTGTTCGGCCAATGTCCGCACAGAGACAACGCCCAGCACACTATTGGTTAAATAGACACCCCGACAGCTTGATGCGAGCAGATCCTCCAACATGATAGGCGCCTCGTGAACCACCTCGCCGCTCGCGCGAAGTCGTTCCAGCGCAAATCTGCGCATCACCCCCATCACTGCCAAAGAATCAGGCGGCGGCGTGCGCCAACCGTCATCGGTTTCGATAAAGAGATTGGTGCGGGTGCCCTCAACGATATGGCCTGCAGCGTTCGCCATCAGAACTTCGAACACACCGTCTTGCAGTTCAGAGGCGGCCATCACCTGTTCGATTCGGTTCAACGATTTAATACCGGAAAACAGCGGATTGACCGTGAGAGGCACGCGAGAGAAATCAGCCACCACGCCAGTCACCGGCGCTAATGGCGGCATAGCTGCATGAGAGATCAGAAGGTTGGGCTGCAACTCTGGAGTCGGGCGATAGCCCCGGCCTCCGGAACCCCGGGTGAGCGTCAATTTGAGCACCCAGTTATTGCCGCGATAAAAATCGGCGTAACGCTCTAGAGCTTGTTGGAGCGCTCGCTCAAGCTCTGCCCGATTAACGGGTATTCGCAGACGCTCGGCATCCCGGGTCATCCTGTCGAGGTGAAAGGCCTGCAGGTATGCTCCACGATCATCAACCCGAAGGGTTTCAAACAGCCCGTCTCCATAGGCCAAACCGCGATCACCGGGCGGAAAAGCACCGTCTTCCGCCCAATATAGCGTTACCACGGCGAGCTCAGCCCTCGAATCGGCTAAAAATCAGCGTACCGTTGGTGCCGCCGAAACCGAACGAATTGGACAACGCCACCTTAACGTCTGCCTTTCGGCTATTGTGCGGCACAAAATCCAGATCGCACCCGTCATCCGGATTATCCAGATTAATGGTGGGCGGCAGAATGCCATCCCGAACCGCCAGGACCGAGAATATCGCTTCCACGGCACCCGCTGCACCCAGCAAATGCCCGGTCATGGATTTGGTACTGCTGATGGCCAGCTTCTGGGCGTGGTCACCAAACACCGATTTAACGGCCGCCACTTCGGCAACGTCTCCGGCCTGGGTAGACGTGCCGTGAGCGTTAATATAATCCACCTGATCCACCGACAAACCGGCGTCCCGAACCGCATTAGCCATTGAACGCGCCGCGCCTTCACCATCTTCAGGGGGCGAAGTGATGTGGTGCGCATCATCGCTCATGCCGAACCCGACCACTTCGCCGTAAATAGTTGCCCCGCGAGCTTGCGCATGTTCCAGCGCCTCCAGAACCATCACGCCTGCGCCGTCGCTCAACACAAAGCCATCACGCTCTTTGTCCCAAGGGCGACTGGCCTTCTCTGGCTCATCGTTGCGCGTTGACAATGCCCGAGCCGACGAGAACGCTGCAACCGCCGAGCGCGTCGTCGCCATTTCAGAGCCACCCGCCAGCATGACATCGGCATCACCATAAGCGATGGTTCTGGCCGCGTAACCAATGTTGTGGGTCCCGGTGGTACAGGCAGTCACAATGGCGATGTTCGGGCCTTTGTAGCCAAAACGGATGGCCGCGTTACCGGAAATCATATTAATGACCGAAGCCGGCACAAAAAACGGAGAAACCTTGCGAGGCCCGGACTTCTCCATCTGTATAATATTCTTTTCGATATACTCCAGACCGCCAATACCGGAACCGATCGCAATCCCGACACGATCACGGTCTAGCTTTTCGAATTGCTCCAACCCGCTGTCATCCACCGCCTGCTGAGCGGCGATCAAACCATAATGGATAAAGGCATCGAGTTTTCTCGCTTCCTTGCCGGACAACCAGGGTTCCACATCGAGATTTTTGACGGCACCACCAATGCGTGTGTTGTAATCGGTTGCGTCAAAGCGATCAATCGCCCCGATACCGCTCTGCCCTGCGCACACGGCATCCCATGAGGACGCAACATCGTTCCCCACCGGTGAAAGCATCCCCATGCCCGTGATAACAACCCGTCGTTTGCTCATATCCTCATTCACCTGATTGTTCTTTAAAAATATCCATCAACCTTGCTGATGTTCAGCCAATAAAAAAGCCGTCCTTCAATTTACAAAAAAGGACGGCTTTCGCCTGGCAATCTGATCAGCAGAGTATCAGGTGTGCGCGACGATGTAGTCGATCGCGTTCTGAACCGTGCCCAGCTTCTCGGCTTCTTCGTCAGGAATTTCGGTTTCGAATTCCTCTTCAAGGGCCATAACCAGCTCAACAGTGTCCAGTGAGTCAGCGCCAAGATCCTCTACAAAAGAAGATGTGTTCTGAACTTCGGACTCTTTAACGCCCAACTGTTCACATACGATCTTCTTAACGCGCTCTTCAACTGTACTCATAATGTCCTCACTTTAGTGTCAACCAAGCAACTCAATGATTGCCAGTTTAGTTTAAACCCTACCTGCAGACAAGCAGGGGGATCAGTTAAACATGTTGTGCGACAAGGGGTTGCACTACCGCCCAATGCAGGGCTTACCCCATATACATGCCGCCATTCACATGAATCGTTTCTCCGGTAACGTAAGCAGCACCTTCAGATGCCAGGAAAGCCACAACAGAAGCAATTTCTTCCGGCTCGCCCAAACGCCCTGCCGGTATAATCTCCAGCATAGCGTTACGCTGCTTTTCGTCCAGTTTTTTAGTCATATCGGTATCAATAAAGCCCGGTGCCACGCAATTCGCAGTAATACCCCGGTTTGACATCTCTTTTGCCAAGCTGCGAGTAAAGCCTTCTACCCCCGCCTTGGCGGCACAGTAGTTGCCTTGCCCCGGATTACCCATGCTCGCAACCACCGAACTCACATTAATCACACGGCCCCAACGGGCCTTCGCCATGCCTCTCAGCACGGCCTTGCTGGTACGGTAGACGCTGGACAAATTGGTTTCCAGAACCGATGACCAGTCATCATCCTTCAAACGCATCAACAAGTTATCACGGGTAATACCCGCGTTATTGACCAAAATCAGAGGTGCGCCAGATTTCTCTGCAATCTGCTTCAATCCGGCATCAATGCTTTCCGGGTCGGCTACATCCATCACAAGCCCGTAGCCGTTATACCCGGCCGCTTTCAGCCCTTCAGAAATAGAGTCAGCGCCTTCGGCACTCGTTGCGGTACCAATCACTTCGGCACCCAAGCGCGCCAATTCGTGAGCAATGGCCTTACCAATGCCCCGGGTTGCCCCTGTAACCAGCGCTACCTTGCCTTCCAACGACATAACCTACTCCGTCTATCAGGATTGACCGAGTGCTTCTATTGCACCCGCCATAGAATCAGGATCTTCAATACCGTGCACCGGCAAACCACGCTCAATGCGTTTAACCAGTCCGGCTAAAACTTTGCCAGAACCACACTCAACAGCCACTCCGACACCTTCGCTGGCCAGCGTCCGGATGGAATCCGTCCACAGTACCGGCGAGTAAAGCTGCTTCAACAAGTTCGACTTAAGCGTGTCCGCGTCTGTTGCGACGCCCGCATGGACATTCTGCACAACCGGGATGACAGCATCGTTAAAGCGCACATCGTCCAGTGCATCCGCCAACTCTTCGGCGGCACCTTTCATCAGCGCGCAGTGAGAGGGCACGCTGACAGGCAGCGGCATGGCCTTGCGGGCACCTCGTGCCTTGCACGCCTCAATAGCTCGCTCTACAGCCGCCAAGGAACCGGCAATAACAACCTGGCCCGGTGCGTTGAAATTCACGGCCGCAACCACATCACCCTGGGCAGACTCTTCGCAAGCGGCAATCACTTCGGCATCATCCAGCCCAAGTATCGCGGCCATCTTGCCTTCGCCTGCTGGCACAGCCTCTTGCATCAACTCGCCACGCAACTGCACAAGCTTGACAGCTTCAACGAAATCGAGACTTTCAGCAGCCACCAGCGCGCTGTATTCGCCCAAGCTGTGGCCCGCCACAAAATTCGGCTGCGGCCCGCCAGACACCAACCACTGGCGCCACAAAGCCACACTTGCCGTCAACAGGACGGGCTGCGTCACCATGGTTTGATTGAGTTCGTCAGCCGGACCGTGCTGACACACGTGCCAGAGGTCATAGCCAAGTACATTAGAAGCATCACTAAAGGTTTCAGCGATCATCGGCCATGCTTCAGCAGCACCTGATAACATGCCGACCGACTGAGAACCTTGTCCGGGAAAAATAAACGCTGATTTCATAGGAGCGATCTTATCGTTATTGGGGATTGGTGGAGATTAGCCAATAGTACAAGCCAGGCCAATTATCCGCGATAAAGTAAGTTAATGTGGGCCGACTTTAGTCTCAAACGACTTAAAACAACAAGTCATCAAGCCGCTCATTAATTCTGCGGGGAACTTCGTGAGTCACTTCACACACGGCTTGGCGTATCGCTGCAAGCATCGCTCGCTCGTTGGCGTTACCGTGACTCTTTATAACGACACCCTGAAGCCCCAGGAGGCTGGCGCCGTTATGCCGGGACGGGTCCATCAGCTGCAACAAACGGCCCATTACCGGCCGTGCCAACAAACCAACGATGCGCCCATACACAGAGCGGGTGAAAGCCTGCTCGAGCAACTCAATCAGTAACCCGGCTACACCCTCGCCTGTCTTGAGCGCGATGTTGCCAACGAATCCATCACAGACTACAACATCAGCGACGTTCCGGAACAGGTCGCTGCCCTCGACATACCCTATATAGTTCAAAGTTTCGGACTGGGCGAGCATGTGTGACGCAAGCCGAACCTGTTCATTACCCTTGATCTCTTCCTCACCCACATTGAGCAAGGCAACGCGAGGCTCGGCGATCTCGGAAACAGCAGACGCCATCAATGAACCCATCAACGCATATTGATAGAGATTTTCAGCACTGGAATCGACATTGGCACCGAGATCCAGAACCAGACAACGACCACGAAGAGAGGGAATAAGCTTAGCGATAGCTGGCCGCTCGATGCCGGGATACATCCGGATCAAGGACCGCCCGAAAGCCATCAGCGCACCGGTGTTGCCGGCACTGACACAGCCTTGGGCCTCGCCATCACGAACCAGGCCAAGGGCGATGGCCATGGAAGAATTGCGTTTATGACGCAACGCATGGGACGGGCGCTCATTCATGCGCACCACATCGGCTGCTTCGACGATGCGGATTCGGGGATGCCCCCCATGCAACAAGGCCTCGAGCTCGCTCCGGATACCTACCAGAACAAGACTCAAGGCCTCATTTTCACGCACTGCATCTAGCGCAGCATGGACGACTACCTCGGCACCACGATCACCGCTCATGGCATCGACGGCAATGGTGATTGGATTACTCACCGCTCGTCCATACGACACAGGTCAGAAGATATCGCGTCGAGTATTACTCGTCGCGCGCTTCAATAACCTGCTTGCCGCGGTAGAAACCATCCGGAGACACGTGGTGGCGACGATGAACTTCGCCAGTTGTTGCATCAGTGGACAGCGCGGAAGTTGGCAGCGCGTCGTGTGAACGGCGCATGCCGCGCTTGGAACGGGTCTTGCGACTCTTCTGTACAGCCATGGTTAAACTCCTGACCTATTTATGAAAACGTTAATGCTTAGTCGTCTTGAAACCCGCCAGCACGCTGAACGGATTATCATCTCTTTTCTTCGCCTCGGGCTCGACAGGAGCGTTTGACGGCTCCAGTGCCTCAAGGTCTTCTTTCGCCGGACACTCGTCCCTTTCATGAAGCGGGAACGGAGGCAACACCAGAAGAAGTTCATCTTCTACCATCGCCCACAGGTCCGCCGTGAAATCCTCACAAAGGAACGGCTCCAACGTTTTTGGTAACCGTTGAGCCTGCTCATCACTGCTGACCAGGCCCAAATCAAAGCTCGACGTCAACGTGACCTGCATGTCGTTCATGCAACGCTGACACACCAGAGTGACCGGAGCAGATAACTCTCCCGATACAACCCTCCGGCGCTCGCCATCCTGATAGAAGGACAGCTTTGCGTGGCATTCGCGGCCTTCTTGCGAGCCACCTACCGCTTCTCCAAAACGAGCAAGACCCTCGAGCGGTATTACCCCCTCAAGTGTCGCTTTTTGTTCCGCCAACCGTATGGGATCAACAGATTTTGGAAGTTCGGCGTTCGGCGCTTTAGTCATAGGCGCGCAATTTTAGGGAGGAGACCGCCTGCTGTCAAAGACTTAATCGCTTTTATGGCAAGCCTTCCCGTTTAAGTAGGGGTATTCTACGATAATCCCGCCAATTCTCTCAACGAACACGCAGCGGTCAGACCACCATGAAACGAACTATTTTACTCGCCTCATCATCACCTTACCGGAAACAACTGCTGGAACGACTAAGCCTGCCTTTTGCATGCGCCAGCCCCGACATTGACGAAAGCCCCGAACCAAACGAGCCCGCTGAGGCGCTCGCCATACGCCTGGCCGCTCAAAAGGCACAAGCTCTGGCAGAGAAGCACCCGGGCACACTCATTATAGGCTCGGACCAGGTCGCCACCCTGCCCGATGGTCGCTTACTGAACAAACCGGGGTCCCACGAACAAGCGTTAACACAGCTGACTCGCAGCAGCGGTCAGTGCGTACGGTTTCTCACCGGCCTGGCGGTACTGGACACCGAAACCGGCGACCTGAAAACCCACTGCGAGCCTTTCACGGTGCACTTCCGAAACCTCTCGCCGGCAGAGATCACCGGCTATCTGCTCAAAGAGAAGCCCTACGACTGCGCCGGCAGCTTTAAAATGGAAGGGCTAGGCATCACCCTCTTCAGCCGCCTTGAAGGCCGAGACCCGAACAGCCTGATTGGTTTGCCGCTCATCGCCCTCACCGACATACTGCACGGCTTCGGCATAAACCCTCTGCTGGAAAGCTAACCCGCATCCCAGTCACGGATTAGCGCAATTCCAGGCGAGACTCCAGCAAATGCGCAGCCACGCCTTCGCCAAAGGACACCCCTAACTGTTCAACGAACTGCTGAAACGGCGAAGGCCCCCGACTGTAGTCCACCAACTCTTCGGCACCCACCACTTCGCGAGCCACCCAGGACGCACTGCCCAAACCATCGATCAAGCCAAGCTCCAACGCCTGCTCCCCGCTCCATACCAGACCACTGAACAAGCGCTCATCGTTAACCAGCCGGTCACCACGCCCTTCCTTTACAGCAGAAATAAACTGCTCGTGCGTGTTCTCCAGTACGCCCTGCCAGAACTCCACATCTTCTTCACGCTCTGGCGTAAACGGGTCAAGAAACGCCTTATTTTCACCGGCAGTGTACAAGCGACGCTCCACACCCAGCTTTTCCATCAACGTATTGAACCCGAAGCCACCGGCCACAACTCCGATAGAACCCACAAGACTGGCACGGTTAGCGTAAATTTCATCAGCCGCGGCCGCGATGTAATACGCTCCAGAGGCACCCACGTCCGCAATCACGGCATACACCTTCTTCTCGGGGTACTCCTCGCGCAAACGCCTGATCTCGTCATACACATAACCGGACTGCACCGGACTTCCGCCCGGACTGTTTATCCGCAACACAACCGCCTTCGAAGTTTCTGCTTCGAAGGCCGCACGCAGCGAGCCCACCAAATTATCAGCACTCGCCAACTCATCCGCGGCGATGGGGCCATTCAGCTCGACTAAAGCAGTATGTTGCTCGGGAACCACCCCCATACCTTCACTGATCGGGGACCGAATCATCGCCACCAACGCAAACAAATAAATAAACGTAAGCAGCTTGAAAAAGACCCCCCAACGGCGGCGACGCTTTTGCTCCGCCTGGAGTGACATCACCAGCTTCTCAATCAATTTCCAGTCGCGGTTCGACTCAGGCGGCATTGCCGGCTTCTTAGCGCCAAAAAAACCGCCTTTACCCGATTCCGAATCACTCATTCGCCATCCCTTAATTCACAAACACTTAACGAGCACACTTTAAAGCCCAAGAACCCGGCGGAGTTCGCCGACCGATCTCACCACCGCGTGGGGCTGGCAATCCTGCAGCACCTCTCTGGAATGCGCTCCCCACTCAACACCAATAGCGGGCATACCAATTCGACGCGCCATATCCAGGTCGTAGTGCGTATCGCCAATCATCACCGCGTCTTCTGGCTGAAAACCGTAAAACTCCAGAATTTCTTCAAGCATCAGCGGGTCCGGCTTCGAGCGGGTTTCATCGGCACACCGAGAGGTATCAAAATGATGCCCCAGACCACTGGTTGTCAGCGCCTGAGCAAGCCCCCTCCGACTCTTTCCGGTTGCCACCGAGCACCCCCGGCCAGAGGTACGAATATCGGCAACCACCTCTGCCATGCCATCAAACACATTCTGTGGGGTCGTCACTTTTTTGAAGAAGTAACCCGAGTAGCCTTCGCGAATACGCACTATCTCTTCATCGCTTACTCCCGGATACAGCTTCCGAAGCGCCTCGATCATACCCAGCCCGACAATATCTCGATAGGCCTCAAGCTCCAGGTTCGGATAGCCAAGCTCCATAGCAGCCTGCTGCAGGCTTTCGGCAATATGATCAACAGAATCGATCAGCGTCCCGTCCCAATCAAATATCACTGCTTTTACGTTCATCTTTACGAACCCTTACCGCGTCGTGTCAGTTGATCAATAAGATTCCCGAACGCCTTATCATACGGAGCCTCCAGAAACATGGACTCTTCCGTACCGGGCAACCGGAATTCCAACGAACGAGCATGAAGCATCAAACGCTCACCACCTACCCTCCTGAACGCCTTGAGGCTTGCATCATCCATATACTTGTCGTCACCGGCAATCGGATGCCCGCCCCAGGCACTGTGCACCCGGATCTGGTGAGTTCTGCCGGTCACCGGCGAAGCTTCGACCAAGCTGTAGCCATCGAAGTCTGCCAACTTCTTATACAAGGTGAGCGACTCTTTACCCTCGGAGCTCACCTTCACCCTGCGCTCCCCGTTTGGCATCTCGTAGCGTAACAATGGCTCGGCAACACGGGTGAGCTTTTTCGGCCAGGAACCAATAACGAGTGCGTGATACCGCTTGCGCATTCGCTTGTGACGCAATTCGTCCTGCAAAAAACGAAGTGCCGAACGTTTTTTCGCAACCATGACCAGCCCGGAAGTATCGCGATCCAGCCGATGCACCAACTCGAGAAACTTTGCCTGAGGGCGAGATGATCGCAACACCTCAATCAGCCCGAAGCTCAAGCCACTTCCGCCATGCACAGCAATACCTGCAGGCTTGTTCACCACCAGCATTTCGGTATTCTCGAACACCACTGCAGCTTCCACCACATTCTGTACGCGATCACCGGGCTTAGGTTGCTCGGGCTTGGCCTGCTGCACAATAGGCGGAATACGAACCACATCCCCTGCTTTCACACGAGTGTCTGGCTTTACACGCCCTTTATTCACCCGGACTTCACCCTTACGCACGATGCGGTACACAATACTTTTGGGCACGCCCCGGAGCCGAGCCAGCAGGAAATTGTCAACCCGCTGCCCTGCCATATCAGCATCAACCTCAACAAATTGAACGCCTTTTTGCACCTGACCGGCAGACTGCGCCGCCGAGCCAGACTGGTCATTGCGACCTTCTGCCGGACGCTGCTGCGGGCGTGCCTTACGGGGTTGTTTCCGGGGAGCCGGTTTTTGAGACATGAAATACCTTATTCCGGCTTGCGCCGGGCGCTTGGATACAGGATTGTACAGCTTCGGGTTTACTGTTATATTCCGACGTGCTCTGCCGTTTGTCTACGGCCTGAAGAATTTTGTTCAGAAGCCGGAGCGGCAGCAGTATACCGACACTGATTAATAGATTGAACGCCGAACACCCAATCATTACCGGGCCCGGCGTGAGACAAACTCCCGACCTACAGGGCAGACCATAGAGTGGCTGTTACCTCCTCGGGAGACGAAATAACCGACCGGGAAACCGTCGGACGGAAACATCACGAAGAATCACTGCCACGCAAAACCGGGCCGTCAGCTTACCAACACGACGTGAGACCTAGGAGTTTGTGTGAACCTGAAAACGGATATTATGCGTCAACAGACACTCACCCTATTCGATCTTTCCCTGCCGTCAGGCAGACGAAGAATCAGCGGTGGTCTCAGACATACAGGGTCAAAACCCGAAAAGGTATGACTCGTCTGGCCGCCGGCTTGCCCTGCTAATTCAGGGCCCGCGGCACGCACATCCCGATTCGCTGATGCGAACGTCTCCGGTTTCCTGTCTTAACAAACGACAGGAACTCACTTTTCCCATGAAAAGAATGCTGATCAATGCAACTCATCCTGAAGAGTTGCGCGTAGCACTGGTAGACGGCCAACGACTGTTTGATCTGGACATCGAATCCAGCACTCGCGAACAGAAAAAAGCCAACATTTACAAAGGCAGAATCACTCGCGTAGAACCCAGCCTGGAAGCGGCTTTCATCGATTTTGGCGCCGACCGCCACGGTTTCCTGCCTCTGAAAGAAATCTCCAAAGAATACTTCAAGAAATCCCCCAGCCAGATCGAAGGCAAGATCAATATTAAAGATGTGCTTTCTGAAGGCCAGGAAGTCATCGTTCAGGTTGATAAAGAAGAACGCGGTAACAAAGGCGCGGCACTGACCACCTTTATCTCTCTGGCTGGCCGCTATCTGGTGCTGATGCCAAACAACCCTCGTGCGGGTGGCATCTCTCGCCGCATCGAAGGCGAGGACCGTGCCCAACTGAAAGAGGCAATGAACGGCGTACAAGTACCCAAATCCATGGGCATCATTGTTCGTACCGCCGGTATCGGCCGCACTACAGAAGAACTTCAGTGGGACCTCGATTATCTTGTCCAGTTCTGGGAAGCCATCACCCAGGCCGCCGATGAACGTAAAGCACCGTTCCTGATCCACCAGGAAAGCAACCTGATCATCCGCGCCGTTCGCGACTACCTCCGTCAGGACATCGGCGAAGTATTGATTGATTCGGAAAGCGTCTACGAAGACGTACTGAGCTTCGTTCGTGCGGTGATGCCTACGTTCGAAAACAAGATCAAACTGTACAAAGACGAGATTCCTTTGTTCAGCCGTTACCAGATCGAAGGTCAGATCGAGACCGCCTTCCAGCGCGAAGTAAAACTTCCGTCTGGCGGCTCCATTGTTATCGATCCAACCGAAGCGCTGGTGTCTATCGACATCAACTCGTCTCGTGCCACCAAAGGTCACGATATCGAAGAAACTGCCCTGCAAACCAACCTCGAAGCGGCAGAAGAAATCGCCCGCCAGCTTCGCTTACGCGACATGGGCGGCCTGATCGTCATCGACTTCATCGACATGACACCGGCCAAGCACCAACGCGAAGTTGAGCACAAGATGCGTGAAGCGCTGGAAATCGACCGCGCCCGCGTTCAAGTCGGCAAGATTTCCCGCTTCGGTTTGCTGGAAATGTCCCGCCAGCGCCTGCGTCCGTCACTCGGTGAAACCCGCAGCGAGGTTTGCCCCCGCTGCGAAGGCCAAGGCACCATTCGAGGCATCGAATCGCTGGCACTGAGCATCATGCGCCTGATCTACGAAGAATCGTCCAAGGAAAAGACCGCAGAAGTTCGTGCCATCGTGCCGGTTTCTGTCGCGACCTTCCTGTTGAACGAAAAACGCAAGCAGCTGGCCGACATCGAAGCAGGCCAAGGCGTATCCATCGTCGTCGCCCCGGTTCCCAACATGGAAACCCCGCACTTCGAAATCATTCGTATGCGCCAGGACGAAACAGCACCTGAGCACATTTCCAGCCATCAGGTGGCTCATGAATACAACGAGCGCGAAGAAGAATCCGCTGTTGAAGTAACCAGCACCGAAAAACCCGTGCGCGAAAAAGCGGCCGTAAAAGCCATTCGCCCGGCCCCGGCCCCGGTCGCTAAAGCGGCCGCCAAAGCCGAAACCGTGGATTCTGACGAAGGCTCTTTCCGCAAGCTGTGCAAGAAAATCGCCAGCTTCTTCAGCGGCGAAGCTGACACCGCTTCTGCCAGCAACCAAACCACCAAGAGCGCCGGCAGCAATCGCCGCCCACAGGCTCGTCCTGATCGCCAGGATCGTCGTAAGTCACGGGTAGCTCGCGATGACCAGCGCGGTGGCAACCGAACCGGTAACGAGCGCCGCCAGAACAACCGCAACCGTCCGAACCGCAATGACGACCAGAACCGCGGTGCGCAAAGTCGTCAGAATCAGCAAGACAAGCCTGCCGACAACAAGGGCAACGACAACCGCAGAGACGGCCGCAAAGAAGGCCAGAACCGCGGTCAGGGCCGAAACCGTCCGCAGCGCGACGCGAAAGACCAGAAAGATCTGAAGGACCAAAAGGACAACCAGCCAAATCAGAAAGGTCCAGCTAACGACAAATCCGGCGATGACAAGCGCCGCAAGCCGCGTCGCCAACGCAATCGTGACGGATCTCCTGCAGAAGCACCGGTCTCTACACCAGCCGCGCGCAAAGCGGAGCGTAGCGACAAGCACCAGAAAGATACGCAGCCCGAAAAAGCCGTTGAAGAAAAAACGTCTTCAGCATCGAAAGCTGCAGTAGAAACAGAGTCAAAAGCGAAAGACGCCAACACTCAGCCGCAGGCCAAACAGCCGGTAGAGCAAAACACGAAAGCTGAAGAGAGCAAGCCTGCTGCTGCGGAACCGAAAGCCGAAACCGCTAAGCCCGCTACCAAAGAGCAGGATGCTGCACCCAAGGCAAAAGAAGAGGCTAAACCGGCGTCCACAGATGAAGCGGTCAAGGCTGAATCTGAGAGCAAAGCAGAGGCCAAGGCAGACGAGAACAAGCCAGAGAAACGTAAGCCTGCCCCTCGCCAGCGCAAGCCACAGGCATCGAAAGAAGCCAAAACCGAGCAAACCAGCGAAGCGCCCAAGGCAAGCGAGCCTGTAGCCGACAGCAAAGACAAAGCGGCCAGCAAGCCGGTAGAAGCCCCGAAAGCCGAGGCAAAACCTGCGGCCGAGGCGACCGCCAGCGAAGCTAAACCGGACGCACCTAAGGCGGAAGCCCCGAAAGCTGAGAAAGCTGAGAAAGCTGAGAAAGCTGAGAAAGCTGAGAAAGCTGAGAAGCCAGCAGAAACCAGCGAGAAGCCAAAGGCAACTGTAAAGGCCGACCCGAAGCCTGAGGCGAAAGCTGAAGCCGAGCCCAAGGCTGAGCCGGCCAAAGCTGAAGCACCCAGCGCCATCGATGTGCCGGTTACACCAGGTCGCGCTTACAACGATCCCAGAGAAGTCCGCAAGCGCCAGCGTGCGGCCGAAGCAGCCAAAAAGGCCGAGGATAATTGATTATGCTGACCAATTCCGACATTGAAGCACTGGAAGACATCCTCTTTGCCGAGCCGTGGGGCGACGAAGCCCTGGACTTCTTCGGCCTGCACGGAGCCGTCTGCGCCAGCGTGATCGGGCCGGTCAACCTGCAGGTGGAAGATATCTTCCGCCTGGCCACAGGTTCCGATACCCTGCCCGACGGCAAGGTGCCCGAGGTCTTCGCCCGATGCGTTAGCAGTCTTACCCGGGATATGACCCAGTCTCTGGACATGGGCCACGCACTGGAGCTGCCAGAGCCAGAAGATGGCGACCCGATGAACGCACTGGAAAACTGGTGCGCAGGCTTTGTCGAAACCTTCCTCGAAAACGAAGACAAGTGGATGGAAGAAGCCGCTGAAGAGGAAGTGGCCGATCTGATGGTGCCAATCCTGACACTGTCCGGGCTGTTTGAAGATGAAGACTTCCAGCGCGCTCGCGAAGATGAGCAGGTTGCAGGCAGGATGGCAGAAGCCATTCCGGACTCACTGACCGACTTGTACCTGTTGTTCCACTCGCCGGAGTAAGCTACCCGCGAACAGGTTCACGAAAATGATGCCAGACGGGCTCCAGCCCCTCTGGCATTTTTGTTATTCGGCCCAGCTCGCACCAACCCGCTCCCGGGAAATGAAAATCGCTGCCCTGGGAAGCCAGCAAGCCTTCTCGCCTCGCAAGCTCGGCAACGAAACCCAAATCACCGCTGGATTGACCGGCAATTGAAACCTCAATCGCTCGCCCACCGGCCTTACCAAAATCGTGCACCAACTCCCGTAACCGGGTCGCTGACAGCTTGTATTTGCGCGGATGCGCCAGAACCGCAATACCACCCGCCTCGTGAATCCATTGCAGCACCTCATGCAGTTCCGGCCAGCAGGCCTTCACATCACCCGGTTTGCCCGCGCCCAGATGGCGTTTAAACGCATGGGCCACCTTCGGAACCACTTCAGCATCCACCAACGCCTGCGCGAAATGCGGGCGCCCCGGCACATCCCCGCCGGCCAAGGCCGTCGCCTTTTCCAACAGGGAATCCACTTTCAAGCGGGAAAGCTTATCCGCAATAATTCGGGCTCGCTGCCAGCGGTTGTCATTCTGAATCGACAGCGCGTTCAGGAAAGCCGGACTATGTTCGTCAAAATCGAGGCCAACCACATGAATGGTGTAGGTTCTCCATACACACGATAACTCCACACCGTTGATCAACCTCAGCCCACCCGCAATGGCCGCCTCTCGGGCCTCAGCCAGCCCGGCAATCGTATCGTGGTCCGTCAGAGCAAGATGACTCACCCCTTTTTCGATGGCGCGAGCCACCAACTCGGCCGGCGCTAGAGCGCCATCCGAGGCGGTGCTATGACAATGCAGATCAATGCATGGTTTTGGGTCTTGAGGTATAGTCACATCCAATCCTGCTAATAATGAGGCTAACAGTGTATCAGCCTTGCGCTGCACGCCCTAACACTGGCCCACCGACATTGGAGCACTCTATGTACTACGCAATCATGAGCGAAGACGTCCCCAACAGCCTGGCTCTTCGAAAACAGGCTCGCCCGGCTCACCTTGCCCGGCTGAAAGCCTTGAAAGCGGACGGCCGTTTACTGGTGGCGGGCCCTCACCCTGCGATTGATACCGAAGATCCGGGCGACTCCGGCTTTACCGGCAGCCTGGTCATTGCCGAATTCGACTCTCTGGAATCCGCACAAGCCTGGGCCGATGCCGACCCGTACATTGAGGCTGGCGTTTACCAATCGGTCACCGTAAAACCGTACAAGGTGGTGCTGCCTTAACCCCGCCAAGCCAGCTCACCACAGGCGGCAGATCACAGTATGAGCGGATTGTAACGCGGGACTGCTTGAATACAGGTCAAGCTGTGACAAAATTGTTGCCTTATATAATCTAACTATCGTCAAACTCAGGGAATGCAACCAGTGACACCGCTTCGCCTTGCTCTAAGCTTTCTTATTATCTTCAGTTCCATTTCCGTAGCTCAGGCGCGAACCGTATGGGTTGACGACCAACTCTATCTACCCGTTCGATCAGGTGCCGGTACGCAGTTTCGAATTATCGAGAATGCGGTGCCAACCGGAACAGCACTTGAACTGATCGAAACTCAAGAAGGCTATTCGAAAGTTCGCACACCCAAGGGCACCGTTGGCTGGGTTTCTTCTCAGTACATCAGTAAAACCCCTGTCGCCAAAGACCTGCTTGCCCGCGCCAACCGGGAACTGGAACAAGCCAAACAAGACGTTGCCAGCCTCCGCGAACAGCTCACGGCCGTTACTCAAGAGCGTGACACGCTACAAAACGCCGAAAACAATCTGTCCAGCCAGACAAAAAATCTGCAAGATGAACTCACAAAGATCAAAAGCATTGCCGCCGACTCGATCAACCTGGAACGTCGCAGCCGCGAACTGCGGGAAGAAAACCAGAAACTTCGGAACGATCTTGAAATACTGACTGCCGAAAACGAGAGATTGGAAGCAGGCCGGGAATCCGACTTCATGCTCCTGGGAGCAGGATTGGTGTTCGGCGGCGTGCTACTGGCTTTGATCATTCCAATGCTCAAGCCAACCCGGAAAACCGATAACTGGGCCTAAGCATGAAAGACTATTCGGAAAAGCGCGATTTTTACCGGATGCAGGTCAACAGCACCATCCAGATCACCGACAACAGCGGTGAAACCTTTACTGGAATCTGCCAAGACCTCAGCGCTGCGGGCATGCAGTTACAAGTAGATCGCCCTTTTCCGGTTGGCGCGGAGCTGAAAACCGTGATGGAAGCCGCCGGGGATCAATTTCCGCCGCTGGAAACCGTCGGGGAGGTTTTGCGCTGCGCTCCCGACGACACCGGGTACATATTGGGCATCAACATCCTCGAAGTCCGATAGACTTCCCATCAAAAAAAACGGCGACCCGATGGGTCGCCGTTTTTGTTTCCGCCGGGAAAACTCGGGCTTACACCAGAGGCTTCTCCGATACGATGATGCCGTTGTTATCGGCATAGACGTACTGGCCCGGGCGGAAAGTCACGCCGTGAAAGGTCACCGGAATATTCAGATCACCAATGTTGCGCTTTTCTGTTTTGCGAGGCACCGTACCCAGCGCCTGAACGCCCAGTTTGGTCTGGCCAATCTCGTCCACATCACGAATGCAGCCGTAGATAATCAATCCAGCCCAGCCGTTTTCCGCGGCTTTCTCGGCCAGCATGTCGCCCAGCAAGGCATTACGCTTGGATGCGCCGCCGTCAACAACCATCACACGGCCATTGCCCGGCAGACCTACCTGCTCTTTAACCACTGAATTGTCTTCAAAACACTTTACGGTGACGATTTCACCACCGAACTGGCGGATGCCACCGTAGTTATTGAAGCCAGGCTCAACCACCTGCACTTCCGGAAACTCATCGCACAGATCCGGAGTAATAATATTGCTCACGCTTTCGTTCTCCTTTCCCGTTTTCAGTTCAGTCGATCTTTTCGTCAGCCAGGAAGAACCAGGTATCCAGAACGGAATCCGGGTTCAAAGAGACCGTGTCGATACCTTCATCCATCAGCCACTTGGCAAGATCCGGATGATCCGACGGTCCCTGACCACAAATACCAATGTACTTACCCGCCTTGCGGCAAGCCTGAATGGCATTGGACAACAGCGCTTTAACCGCATCGTTACGCTCGTCAAACAGGTGCGCAATGATGCCGGAATCCCGATCCAGCCCCAGAGTCAGCTGCGTCAAATCGTTCGAGCCGATAGAGAAGCCGTCAAAGTGCTCCAGGAACTGCTCAGCCAGAATAGCGTTCGCAGGCAACTCGCACATCATGATCAGGCGAAGGCCATTCTCACCACGCTTCAGGCCGTTCTCAGCCAGCAGCTGAACCACTTGCTCGGCCTCACCAACGGTGCGCACAAACGGAACCATCACTTCGACGTTGGTCAGTCCCATCTCATCACGCACTTTCTTGAGTGCACGACATTCCAGTTCGAAACAATCACGGAAGGTTTCAGAGATGTAGCGAGACGCGCCGCGGAAGCCCAGCATCGGGTTTTCTTCGTCTGGCTCGTACAGGGTGCCGCCGATCAGGTTGGCGTACTCATTCGATTTGAAGTCCGACAAGCGAACAATCACCTTCTTCGGCGCAAACGCGGCCGCCAGCGTAGAAATACCTTCAACGAGCTTGTCGACGTAGAAATCCACCGGCGAGCTGTAACCGGAAATACGCTTGTCTACGGTTTGCTTGATGTCACCCGGCAGGCCGTCGTAATTCAGCAGCGCCTTCGGATGCACACCGATCATGCGGTTGATAATGAATTCCAGACGTGCCAAGCCAACGCCTTCGCTAGGCAGAGACTGGAAATCAAACGCACGATCCGGGTTGCCCACGTTCATCATGATCTTGAACGGAATGTTGGGCATGGAATCCACGGTGTTTTCACGCAGCTCGAAATCCAGGGCTCCGTCGTAGATAAATCCGGTGTCGCCTTCCGCGCAAGACACGGTAACGTTCTGGCCGTCTTTCAGCTCTTCGGTGGCGTCGCCGCAACCTACAACCGCCGGAATACCCAGTTCGCGAGCAATGATCGCGGCGTGGCAAGTACGGCCACCACGATCTGTGACGATGGCAGACGCACGCTTCATCACAGGTTCCCAATCCGGGTCTGTCATGTCGGTCACCAGAACATCGCCGGGCTGAACCCGATCCATTTCGTTAATGCTGGTGATGATTTTGACCGGGCCGCTGCCGATCTTATGGCCAATACTGCGACCTTCGATCAGAACCTTGCCGGTTTCTTTCAGCAAGTAACGCTCCATCACGTTGGCGGATGCGCGGCTCTTAACGGTTTCCGGACGGGCCTGAACAATGTAAATCTTGCCGTCGTCACCGTCTTTTGCCCATTCGATATCCATCGGGCGCTGGTAGTGCTTTTCAATAATCATAGCCTGCTTGGCCAATTCTTCTACTTCCGCATCGGTGATGGAGAAACGGGTACGCTCTTCCATATCCACCTTCACGGTTTCAACAAACTTACCTTCACCCGGCTCGGTGTGATAAACCATCTTAATGGCTTTGCTGCCCAGATTACGACGCAGCACCGCAGGGCGATTGGCGGCCAGTGTGGGCTTGTGGACATAAAACTCGTCAGGGTTTACGGCGCCCTGCACCACGGTTTCACCCAAGCCGTAGGAAGAAGTGATGAATACAACGTCGCGGAAACCAGATTCGGTATCCAGCGTGAACATCACGCCACTGGAGGCGGTTTCACTGCGCACCATTTTCTGAATGCCGGCAGACAGTGCAACCAGCTTGTGATCAAAACCGTGGTGAACCCGGTACGAAATGGCGCGGTCGTTGAACAAAGAGGCGAACACTTCTTTAACAGAGGTGCGTACCTGCTCAAGGCCAACCACGTTCAGGAAAGTTTCCTGCTGGCCTGCAAACGAAGCGTCCGGCAAATCTTCAGCGGTTGCGGAGGAACGCACGGCCACAGCCATGGCATCGTTTCCGGCGCGAAGATTTTCGTAGGCTTCTTTCAGAGCGTTTTCAAGCGGCTCGGGGAAATCGGTATCAATAACCCATTGACGAATCTGTGAGCCAACCCGGGCCAACTCATTTACGTCGTTTACATCCAGCGCATCCAGAGCCTGATCGATACGATCTTTCAGCCCGTCTGTCGCCAGAAACTCTCGGTATGCATGTGCTGTAGTGGCAAAACCGCCTGGAACGGTAACACCTGCATTGGCCAGATTACTGATCATTTCACCGAGGGACGCGTTTTTACCCCCTACACGGTCAACATCGGACATTCCTAGGTGGTCAAACCAGATAATGTAATCTTCCAAAGCGTGGTCTCCCTTGTATCTTGAGTGGCGCGGAGTCTCGAAACTGGCGAGTATAATACTGTAAGCTGCGGAAATTACCTAGAGAACCGCCTTAAAACCTGAGTGGATGAAACCATGAAAAGAACTGCTTTTTTTATCTCGGACGGCACCGGCCTGACCGCGGAAGCACTGGGACACGCGCTCTTGGCCCAGTTTGAAAAGATTGAATTCGAACGCATTACCGTGCCGTATATCGACGATGAAGAAAAGGCACGGGAAATGGTTAAACGCATCAACACCGCCGCTGAAATCGATGGCGAGCGACCTCTGGTGTTCGACACCATCGTCAACACTGCTATTCGGGAGATCGTCAGCGACGCCAAAGGTTTCATGGTTGATATTTTTGGCACCTTCCTGAACCCACTGGAACGCGAGCTGAATTCATCGTCCTCTTATTCGGTCGGTAAATCTCACGCCATCAACAACGTCAGCAGCTATGAGCGTCGGATTCACGCGGTTAATTTTGCGTTGGATAACGACGACGGCGCCAGAACACGGCACTACGATGAAGCCGATTTGATCCTGATTGGCGCATCCCGCAGTGGTAAAACCCCTACTTGCCTGTATCTGGCCCTGCAATACGGCATCAAAGCGGCAAACTACCCGATCACCGAAGAAGACCTGGACGATCAGAAAATGCCAAGCGCTTTGCGATCTCACAAACAAAAACTGTTTGGCCTGACCATTCAGCCGGAACGCCTGGCCACCATCCGCAACGAACGCCGGCCTAATTCCCGCTATTCCTCCATGCAGCAATGCATGCACGAAGTGGAGGAAATCGAGCTGATGTACAAACGGGAGCGCATTCCCTATCTGAACACCACGGCCTACTCGGTTGAAGAAATCTCCACAAGGATCATGGTGTCAACCGGGCTCAAGCGTCATCGGTAAACCGCCCAACAAAAAAGGGTGGGCGACGCTCGTCCCCCACCCTCTCTTTACTTCGCACTTCAGATTTACAGCTCCTGAATACTCAGGCCCAGCTGTTCCGCCACGCCTCGATTATCCGGGCTGGTGATGACCGCCACACTGGCATCTTCCGGCTTCAGCCAGGTATCGGCTACCCGGCGCATTTCATCCAGCGTTACGTTCAACACCCGCTCGCGGAACCGGGCGCGCTGCTCGGGGGTACGACCAAACAGATTGTTGTGGAACGCATGTCGCGCCGCTCCAGCCGGAGAGTGCGGGCGATCCAGCTGACCAATCACGCCCAAAATGGCCTCTTCCAAGGCCTGATGCTCGTGGGTTTCCGTACACAGCCAGTTCAGCGCCGCGTCGAAATCATCCAGGGTTTCCGCAAAACGCGGGTCACGGTACGAGAAGAAGCGGAACACGCCGTTCACGCTGTCCTGCCCTGCACCACCGCCGTAAGCACCGCCTTTTTCGCGAATCGCCCGATGCAGGTATCCGTTTCGCAGGAACCCGCCCACTACCGTCAAGGCGGCGGCATCCGGGTGATCAACCGCCACCGTCGCATAGGCTTTTGCACAGAAGTTCACCTGGGTCGAGGTCAGCCAGGCTTCTTTGGTTTTGTAGCTCACCGGTTTCATAGACCAGTCGCCCTCAACCTGAGCATTCCCGCCCTGCCAGCAGGTTTTCACGCTGTCCAGCATGGGTGCCAGCTGCGCCTCTTCACCGATCAGCAGGAATTGGCGCCCCTGCTTGCGAATCTTTTCGTGCAGAGCTGCAAGACTGTCACAGAACTGCGCCAACGCGGATTCGTCATTCAACGACTTATCGAGCTCTTTGGTGCCTCGAATACCCGCAAGACCGCCCAACCGGAAACTCAACCAGGAACCCGAGCTCAAACCCTGAGCCGCCGCCCCCATAGCCAGGCCGTGGCCACTTCCAGTGACAGCCTGTTCCCGGCGCGCACGCACCTGAGCAATGATCTCCCGAACGCGTTCTTTCTCGTCAAACCGCGCACCGCTGTATACATCTTTGAGCAGCTGAGTCAGCTCGCCACTGTTGCGGGCCAGTGCCTTACCGCTAAAAATCAGATAGCCGGACATGGCCTGTACATCGTCAATCTGGCCCTTGGCGAGGAACGAGGCGCCAATGCCCCCGGATTCCGCTGAAATACGATCCTGCATTTGCAGATAATCCAGCTCCCCACAACCGACTTCCGAAATCAGCGTCGTGTAGTAAGGCAACAGCAACAGCTCTTCTTCACTCAACGCCGGCACAGGCAACACAATTTGCTGGTAAACCAACCCGTTGGTGCCGCGGGCATACAGAGTGGCTCCGGTTTCGGGATCGTACTTGCCTTCCGGCTCCGGCATCTGCAGGGGCACATCAGACAAGCCCACCTTGGGCAAAATTGAATCATCGTCTTTTCGAAGCTGCCGCTCTTCCAACGCCTTGGCACGCTCCACAATCAGCTTCACTTCATCGTCGGTGAGGCTGGCCTTGCGCTTAGCCAGCGATTCTCTCAACGCAATCTGATGGGCACCTTCCAGCTTTTCGTCCGGACGCAGGGTCAAAGTAACCCGGTGCGGATTTTCCAAAAGCTTGCGGCGTATCAGGCTTGGCACATATTCGGGATCTTTGATTTTTTCACGCAGTGTTGCCAGTACCGGCTCAAGGTCGAGCAATTCAACCGGATCGCCACCGTGAACCATCGGCGAAATGGCCTGCATGATCAGCTGCAATCCGTAAGGGAAGCCATCGCCGGCAATTTCCCGCTGGTGCAATTCCAGCTGGTGGAGAATGGCTTCGAGCCGTTCCGGGCTTACGCCTTCGTCAACCACCTTGGCCAAGGTCTGCTCGACCAGAGCCTCCAGATCGTCGCGGCGGCCCGGCTCACTGCCCTCGATACCGCAGACGAAGGTCATCTCACGATTAGAATCCTCAAGCCCGCACATGGGCGACGGTGCATGACCGATGTCTGTGGTTTCAAGCGCCCGCATCATTGGTGAGGCACTGTTCTCAAACAGCACAGACGCCAGCAACTGAGCTTCAAGGTTCTCCTGCAGATCGAAGCTGTGCCCAAGCAGCCACCCCATGACAATGTGGGTTTTAGCCTCAGTGTCTTCGCCCTCGCTGACCGCATAGCCCTGCTCGACCCGCATCGGCGAGAACATGCGCTTTTCGTCGTGTACCGGAAGTTTGACTTCCTGGCGCTCAAAACGCTTCAGTGCCAGCTCTTCAAACTTTTCATGATGCTCATGGGCCGGAATATTCCCGTAAGTCGCAAAAATCGCGTTGCTCGGATGGTAGTGATGACGATAAAACTTCACCAGATCGTCGTAGCTCAGGTCCACAATATGGTCGGGTTCACCGCCACTGTTGTAGTGATAGGTTGTAGTCTGGAAAAGATGACTGGACAGGTTCTGCCACAGCTGTGAAGTGGGCGCACTCATCGCCCCCTTCATCTCGTTGTAAACCACGCCCCGGTAGACCAGCTCGCTGCTTGGATCATCCGGTTTTTCAAACTCCAAACGATGCCCTTCCTGCGCAAAATCAAGCGGATCAAGCTTGGAGAAAAACACCGAGTCCAGATACACCGTCAACAGGTTATCGAAATCTTTCCGGTTCATGCTGGCAAACGGATAGGCCGTCCAGTCACTGCTGGTGAATGCGTTCATGAACGTGTTCAAGGAACGGCGAATCATCATGAAGAACGGATCGCGCACAGGAAAACGCTCACTGCCACACAAGGCAGTGTGTTCCAGAACGTGGGCTACCCCGGTGGAATCCATCGGGAACGTGCGAAGGGCTACAAAAAACACGTTTTCATCGTTATCCGCCGCCAGATGCAAATGACGCGCACCGGTTTTTTTGTGGCGATACTCCTCAATATCCAGATTGAGGGTGCTAATCCGGTGACTACGAAGTTTCTCGAAAGCCGGATGGATTGCGTTGTCTGTCACTGCAGCCATTAAAACGATCCTATGCATTGAACAATTGGAGAATTACAGGGTAACACGTACTATCGGATATGATGCATCGAACAAACCCAACTAGGTAGCCTGCCGATCCATGACAGACGAAACCAAAAAAACAAAAGCCATTGAAGCCCCCGAAGTAGCCGCCTGGTGGGCCGAACGCCGCCAATATCTGGAGCGCATTCGCAAAGTTCCCGAGATCCGCCATAAGTTTTGGCGCGAAGTCGGTGTCTACCTTCTCAGGCGCTTGCTCTGGTCTTACGGTTTCTTCCCGGTGTTTATCGCGTTCTGGCTCCCCTTCGTCATGGCCAGTTTCAACCCTGTGGTGCTGGCCACAGACATGATCCCGGTCTTGCAAAGCTTTATCGACTCCAACCCGGAGGAACAAGCCACGACCATCAGCACAATGATGATCGCCTGGTTCTCGATTGGCACCTTTTTCCTGGTCTTCGATTTCGTGTTGACACCGTTCCGCTCGCCCTACCAATATGAAGCGGATGTATACATGAAGTCCTGGGAGCAGCTCAATCATGACCAGCTTCCTGACAAAATGTGATTTGGCCTGCATTCTGACTAACTTCAGACACTTTCTGTTACATAAGATTGCGGACAGTGGTTAAGATGAATCCATAACAAAAGCATCCAGGAAGTTGGGATAAGAGGTTTTACCATGGTCGATTTCAGGCCGTTGATGTTCATCAATGCACTTGCCTTGATGTTACTGGTGACAGCAGGCTTTGCATCCGTTCAGCACGTCCCGGTACTGAAAAGTAGCGGAGAGCCATCCAGTGCCATGCAACAACAAACGTTGGCCTCCCTGCCAGCGCCAGCTGCAGCTCCCAAAGAACGTGCAGCGCAGCCTCTCTCCTCCGCTGCGCTACCCGAAGAAACAAACGATGCTATTTATGCGGAGCAGCCTACCTCCGTTACTCCATCCTCCGAACACAGCATCACCGCCGAGGCGTTTGAAGTTGAGCCAATTCCGGATGACCTCCAAACGGTGGCATTCGCAGAACCTTTTACACCACCTCCCATAAAACCGGAGCCCGCAACAACCGGCAAACTGGTGCTTCGCTCTAACGTTGTGGGTGATCAGGTCAGGATCAATGGCAAGAACTACGGGGCCACCCGGCTTGATCTGGAGCTGGAGCCCGGCCGTTACGAGATCATCATTGAAAAGCCGGGGTTTAAGCCGTGGCAGAACGCCATTGCCCTTAAAGCTGGCCAGGACCTCACCTTGGTAGGCCAGCTCGAACAGTACACCACCGTTAATTACTCGAATGGCCGCTGGATCGGCGGTGTTAAAACCGGAGACGGAAGCTGGGTAGACGAATCTGGTCTACGCTATGAGGGGCACTTCGTTAATGGCCTGTTCGATGGCACAGGCACAGCCTGGTACCCGGACGGCAGCCGGTATGACGGCGACTGGGTAAAAGGCCAACAACACGGTGAAGGCCAGTGGCGCGGCGCTGATAACGCTCAATACACCGGCCGCTTTGAACGCAACGAGTTTCACGGTCAGGGCACGCTGACCAAAGCCAATGGCGACATACTTACGGGCAACTGGATGCAAGGCAAAATGCAGGGGCTGGGCTCTCTCACCACCGCAGACGGCCTCTTATACGTCGGCAACTTCCGCAACGGCGAGTTCCATGGCGAAGGCACCCTGACCTACCCGGATGGCCGCTCCTACGAAGGCCAGTTCTCGAACGGCACCTTCCACGGCAAGGGCTCGGAAATCTTTGCAGACGGCAAGAAGTACGATGGCCAATATATGGACGGCAAATTTCATGGCGCAGGACTGCTACGTAATCCTAACGGCAGCTCGATTGAAGCGACGTTCCGCCTCGGCGAACCCTATGGAAAGGTGCGCCTGACGACAGCGGCCGGCGAAGTCTTCACCGCCCGCACAACCGAGCCCGGCGTGTGCTATCGGGACAAAAGCTATAGGGCAACGCAATGCCCGCAACTGGAAGGCTGGTAATAACACCCCGGTCGCGACACCAACGAGTTTGCAGTAACAGGTTGAGGTAGTGAGATGGCAATCAAAAATGCTTTGCTGGTTGACGATTCCAAGGTTGCCAGGTTCGCCCTGAGCAAAATTCTTGAGAATCGGGACATGGAAGTGAACATGGCAAGCTCTGCCGAAGAAGCTCTGGAATTTCTGAGCAAAAATCCAGCACCGGATGTGATCTTCATGGATCACCTGATGCCGGGCATGAGTGGTGTTGAAGCCGCAAAGGCGATCAAAAACAACCCCGACACCGCCGGCATTCCCATCATCATGTGCACCTCGAAGAAGTCGTCTTCGTTCTCGGATGAAGCGAAAAATTTCGGCATATACAGCATTCTCACCAAGCCCCCTCAAAGCGAAGGGCTGACCATTATGCTGGAGCAGTTGGCGACAGACGTTGAGCGCGGAACACTGCCAATGCCCGAAAACCTGTCATCGCCTGCATCGGACGAAGAAGCCGCCATCACTCTGCCCACCCAAAGCAGTTCGGAAAGTACCAGTGCTGCAGGTGCGAACGAAGTGCCCTTGACCGCCGAACTGATTGAACAGATTTCCCGCTCGGCCGTGAAGACCAACATCAACAATCGTTTGCACGAACTGCTCAAAGACTTGTTCGACGAGCAATACATTCATGTAAAACGTGCGCTCGAAGACAACGAGAAAAAGCAGGAAGCCCAAATTAAAGAACACCTGAAAACACTGACCGAACTGGTAGACGAGCGCACCCGCAACCTGCGCGATGAGGTGGCCGCGGAAATCAACATGAACCTGAGTCGCGAGCTGGCGATCTCGCGCAAAGAAATGGCGAAAAACTCCGGGTTCACAGCCGAGCACATGGCCGAGCTGAAAGACCACATCACCAGCGTACAAACGATCGACACAGAATTCTGGCAGACGCTTCAGTCTGAGGCCGTGCAACAAGCCCACGAAATCTCCCGTGAGACCGCCGAGGATATTGCCCAGCGCACCATCGATCTTTACGTCGCTCAACAAAAAGCCGCCCACTCCCGCATCTACACCTTGGGGCTGGCCGTGAGCTTAGGCATTTTCAGTGTCGGCATTGCCTGGCTGTCAGGCTTGTTCGGCTAACATCTGCTTTATATCTTGCCAGCGTGCGGGAGTGTCGACATCCAGCGCCACTCCCGCAATCTTCACACGGCACGCATCGACCTGATTCAATACACGCCCTGCCCCCGCATCACCTTGCAACCTGAGCACTTCAGGCCAAAGCCGCCGCGGAATCCAGGCCGGCACCCCCACTCGCGAACCGTAATCCGCTGCCCACACTTGATCAGGCATTTGCCGTGCGCCATCACGAAGAGCGACAAGACCGCGCTGATCCAGCAAGGGCTGATCCCCGACCAGTACATACACACCCCGGGCCGAAGGCCCCAACGTATTGATTCCTGCGGCCAGAGAAGCAGACAGCCCCTGCTGCCAGCCAGAACAATACACCCAGCGTGTAGCGGATTGCCCGCACCGATAACGGATCAGAGGGTACCTTGCTCCGACAACCACCGAAACGCAACGTGACAGCAGCCTGGCTTGCCCGATGGCATGCCCCAGCAATGTGCCCTGCCCGGGAATGTTCAAGGTTTGTTTGGCCCGGCCCATACGAGCACTGCGGCCCGCTGCCAGCACCAATGCCGGAAACTGCTGATCGAGCGGTGAGCGGTTCGTGGCTATGATGCAGCCTCCTGTTAGACGTTCTCATTTGCAAACTGCTGAAGAGAACGATTTTTGCTAGAATCACGCCACCATGCAACCAATATAGTCAGGCCATTCATGAACCATCTTTTCGTCGACAACCTCACCGTGATTGATTTCGCCTATCTGGACCCGACCCGGGGCTTAGTAGGCGAAAGCTGGATTGCCGACGTGGTCCTCGGCGGCGAGCTCGACGACCAAGGCATGGTCTTTGACTTCAGCAACGTCAAACGCACCATCAAGCGTGTTATCGACGAGCGGGTGGACCACCGGCTGGTGATCCCGAGAGGCTACGAAGGGCTGCACTGGGACGAAGACCAGCCCAACACCTTCCGCTGGGATCTGACGAACGGCGGTCATATATCCCACACCTCACCGGACGAAGCCGTTGTCTGGCTGTCTTCCGAACGCGTGGAGAAGCCTGCCGTCGCAGCCTTACTGGAAAAAGAACTGAAGGCCGTGCTGCCTGGTAACGTCACCACCGTTGAGATCAACCTGCGGGAAGACATCATCGAAGGCCCTTACTACCACTATGTGCATGGCCTGAAGAAGCATCTTGGCAACTGCCAGCGCATTGCACACGGGCACCGCTCCCCTATCCGCATTGACCGTAACGGACAGCGAGACACCGAGCTGGAGAAACGGTGGGCGAAACTGTGGGAAGACATCTACGTAGGCACGGAAGAAGACGTTACCCGCCGCTTTGTGGGCGACGACGGACAGCACTACATCAGCTTCGACTACGAAGCCAATCAGGGGGAGTTTGCCCTGACCCTGCCGGAGAGCCGTGTTTACATGCTGGAAACCGACACCACGGTAGAGCTGATTGCGGCTCACATGGCAGACGTACTGAAAGCAGAGTTTCCGGAAGACGAGATTCGCGTGAAGGCTTACGAGGGGGTTGGCAAGGGGGCTATCGCGGTTCGGTGAGGATTTGCTTGGGAGTATGAGGGGTCAGACCCGTGGGGTCTGACCCCGGACCTACTTTCTTTCAGGCACAAAAAAACCGCCCGAAGGCGGTTTTTTTGATGGCTTCCCGGTGGACTAAACCGTGAAGCCGTATTGGCGTCCCCTAGGGGGTTCGAACCCCTGTTGCCGCCGTGAAAGGGCGGAGTCCTAGGCCACTAGACGAAGGGGACTAGAAATTGGTGGAGCCAGGCGGGATCGAACCGCCGACCTCAACACTGCCAGTGTTGCGCTCTCCCAGCTGAGCTATGGCCCCTCAACGGATGCGTATATTAAGGATCCGCCCCTAGGCCGTCAACACCCAAATCCTCTTTTTTTAAAGTTTTTTCGACTTCCCTGTCGACATCGATCAATTAACAAACAAACCGCTCATCAAACGTCCAAAGCGGCGTATTCTTTCTCTACTTTCTTGGTTTCTTTCTTGGAGAAACCACCCAAAACATCCAACGCACTACGCAAACGAGAACGCGTCATGTCCGGGCCAAGCAGTGCCATCGAGTCCATAACCGACCAGGAATTCGGTGTTCCGGCAATCGCGACGAAGATCGAGAACATGAAATCGCCCATCTTCAAATCCATCGCCTTCGCCAGTGCTTTAATATCGGCGAAGATCGTGTCTTTGCTCCAATGACGCTGAGCTTCCAGCCTCCACAGCGTAAACTGAAGCACACGCTTCACCTGTGCCTGCTCCAGCTTCTTGTGCTCGAAGTCTTCCGGCTTCAAATTCAACATACCGCTGAACATGAACTGCGCCATAGGGGCAACATCCGAAAACACCTCTGCCCGGCCCTTAATGTGAGGCACAAGCGCCTTAAGCGCATCTTCGTTGAACCACCAATCGCGCAGGCGAGCCATAAACTGCTCGTCACTCAGGTCGTCACGAACCCACTGGCCGTTCAACCAACGCAGCTTCTCTACATCAAACACCGGGCCACCCAGGGACACACGCTGGATATCGAAGTTTTCAATCATCTCGTCCAGAGAAAACTTCTCACGCTCATCCGGCATCGACCAACCCATTCGGCCCAGGTAGTTGGTCACTGCTTCCGGCATGAAACCCATGCGCTCATAGAAATTGATGCTGGTCGGGTTTTTACGCTTCGACAGTTTGCTCTTGTCCGGGTTACGCAACAGCGGCAAGTGGCACAGCTCCGGCATATCCCAGCCGAAATATTCATACAGCAACTTATGCTTGGGCGCAGAGTTGATCCACTCTTCGCCCCGAAGTACGTGGGTGATTTCCATCAGGTGGTCATCCACCACGTTGGCCAGGTGGTAGGTTGGCATGCCGTCCGACTTCAACAGAATCTGACAATCCACCTGAGCCCAATCAATCTCAATGGTGCCACGGAGCATGTCCTGAATTTCGCACACACCTTCATCAGGCACCTTCATGCGAATCACATAGGATTCGCCCGCATCCAAACGACGCTTCACTTCTTCCTGCGATAATTCCAGATCACCTTTGATACCCGGGTTCTGGCCGTTCGCTTTACGCTCTTCCCGAATCGCATCCAACTCTTCCGGTGTACGGAAACAATAAAAAGCATGACCTGCAGTAACCAGGTCTTCGGCATACTGGGCGTACATGTGCTTACGCTCAGACTGGCGATACGGGCCGTGCGGGCCGCCCACATCGGGACCTTCGTCCCAGTTCAGCCCCAGCCAGCGCAACGCCTTGAGAATGTCCTGTTCAGATTCAGCCGTACTACGCACCTGATCGGTATCTTCAATCCGCAGAATAAACTGGCCACCGTGCTGGCGCGCAAAGCACAAATTAAACAAGGCCACGTAGGCGGTACCAACGTGAGGGTCACCCGTGGGCGACGGAGCAATTCGAGTACGTACTGTCATGAAACCATCCTGAAAATAAGTGGCCGATAAATAAGTTAGGCATTATAACGGGCCTGCCCCGGTTTCGCATGATTCGGTTTTACGAACCGCCTCAACAGGTGTTATATTATAACGTATCAAACATATTGCAGGACCCCACCATGAACTTCACCAAAACCACCCTTGCTCTGGGCTTGGCCGCCCTGGTTTCCGCCACGCCGGCATTCGCCACCAACATTGTTGCATCCATCAAGCCGATTGAACTCATTGTGAAAGCGGTTGCCGGTGACAACATGAATGTCTCCACCATCGTGCCGCCGGGGTCCAGCCCGCACAATTACAGCATGAAACCGTCACAACGCCGGGCACTGGAGCAGGCCGATGCAATTTTTTGGGTAGGACCAGACATGGAGACCTTCCTCAGCCGCCTGCTTGGCGGAAAGGAGTTCGCAGGCAAGGTCGTTGCATTCACGGAACCGTCCGAAGGTGAGCCGGACATGCATCACGACCACCACGACCACCACGACCACCACCATCATCACGGCCACGATCACGGCGACGGTGAAGACCCGCATCTGTGGGTAGATCCGGGTATGGCACTGCAGATGGCCAAAGCCGTCCATGCCAAGCTCAGCACCCTAGACGGCATTAACACCTCTGAGCTAGACGCCAATCTGGAACGGTTCGAGCAAAGCCTGCACACAACAGAGCAGCGCATCAAAGCAAGCTTCAACCAACTTGAGGGCACCAGCCTGTTCGCCTACCACAACGCATTCGAACGGTTTGCCGAACACTACGAACTCGATCTGGCCGGTGTACTCACCCTCAATCCCGAATTGTCACCCGGGGCCCGCCACATCGCCGAGGTGCAAAAGAAGCTGCGCGCTGCCAATCAGCCCTGCTTGCTCACGGAACCTCAGTTCAACCGCCAATGGTGGCGATCCATCACCGAAGGACTGACCGTGACCGTCAGCACCTGGGACCCACTGGCCACTGATATCAACTCCACAGCCAACGGCTACCTCGAGTTCCAGCAATCCATTGCCAACGCCGTGCTCGAATGCTTACCACAGTAAGCTGAGCATCAGCGGGATAGACACCATCGCCAGAAGGGTCTGCCCGCTGATAATCCCGGCCATCAAGGGCGCGTCACCACCCAATTGGCGCGCCAGAATATAGGCAGACGTGGCAGTCGGAAGAGTCGCCAGCAGCACCGCCACTTGCACCAGTAACCCGTTCAGCCCCAGCATCCAGGCCAAACCAACCGCCATCATCGGAAACGCAAGCAGCTTCAGCGCAGACGACACCAAGAAGGGCGCAGACGCACCGCGCAACGCACTCAGCTGCAAACCGGCGCCCACCGTCATCAGGCCCATAGGCAAGGCCAAATTACTTAACGGCTCCAGCGTACCCGCCAGCAGTGGATGAAAACCAATCTCGAAGAAGCTCCACAACACTCCCAACACCGAACCCACTATCAGTGGATTGGTAACAATTGCGCGCAAGACCTGCTTCAAACTCACCTTGTCTTGGCCGGCCACCAGAGAAAACATCAGAATGCATAGCAAGTTCAGCATCGGCACCATAATGGCAACCGCGATGGCGGTCAGCGATAAACCGTCGTCGCCCAGCAGCATCCCGCCAGCGGCCAACCCCACGTAAGAGTTGAAACGAATCGCCCCCTGGTAGACCGAAGAAAACACCGGCCCACTCCAACGCCAGAACAACTGAACAACCACCAGCGCCAACGTCATAGCCGCCAACATCGAGATGATCAGCAACGCGGTATCGGCATAGGCCGATACCGGAAGCCGCGCCTGCCCCAACTTGAACACCAACATGGCCGGGAACAGAATGTAGTAGGTGAAGCGTTCTGCCTGCGGCCAGAAATCACCACCGGGGAAATTAATCCGCCTGAGAACATGCCCCAACATGATCAAAACAAACACCGGCACCAGCGCCTGAACGACTACCTGCATGCTATAGACCTTATAACCGTTGCCATTTTGCTCCCCTGGAGTTAGATTCAGGGTATTGCTTTCCAAAACGGCGTAATGTGAACAACGTGAACACCCCGATTTACGGCATTCATACACCAAATATCGCACTGCGGTCTTCTTTCGAGAACACCGGCAGGGCTGTTATACGCCTCTGATTCCGCTGAATCCACTCTTCCCCTCTTCCGGATTCAGCGCTTAAACCACACTTATTGTTTAGAATTTTTTCAGGAGATTCCTATGGCTGAATTACCTTCAATCGTAGTTGCAGAAGAAGATTACAACCGCTTGAGCACCTTGCTTGAACGCGTAGCAGGAAAGTCCGATGTGGCTGATGGCCTTGAGGATGAGCTCAGCCGTGCTGACCTCAAGCCGCTGAGCGAAATGCCGGAAGGCGTAGTGACCATGAACTCGATCATCCGGTTTGTGGACGAAGACGCCAACAAAGAACACGAAATGATGCTGGTGTACCCACACGAAGTGGGCGACAGCGCTCACAAAGTGTCCATTTTGGCCCCCGCTGGGGCGGCCATGCTGGGCCTAAGCATTGGCGACAGCATCGAGTGGCCCATGGCTGGCCGCAAGCCAATCCACCTGAAAGTGGTCAGCGTTACTCGAAACGCCTAATCAAAAAAGCCGCGCGAGGCTAAACCCCTGCGCGGCCTTTTTACGCCCTGCTTCAGTCTTCGATGAACACCAGGCTCTCTTCGGAATCTGCCGCTTCCAAACGCCCCAACGGCTGAAGCTCCAATCCTTGCTCTCGGGCTGCCGCTTCAAACGCTTCGCGACGATTTTCCGCCACGCTCACCATCAATCCACCACTGGTTTGCGGATCACAGAACAGCAATTTATCCGCCTCGGTCATACCTGAAATGGCGTTACCGAAAGCCGCCGCATTGCGGTGCGTGCCACCGGGAATGCAGTCTGCATCAATATAGGGCTGCAAATTAGGCAAGGTGGGGATGGCCTTACGGCTAACGGTGGCTTTCACGCCGCTGCCACGACAAATCTCCAGCAAGTGCCCCGCCAGGCCAAAGCCGGTGACATCGGTCATCGCACTCACACCTTCGATCTGGGAGAACACCTCACCCACTTTATTCAGAGTCGACATATTCTCGACCGCAACCGCCAAATCGTCCGGCGACACTTTACCCTTCTTCGAAGCGCTGGTGAGAATGCCCACGCCCAGAGGTTTGGTGAGATACAGAAGATCCCCCGCCTTGGCTGTGTCGTTGCGAATAATACGGTCAACATTCACCGTACCGGTAACGGCCAAACCGAAAATCGGTTCCGGCGAATCAATGCTGTGTCCACCCGCAAGCGCAATGCCCGCTTCAGCGCACACCGCACGGCCGCCATCGATCACCTTGGCGGCAATCTCTGGTGCCAGCTCGTTCACCGGCCAACCCAGAATCGCAATCGCCATCACCGGCTTTCCGCCCATGGCATACACATCGCTGATTGCGTTTGCCGCAGCAATTCGACCGAAATCGAACGGATCATCCACCACCGGCATAAAGAAGTCTGTGGTACTGATAACGCCCACACCGTTGCCGATATCGGCGACCGCTGCATCATCACGACTATCGTTGCCTACCAGCAATTTCGGGTCATGAAAATCCGGCATGTCCGTGTGAAGAATTCGATCAAGAACGTCTGGAGCAATCTTGCAGCCACAGCCCGCACCATGGCTGAACTCGGTCAATTTGATAGACAAGGTTTCTTCCTTCTATACGTTACGGAGTGAGCTTGGGTTTTTGCTAGTATACCCAGAACCAACAAATTTACAGATCAGCACACTTTGCAGCCACCACACAGGAACGTCAATGAGTAATCCAGCCAGCAAGCCAGATCACCAGGGCCCCGCCACCCGCATCATCCACAACCAGCGCCATAAAGACACCTTTGGCAGCCCCTACTCCCCCATTTACAACACCACCACATACCGGTTCGAGAACACCGCTGCCTTGCTCGACATGATCGAAGGTCGCAGCGAAGGCTATCTCTACACTCGCTGGGGCACCAACCCCAGCATTCAGGAGCTGGAACAAGGACTGGCAGGCTTGGAACAGGCTGAAGCTGCACTCGCGTTTGCCTCTGGTATGGCGGCAATTTCCGCGACCTTACTCACTCACGGCCGCAATGGCATAGTTTGCGTAGGCGACCTTTACGGCGGCACTCAAGCGTTTCTGGTCGATCAATGCCAAGCCTTGGGCATTCCAGTGACCTTCCTGTTTCGGGAAGAACAGAACCAGCTGGCAGACCACCTGGAACAACCCGGCAAACTGGTGTACTTCGAAACACCGGCAAACCCCAACATGGCAATGCTGGACATTAACGCCATCGCGGAAACCGCCCACAAACACGACGCCCTGGTTGCCGTAGACAACACCTTCGCCAGCCCCATCAACCAGAAGCCGCTGGGTCTAGGTGCCGACCTGGTGTTGCACAGCGCCAGCAAATATCTGGGCGGCCATAGTGACATCACCGCCGGTGCACTGATGACGTCGGCAGCACTTGCCAAACCCGTCGCCACTTGGCGCAAGAACCTGGGCCAACTCATCGCTCCGGAAACCGCTGCCCTGCTGTCACGGAGCCTTCGCACACTGCCGGTCAGAATCCGCCAGCACAATGAGAACGCGATGCAGGTGGCCCAAGCGATGGAAACTCATCCGAAAGTCACCAAAGTACACTACCCGGGACTGCCGTCCTTTGAAGGCCACGAGCTGGCCTGCAAGCAGATGACCGGCTTCGGCGGCATGCTCAGTATTGAAGTGGAAGGTGGCCAAGAGGCGGCAGCAAGGGTGGCCGACAGCCTCAAAGTGTTTCTTCTCGCCACCAGCCTTGGCGGCGTTGAAAGCCTCGTTAGCCAACCCAGCGCCACCAGCCATCACGGCATCAGCCGCGAAGAGCGCCTCAAGCGCGGAATCGGCGATGGCATGTTGCGCCTGTCGGTAGGCCTGGAGGATGCGACCGACCTGATCGATGACCTGACACAAGCTCTGGGCTGAACAATTTGGTGCGGCTTTCGTTCAATAAAGCGGGAGCCGCACAGCACTCACTGTCACTGCCAAAACGCCTGCTATACTTTTTGTAGCGCCTGGCTGGCCGGCCAAGCTCGAAGGGCACCTACCTTTTCGAGGTACCCGCCCCCTTTGAACGAGTGAAGCTGTCATGCTCACCACCAATTACTTTTACGCCTGCCTACTGGCAGCGTTATTAATTAACCCCGCCGACTCTAACGCCGAACTGCCAGATCGTGTCCAAATTGCCGCGATTTATGATGAGCCCACCACAGCCGCAGGCGCAGCCATACTCAAGCGAGCCTATCAACGGCTAGGCGTAGATGCCTCAGTACTCATCACGCCCTCACGCAGAGCCTTGATGATGGCCGACACAGGGTTATTAGACGGCGACCTTTTCCGGATAGGCCGCGTTGCGCAGCTGTTTCCGAATCTGATTCGCGTAGAGCACGTGCTATTTCGTGGCACCTTACGAGCGGTTGTTCGCAAAGACGAAACACACGTTCTAGCCCTCCCCCCACCGCAATCAATGACGGTTGCAATCAGACGAGGCATCATTATTTCCGAATTAACGGCACGGAACATGGGCGTAACACCCGTGTATGCCAACAGCAATAGTCAGGCACTTAGCCTGCTTCAATCCAAACGGGTAGACGCTGCATTTTTTACTGTGATTTCCCAATTCAACCCAATCGCTCCGCAAGATCTGACCGGCTTGAATGTTGTCGAGAAGCCACTGGCTGCTTTTGATCTTTATCACTACCTAAACCGGCGACATTGGGAGCTGGCCAACGCACTGCCTGACGTTCTCAGGCAGATGGAGCAAGAGGGTGTTATTGAGAAGGTGCTGGAAAGTTTTAGAGAGCGGCAGGGGGAGTGGGAAACAGATTAGGTTAGAGCCAATCTTAACTGCAATGGAGAAAGTCCGACCTTACTCCAGTCATCTCGATTACCAACGACTTGACTATCAATCCAGACAGCTACCTCAGTAGTATCGATAATGCAGTCTCGTTCGGCGCATTCTCTCAACGAAGGCCTCCCCAACTATTCAAGGCTACCGGTTGAGGGATACTAGTGCACTCGCCCGTTTTCAGGCCTGCTTGCATCTACGGCAAGGGTCATCGGATGGGTTTATTAAAAGGTCATTTGTTATATCCTTATCGCTAAGACAATATGTCAGTGTCTTCGACAAGCTGTAGTAATGGAGAAGTTATCATGCCCCGGGCAAATCATTGGAGCGACAAGGAAATTGCACTAACCGTTGCCGACTACATGAAGATGCTAACGCTTGAACTTGCAGGCCAGCGGTACAATAAGAGCTCTCACCGAAGGGAGTTACTTAAAAAACTAAACGGACGAAGTGATACCGCTGTTGAGCTCAAACATCAGAATATCAGCGCAGTTCTTCGTGACCTGAACTGTTTCTGGATACCAGGCTACAAACCTCGCGGCCATTACCAGCAAGCTTTAGCGGTATATGTTGAAGACTGGATTAATTCACACTCTGATTTCGACCACGCTTCCCAAGCTGCTGTCCAGCAGCCAGCCTTTGTTCCGAGCGGCGTTGAGTTTTCTAATCTTTTGGTTCAGGCACCCGAACCCGCGCTAAAGGTTCAAGAGCCACGCCCCACCTACACTCCTAATCGTGTTGCCTCAAAAAGAGATTACCTTGCCCAAGAAGCCCGAAATTCTGCACTGGGCTACGCAGGAGAGCTGCTGGCGATGGAATACGAAGAATATCGACTAAGATCCGCGGGGCAAAAGACGCTAGCTGACCGCATTGAGCATGTTGCAAAATCTCAAGGGGACGGGCTTGGGTACGATATCCTGTCATTTGAAACATCTGGAGAGGAAAGATTCATTGAGGTGAAGACGACCGCTTTCGCTAAAGAAACCCCTTTTTATGCTTCCCGAAACGAAGTCTCATTCTCGGAGGATTTTAGTGATCAGTTTCACCTCTATCGGCTATTTGAGTTTCGAAAATCACCCAAGCTGTTTTCTTTAAAGGGAACCATTAGCGACCACTGCCACATGGATCCAGTAAACTATCTCTGTAAGCTATTCTGACTCAACAAGCCTCCCCAACCAAGCCGCCCCACGCACCCCACTAGAATCGCCGTGCACTGCCCGTACAACGGGCGTGTCGCATTCGCTACCAAACACATAGCTCGGTAGCCTTAGTGGCAGCTCTTGGTAGATTTTCCCGGTATTACTCATGCCGCCGCCCAGCACGATGATGTCGGGGTCTAGCACGTTGATGACAGCCGCCAAGCCGCGGGCCAGGTGATCAAGGTATCGATTGAGTGTTTCAGACGCTGCTTTATCGCCGTTGCTGGCGCTCTCGGTGATGGTTTTTGCAGGTAGGTTCTGGCCGTGCAGGAATTGGTGGGTCAGTGATAACCCGGTGCCAGACAGGAAGGTTTCGTTACAGCCGCGGCGGCCGCAGAAGCAGGGGCGTTGGTCCAGTTCGGTTTGTGGGGTCCAGGCTAAAGGGTTGTGGCCCCACTCACCCGCTACTCCGTTAGGGCCGGTGAGTATTCGGCCGTTCACGCTGACACCGGCACCGCAGCCGGTGCCCAGTATGGCAGCGAATACCACGTTGTGGTTTTTGCCGGCTCCGTCTGTCGATTCGGAAAGCGCCAGGCAGTTGGCATCGTTGGTGACGGTTACCGGCCGTTCCAACAGGCGGCTCAAGTCGTCTTTCATCGGCTGACCGTTAAGCCAGGTGGAGTTGCCGTTTTTTACCTTGCCCGTGATACCGGAAATGCTTCCGGGTATGCCAATACCCACAGGCAAACCGCTCACGCCGACCTTTGATTCGGCTGCCAGCACCAGCGAGTGAATGGCTTCAAGGGTGGCGCGGTAATCCCGGGCTGGCGTTGGCACGCGCTGGCGAAAGTGTTCCTTGCTTTGCCGGTCCATCAGGATGACTTCGGTTTTGGTGCCACCCAAGTCGATACCAATCAGCCACTCGCTGTGCATGACACTCCCCTTCCAAACCTGATGTTCCGAAAAGGAGAGTCTATTTCTTTACCCACTGCCCCTCAATCAAAACAAATTGGCCACCGGGGGTCTTTTCTATCGCTTTCTTGCCGGCAACGGTTTCCACTTGGGTAACCGGGATCGCGTGTTTTTCGGCAATACGGGTGTATTCATTGCGACGGGCCTGGTTAATGGCCTCCACCACCTCTCGGGCATCGCCTGTAGCTCGAACAACGTCCAGATAACCGGTTGGGGTTTCACCCACCAGGCCTTGCTGCTTTACCGATTCCAGCTTGTCTTTGGCCTCACTCAAACTCATAGCGAACGCTGGCATAGCCAGAACCATGGCCAGCACAACGGCGCTCAGTTGTGTCAGTTGTTTCATCGTTAACCCCCTTTGTTCAGCTCTTGAGATTGCCTGTTTGGTTTCAGAACAGGCCTTTGTCGCTGAACAGTTCATCCACGTCTTTATCCACTTTTACGTAGATTTCGTGCTGAATCTTTACGTTCAGGTTTACGGTAATCGGCTCTTTGGGTGCGGCCATTTGCACCGTTGGCGTGCAGGCGATTAACCCTATGGGCACTATCACTACCCACAGAGAGGTGATCGCAAGCGGCCGGCGCAGCCGCGTTACATTGATCATGGTTCTGCCTCCTGTTCGGTTTGCTTCACTCGCTCCCGAACGCGCTCCGTTACGGCTTCATTGACCCTGCCACTCAATTGCAGGCTGGTTAACAGGGCGGGGATATCTTCTTCAAGATTGAGGTTGAGCACGATGGGCTGCTCCCGTCGATCGCTCGCCTTTTGACCTTCCAGCCTTAGGTGCAGAAGCAATCTCCCCTTAGTATCGTAGTCTATCGTGCTGTTGAGCTTCTTGTAGTGAAAGTTTTGCAAAGCTTCCACCACCGGTTCCATCCCCTGGCTGCTGCCCAGTATCGCTTTCAGGCGCTCTGCGGGTAGGCGTATTATGCCTCCCGGAGGCTCGGCAGCCATTCGACCCTCAGCCACTTCAACACCTGCACTGCCAATTGAAACCGGTATGTGCCCGGTAAGATGGCCCGTGCCGGAAAGCCCTTCCGTTGGGTACAGTTGCAGCAGTTTGGCCAGTGAAACGTCATAGGCATCAATGGGTAACTGCCACGGGTCGGATGATAAATCGATGCTGCGGGGCGCCACCCTCAAGCGGCCACCCAAAAACTCGGCGTTTGCCTGCTGGATGTTAAGCACTCCCTCGAACAGTTCGCCCAGTGGCGCTCGATAGTCGGCAAGAAACCGGAGTGGCCCAATGCCGATACCGGTGTTGATTTTGGCGATGGTGAGTTCGCTGGTGCTGGCGGTCAGTGTGTTGTCTTCCAAGCTAATGCGAAGCTGCCCATTCATGTCGGTAACCGCACTGGTGCTAACCAGCCCATTAACACGCTCAAACTCAAAGCGACTTTCTAAAGCCAATGGGGCGTCCGGCTCAATGCGCATTGTCGCAACGGCGCGGACTTCTCCGCTGGACACTTCCAATAATTCTGGCCAATCCGCCAGCGTTGCGGCCATTACCGTTTGGATATTCTCCCCGCTCAGGCGCAGTGTGGCTCGGCCTGCCTGGAATTCCCCGGTTACGTTTCTTATAACCACATCCGCAACAAGGCCGGAGTCTGCGCGCACTTGGCCTTCAAGGCTCAGGTCGGCCAAAGTGCCATTTGCCCTACCCTCAAACTGCCACCCCTGCGGCTTGAGTAGCGGGTGTTGGAGCTCCGCTACACGAATGCTGACATGCCCTGCAACTGAGCTTCGTTCCGCCAATGAACCGGTACCAGAGAAGTTTACCGCAAGGGAAACGCCAGCCAGGTCGGCGCGACCCCCTGTCATTTGCCAATCGCCCGATCGGGTATCCGGCAAATCCAGGCCGACCGTCCCCTGTTCTAGAACAAACGACCAGTCGAAGGCTTCAGCGGGCAGAGGTAACAATATGGCTGCAACCAAAACAACGGGGCAAAGCCAGCGAACCCATAGTGTGGAGGAGAATGCGCCACACACGCTGGACCTCCGCGACGGCATTTACGCTTCCGGTAATTGATGAGGCAACTTGAGTAGTTCGGCCAATGGCACCGGTCGGGAGAAATAGAAGCCTTGCAGAAGGTCGCAGCGCCGCTGAACAAGGTCATCTCGTTGCTCAGGGGTTTCAATACCTTCTGCCACCACTTCCAAACCAAGGTGGTGGGCCATGGTGATGATGCCTTCCACAATCGCCGCACTCTCTCGTCCGCCAGCGATGTCTCGGATAAAGCTCCGATCTATCTTTACTTTATTAATCGGCAACTGGCGTAAATAACTCAGGCTTGAAAAGCCCGTTCCAAAGTCGTCGATGGCGACTTTTACGCCCAGGTTCCGAATTTTCTGAAGCAGTTCAATGGCTTTTTCCGTGCCAGCCATCATCAAGCCTTCGGTCACTTCCAGCTCCAGGCTCTCCGGGTCAAGGCCGCTTTCTTCAATGGCCTGACTTACTTCATCAAAAAAACCATTTCGGCGGAAATGCACCGGCGAGATATTGACCGCCACCGTGAGTGGCTCATCACGGCCCGCATTGATGGTGTGCAGATCCTTACAGGCTTGTCGCAACACCCATCGGTCCAGATCAATAATCTGGCCCGTGCTCTCTGCCAGTGGAATAAAGTCACCCGGTGGCACCATGCCACGCTCTGGATGCCGCCAACGCACCAGTGCTTCCAGGGCCGTCATCTTTCCTGTGCGGGCATCTACCAGAGGCTGGTAGTAAAGCACCAGTTGGTTGTGCACTACCGCGTCTAACAATTCGCGCCTGAGTGCAATGTGCTCTCGTATTGACGAATTCGCATCGCCGGCATACCACTCCCAAGTATTCCGGCCTTGGGCTTTGGCTTCCCGGACCGCCATGTGAGCGTGCTGAATCAATGTTCCGTCATCGCGCGACTTGGCCCGCCCCAACGCTACGCCGATGCTGGCACTGATATGAAGAACATGGTCATCGATAACAAACGGGCGGGCGAGTAGGCTGAGCAACGCTTCAACGACCGGCAGGGTGTGTTCGACTCGCCCCCGGTCAGTCAACAACACCCCGAATTCATCCCCGGCAAACCGGGCAATAAAATCTCCGGGTTCGAGACCATCGGCCAGCCGGTTCGCTACCGCCTGCAGCAAATGGTCCCCCACCGTGTGCCCGAGGCCATCGTTGATAGAGGCAAAACCGTCCAAATTGATCAGCAGAACGGCCACTCGCCCTTTCGACAAACGATAATCCTCAGCCAAACGGGCTTCGAAACCGGCTCGATTGGACAGGCCAGTGAGAAGGTCGTGGGTACGCTGAAAGTGCAATTTCAGTTCGCTTTCTCTTTCACGCGTTATGTCTTTCCCGATTCCGTACACACCGACAACTTCCTCGTCCACCACGATCGGCAGGTTTGTTACCTCAAGGAGATACTCGTCACCACCGGCGTGATAGGCGACGACTTCGTAATGCTGTGGTATTCCGTTGCAGGCCAGCTTGAACGCCTGCCCGGCAACCTCATGATGTTCCTCTTTTACAAAGGTTTCGTAGTGCAGGCCAATAATGTTCTCCTCAGCAAACCCCGCGATATGCTCACAGCCTCGGTTTGCCGCCACAAAGCAGCCGTTCAGGTCGAGCTCGAAAACAGCATCCGGGTGGTACGTGAAGAGGGATTGATAGCGTTGGCGCTGAATGCGAAGTGCACGCTGGTCCTGCTGTCGCGCCAGAGCAAAAGCAAGCAGCCCGGCAGCGCGCGTGATCAATACAAGTTGGTCATCATCGGGCGAACCGGGCTTGGGGTGGTATGTGGCGAAGGTGCCTAAAAGCTCGTCGTCGGTCATCATCACTGGTACGGACCAGCAAGATTTCAAATTTTCTTTCAGTGCGGCTTCCCGATAGGCGTCCCAGTTAGGATCATCGGCAATGCTATGGGTAACAACAACGTCCCGCAGGAACGCTGCTCTGCCGCAAGTGCCTACTTCAGGCCCGATTTTTTTGCGCTGCATAGCCAACTTATAAGCGTCAGAGAGCCCGTCTCCGGCCACCAGCGTCAGAGTATCATCGGATGAGTCATACAACATGAACGTCACCACGGCGCTCGGCATTTGCCGTGCCACCATACGGGTAACCTCCGCCAATATATCCATGAAGGGCTCATGGTTGGCGATCATGTCTTGAACTTTTTGTTGATCCGCCAATTCGGCAAGGATGCGATTCATTCTTATCCCTTAAGGAGAAGCATTACTACTTGAGACTACCTTTGATCCTGGGAGATTACCAGCTATGTAGCCGCCACCCCAGACCGCGAAAAGTCTAAGTACATCATCGCCCGAACTGACCCTAACTTACGGCGATACTTGGATAACCCCCTCCTTATCGATATAGAACAGTTAACGGTAATTAGCCAGTTCGGCCCCCGGCCAGCTGCCCGAATTGAGAACTTTCGTCAGTTGCATTTCCTTTTCGTATCGCTTGATCTTTTGAGCACTTAAGTCACGTCCACCAGCACAATTTCACTGTCTTCAGAGGCTTTAACCGTTAGCAGCACTTCGTCGCGAATGGCAACGCCGTCACCGGCATTGGCCACAACGCCATTCACCTCGATCTGGCCAGTCGCGGGGACCAGATAGACCTTTCGGCCCGAAGCCACGTTATATTCAGTGCTTTGGCCAGCCTCCAGGGTTGCAGCAACCATTCGGGCGTCTGTACGGATCGGCAAAGCGTCCTTGTCTTCCGGCAAACCGCTGGCGAGCGTAACGAAAGAACCACTACGGTCACCCTTTGGAAACGGCTTCGCGCCCCATGCAGGTGGCAAACCGGTTTCGTTCGGCACGATCCAGATCTGAAAGATCTCAGTCGTTTCGTCTTCTTCATTCATTTCACTGTGCGCAATACCGGTACCGGCACTCATCACCTGCACATCGCCCGCTTCTGTTCGGCCACGGTTCCCGAGGCTATCTTGGTGCGTGATTGCGCCTTTGCGGACATAGGTGATGATTTCCATGTCGCGGTGCGGATGGCGCGGGAAGCCTGAATGAGGAGCGATGGTATCGTCATTCCACACTCGCAGATTACCCCAGTTCATACGGTTCGGGTCGTAGTACTCGGCAAACGAAAAGTGGTGACGAGTGTCGAGCCAACCGTGGTGCGCGCTGCCCAGTTCTTTATAGGGTCTAAGCTCAATCATTGCAGTACCTCCTCTTGACTCGCTTCAACTGCGTTGTTCGATGAGACCACTATATTTACTGCGCTCCACTTAAGAAAACGGAACGTTTTGACCGTAATATTCGATAAAATTGAACCATCCTCGCGCACGCTACAACTAAGGGCATCCCCTCAATCACTCGGGCCGATTTCCTGATAGAATTGGCGCCTCAAATGGGCAAACCTGAGCAATGAATGATCAACCAAACATCTCCCGATAACACTGGGCTTGAGCCATCCCGACGCTTTTCCATTGCACCAATGATGGATTGGACCACGCCTCACTTCCGCTATTTAGCGCGCATTCTCAGCCGCCGCGCCCTGCTCTATACGGAAATGGTGACGACCGGCGCTCTGATTCATGGCGATACCCGGCGTTTTCTTCGGCACGACCCATCCGAGTATCCACTGGCTCTGCAGCTAGGCGGCAGCAATCCCGGTGAACTGGCTCAGTGTGCAAAGCTCGCTCAGGAGTTTGGTTTTAGCGAAGTCAATCTGAACGTAGGCTGCCCGAGCGACCGGGTTCAGAACAACATGATCGGTGCTTGCCTGATGGGGCACCCGGATAAAGTGGCCGAAGGTGTGGCCGCGATGAAAGAGGCCACCGACCTACCGGTGACCGTTAAGCACCGGATTGGTATTAATGGCCGGGATTCCTGGGAAGAGCTGTGCGAGTTTATCGCGAAGGTTTCAGCCGCCGGCTGCAACACGTTCATTGCGCACGCCCGAATTGCGATTCTGGAAGGGCTCAGCCCGAAGGAAAACCGCGACATACCACCGTTGAAGTATGACTGGGTGTACCGTTTGAAAGAAACGTACCCTGAGCTGGAGATCATCATCAACGGTGGCATCAAAACCATCGAAGAATGCCACGATCACCTTCGCCATACCGACGGCGTTATGCTGGGCCGAGAGGCTTACCACAACCCGTGGCTGCTGACCGAAGTAGACCCTGAATTCTTCGGCGAGGAAGCGCCGGTCACCAGCCGCCATGAGGCTCTTCGGGCAATGTTCCCGTTTATTCAGAAAGAGCTCGACCGGGGCGTTTACCTCACCCACATTACCCGCCACATTATGGGTTTGTTTCTTGGCATGCCAGGCGGCAGGCAGTTCCGTCGCCACCTGAGCGAAAACGCCAACAAGCCTGGTTCCGGACTGGAAGTGGTGGAGCAGGCACTGGCGAAAGTGCGAGAGCCAGAAGCGGTTTTGGAAAACTAGCGGCCACAGCCATTAGTTGTCTTGTTCCTGTTGTATGCTGCCGTTATTGTAGAGGTTAAGAAGGTGTTCCGGAGCTGAACACCTCGATAACAACTATCAATCTGGACGACAACACGAATGACCAACAAGTTAGACCAACTGAAAACCATGACAACGGTGGTTGCAGACACCGGTGACCTGGACGCCATTGCCCAATGGCGACCCCAAGACGCAACCACCAACCCGTCCTTGCTTCTTAAAGCAGCGGCGTCAGATGCGTATCGCCCCATGCTGGATAAAGCCATTACGATGGCTCATCGTCAGGGAGGCTCATCTGCCGAGCAGCTGACACTGGCAACCGATATGCTGGCAGTACTGGCGGGCAAAGAAATTCTCGACCTTATTCCGGGCGTGGTATCCACCGAAGTTGATGCGCGTCTGTCCTTTGATACCGCCGCTACGCTCAAGCGTGCCCGCAGAATCATTGAGCTCTACGATCAGCAAGGGGTCGATACCAGCCGCGTTCTGATCAAGATCGCCTCAACCTGGGAAGGCATTCTGGCGGCCGAGCAACTTGAAAAAGAGGGCATTCGCTGCAACCTGACATTGTTGTTCTCGTTTGTGCAGGCGGTTGCCTGTGCTCAAGCCGGCGCTCACCTTATTTCACCGTTTGTCGGCCGTATTCTGGACTGGCATCTCGCCAATTCTGGCCGCGATAGCTACCCGGCGGCAGAAGATCCCGGCGTACAATCCGTTACCCGGATCTACAATTACTACAAAACCCACGGTTTCAACACAGTGGTCATGGGAGCAAGCTTCCGAAATACCGGAGAAATTGAAATGCTGGCCGGTTGCGACCGCCTGACCATCAGCCCTGCTCTGCTGCAAGAGCTTCAGGATGACAACGGGCCGCTGACCCAAAAGCTCAAAGCCGAAACCGCCACGAGCAACGACATCATTGGTCCGGTTGACGAAAAACTGTTCCGTTGGGAATCCAACGAAGACGCCATGGCAACCGAGAAGCTGGCCGATGGTATTCGCCGGTTCTCAGCCGACCAGATTGAATTGGAAAACCAGGTTCGCCAGCAGGCCAACGTTGCGTAGATTGCAGCGAGCGCCTTCAGCGGCAGTGATCGCCCGTTAAGTCGAGGATTTCATCATGTTAGCCATTCTTCACCCGAATACCGAACTGAATAGCGAAGCTTACCGCCAGACCATGCACTATCTGGAAAACCTGCCCGGAGTGAGCCTGCGGGTTCACGAGGTTCAGGGTGTAAGTCAGCGGCTAACTGAAATCTATCTGCTGGGCGATACCAAGCCGCTGGACAAAGAAGAAATCGAGGCCTTGCCGGCGGTTGAGCGGGCCATACGGATTTCTGAAGATTACCGTATTCTGGGGCGCCATAAAGACGACAACCGCCAAAGCGGGTTCCACTACAACGGTGTCGATTTTAACCAGAACAACCTGAACGTGTTTGCCGGTTTGTGTGCCGTCGATGTCCCCGAGCATGTCGAAATCATGATGAAGGCCTTGGAAGAGAACGGGCAGGTGTGCACGCGCATGGGTGCCTACAAGCCGCGGACCAACCCCTACTCGTTTCAGGGGCATGGCCAGGGTTGCCTGCCCTGGGTGTTCGAAAAAGCCGGCAAACATGGCATCAAAGTGGTGGCGATGGAGATCACCCATGAAAGCCACATTGAAGAGATTGATACCTGTCTTGAAAAACTGGGCCGGCCAACCGGGGTGATGCTGCAGGTGGGTACGCGCAACACCCAGAACTTTGAACTGCTGAAAGCGATTGGCCGCCAGAGCACCTATCCGGTGTTGCTGAAACGGGGCTTCGGGATCACCCTGAATGAATCTCTGAATGCTGCGGAATATCTGGCCAGCGAGGGCAACGCCAACGTGATTTTCTGCCTGCGTGGAATGAAAACCGAAGCCGGCCAGCCACACCGCAACATGGTCGATTTTGCCCACGTTCCGGCGGTGAAACGGCTAACACGGATGCCGGTGTGCGTTGACCCGTCTCATTCTGTCGGCACCCGGCAGCAGTCTCCGGACGGCATTCTCGATGTGATGCACGCCACCGCACAGGGCGTCATCGCCGGCGCCAACATGGTGCTGGTAGACTTCCACCCGAAACCCGAAAAAGCCCTGGTGGATGGCCCTCAGGCGCTTCTGATGAACGAACTACCGGCTTATCTGGAAGACATTCAGCTTTGCCACGACACCTGGAAGAAACGCCAGGCTATCTACAAACGATTAAAGGATATCGCTACAGAATGATCATTTATGGTCACCGCGGGGCCAAAGGCGAGGCCCCTGAAAACACGCTTCCCGGGTTTCTTCATGCTTATCGACTAGGCGTACGGCACTTCGAGCTTGATCTGGCGTTATCAAAAGACGGCATACCGGTGTTGGTACACGACCTCACCGTTGACCGCACAACCGGCCAGAAAGGCGGCATCAGCAAATACACAGCGAACGAACTGAACCAGATGGATGCCCGGCGCAACACCAGTTCGTGGCCACACCCAACCGGCATCCCGGCGCTCGAAACCTTGCTGGACCAACTGTCCGATCTGGAACACCTTCAGCTGGAGGTCAAGAAAGACAATCGGTACCGGCTCAATATCCTCTGCAACCGGTTGACCGAAATCATTCAACGACGAAACTTGTACCAAACAGCGGCCATCACCTCGACCGACCCTTGGTTTCTGCGAGAAATCCGCCGGCGTGACAAGAACATCCGCATAGGGCTCGTGGCTGAACGGAAATTTCCCAAGCCGTTAAAAGTCGCCAGCTCGCTCGGCTGCGAATACTTTTGTGTGAATTGGCGAATTCTTAGCAAAGGAATGGTCGATATTGCGCACAAACGGAATATGCACGTCTCCGCCTGGACGGTGAACCGCATCCACGACATGCTGACTCTAGAAGAAATGGGCGTGGACAGCATCATCACAGACTTCCCGACCAGCACGCGAATGTACTTCGATAATCGTGCAAAATCACTCGTGACTTTGCCTGCCCAAGAAACCGGGCAGCCAGATTTGTAACTGACTGCCCGATGAACGTCCTGAATCAGAAGATTCGGTTCAGGCCGTTCAGTGCAGCTACCCGATAGGCTTCCGCCATGGTTGGGTAGTTAAAGGTAGTGTTAATGAAGTAGTTCAGGGAGTTCGCTTCCCCTTCCTGGTTCATAATGGCCTGGCCGATGTGGACGATTTCCGCCGCCTGGTCTCCAAAGCAGTGAATGCCCAGAATTTCCCGGGTTTCTCTGTGGAACAGCAGCTTCAGCATCCCGACCGCTTCACCGGTGATCTGAGCACGCGCCAGATCCTTGAAAAACGCCTGCCCCACATCGTACGGCACTTTCGCTTCTGTCAGCTCGCGCTCGGTCTTACCCACTGAGCTGATTTCCGGAATGGTGTAAATGCCGGTCGGCACATCGTCCACAAAACGGAAGTACTCATCCTGCACCACGTCAGAAGACGCAGAACGCCCCTGATCATAAGCAGCACTCGCGAGGCTTGGCCAGCCAATGACATCACCCACCGCATAGATGTGCTCTACTTCCGTGCGGTAATGGTCGTCTACCGACAATTGACCACGACTATTCGGCTCAAGACCCACTTTATCGAGCCCCAGATTATCGGTATTGCCACTTCGGCCGTTACACCACAGGAACGCGTCGGCGCGGATTTTTTTGCCAGACTGAAGGGTGACTACCACGCCGTGATCATCACCTTTGACAGTCTCGTACTGTTCATTGTGACGCACCAGCACACCGTTGTTTCTCAGGTGATAGCTGAGGGCATCTGATATCTCGTCATCCAAAAACGACAGCAAACGGCTGCCCGGGTTGATCAGATCAACCTTCACCCCCAAGCCCGCAAAAATCGACGCATACTCGGAACCGATGACGCCAGCGCCATAGATGATTAACGTGCGCGGCGTATGGGACAGATTCAGAATGGAATCGGAGTTGTAGATCCGATGGTGACGGAAGTCCACATCGGGTGGCAGATACGGGCGCGAACCGGTGGCCACAATGGCCTGCTTGAAATGGATCGTCTCGACCGATTTGTGACCGCGAATTTCCAAGCGGTTCTTGTCCAGAAACGCCGCGCGGCCGTTCAGCAAATCAACCCGGTTACGTGAGTAAAACTGGGTGCGCAATTTCACCTGCTTCCCAATAACCTTCTGGGCGCTTTGCAGAACCCGCGGGAACGAGAACCAACGAGGCTCACCAATGTCCCGGAACATCTGGTTCGTGTTGAAGGTGATAATCTGCTTAACAGAATGACGCAGTGCCTTGGAAGGAATGGTGCCCCAGTGAGTACAGTTACCCCCTACGGTGGCTTTATCCTCGATGATCGCAACCCGCTTATTGTGCTTGGCCGCATTCATTGCCGCCCCTTCACCAGAGGGGCCGGCACCAATAACAACAACGTCGTAATGATGTTCTGCCATGCGCGCAGTATCTCCTTATCTACGTCTTGTGAGCGTAGCTTTAATTATTGAGTGTGTGATCGCTTGCCGTTATTTATCGATTTTGCTGGCGTCGTAGGCCAAATCTTCTGCGCTCACCGGCGTTGCTGATTCAGAACGGCTCTCTTCGCACTTTTGGGTGTTGCCACCACAAATATCGCACGAGGAGCTGATGCCAAGCGCACCAATACCACCGCAAGTACCACTAATCGGCTTACGCCCGAAAATAACGCCGACGGACATACCCACCATCAGCAAAACCACAATTGCCAAAACTAACAAAAAGGTACTCATACCCTGCCCCCCTTACTGGACAACGTAAGCGGAAAACGCCGGCGTGCTGTGCACGTCAAATCCAGCTTCACCCCTTACAATAAAATACGCCGGGATATTCTCACGGGTCGCCAGGCTCATCGCCCGCTCAAACCCCATCACATTGAACGCTGTTGCCAATGCATCGGCTGTCATACAGTCATCCGAGATAACGGTTACGGATGCTAACCGATGATCGATCGGCCTACCGGTATCTGGGTCAATTGTATGTGAATATCGCTTCCCTTCCGATTCGTAATAGTTACGATAGTCACCGGAGGTTGCCATGGATTTCTGATCCAGCGCCACCACCACATTCACCTGTCGAGCCTGCTCGGAAGGCGTCTCTACCGCCAGTCGCCAAATATCACCTTCCGGTTTGCGGCCTCGGGTACGCACCTCGCCTCCTATCTCAACAAGGTAGGCCTGCACGCCTTGGCTGTCGAGGTATCGGGCCACCACGTCCACCCCATAGCCCTTGGCAATACCAGACAAGTCGATGTACTGGGGTTTGCTGGCGCGGATAGCTAACACTTCTGCATCAAGCTCCAGGAACTCCCAGCCGGTCACGCCTAGCATCCGTTGCAGCTCCTCATCGGAGGGCGTGTGTTCAGGCCTGGCCTCCGGGCCAAACCCCCAGAGATTAACCACCGGCCCGATGGTGGCATCGAAGGCGCCGTCAGTCTGAGCTGAGATTTCCTGAGCGCGCTGAATCACTTCGAAAAGCGGAGCCGAGAGTACAGTCCACTCCATCTGGTCCGTTTGATGGTTCAACCGGGACAGTTCGGAGTCCTGCTTCCAGGTGGACATCGCGTTATCGACCTGCTCCAACTCGCTTTGAATGCCCTGTGCCAGCAGTTTGAGCTTGGCATTATCGTCCGGCAATACGACGTTGATGTGATAGCTGGTTCCAAAGATCCCACCAGAGATCTCCCAGACTTTTTCTTCTTCCTGAAACGAGCAACCCGCCAGGGCGGCCACCGCCAGCGTCATAATGACGCTGGCCATAACCACCCTGACGGGTCCAAACATGCGGGATGTCATTTGAGCTAATTAACCTCCAAAGTCATCCAGCATGATGTTTTCGTCTTCGACACCAAGATCTTTCAGCATCTTGATGACAGACGCGTTCATGATTGGGGGTCCACACATGTAGAACTCACAGTCTTCAGGGGCCGGATGGTCCTTCAGATAGTTGTCGTACAACACGTTGTGGATGAAGCCAGTCGGGCCTTCCCAATTATCGGTTGGCAGCGCATCAGACAACGCCACGTGCCACTCGAAGTTTTCGTTTTCTTCGGCCAGGCCGTCGAAATCTTCAACGTAGAACATTTCGCGAACACTACGTGCACCGTACCAGAAGCTGATCTTACGCTTCGACTTCAGGCGCTTGAGCTGGTCAAAGATGTGCGAACGCATCGGTGCCATACCCGCACCGCCGCCAACGAATACCATTTCAGCATCCGTCTTCTTGGCGAAGAACTCACCGAACGGCCCCATCACGGTAACCTTGTCACCCGGCTTCAGGTTGAACACATAGCTCGACATGATGCCTGGTGGGTGGTCACTGCCCGGAGGTGGCGTTGCAATACGGATATTGAACTTCAGAAGACCCTTTTCTTCCGGGTAGTTCGCCATGGAATAGGCCCGGATGGTTTCTTCTTTGTTGATCGCCTTGTAGCGCCAGATATCGTGCTTGTCCCAATCTTCGTGGAACTCTTCCTCGATCGCGAAATCCTTGAAGTCGATTTCGTAAGGAGGGCATTCCAGCTGCACATAACCACCAGCGCGGAAGTCGACTTCCTCGCCTTCAGGAAGCTTCAGCACCAGTTCTTTGATGAAAGTGGCCACGTTGTGGTTAGAAATGACTTCGCATTCCCACTTCTTAACACCAAAGAATTCTTCCGGCACTTCGATCTTCATGTCCTGCTTCACAGGAACCTGACACGACAAGCGCCAGCCTTCTTTCTCTTCACGGTTAGTGAAGTGTGTCTTTTCAGTCGGCAGCATCGCACCGCCGCCGTCCAGAACTTTACACTTACACTGGGCGCAGGTACCGCCACCGCCACAAGCAGAAGACAGGAAAATCCCGCTGTTGGCCAAGGTGCCCAGAAGTTTTCCACCGGCTTCCGTTTTCACGGTGTGGTCCGGGTCGTCATTGATTTCGATGGTCACATCACCGGTGCTTACCAGTTTGGATCTTGCCGCGAGGATGACCGCAACAAGCGCCAGAACGATAACGGTGAACATGACCACGCCGAGTATTATTTCTGTATACATGGTCTCGCCTTTTCGTTAAACCGAATCACCGGGTGAATTACAGGGAAATCCCTGAAAAGGACATGAAGCCAAGGGACATCAAACCAACAGTAATGAAGGTAATCCCCAAGCCACGCAGGCCTTCCGGAACATCGCTGTACTTGAGCTTCTCACGGATACCAGCCAGAGCAATGATCGCCAAAGCCCAGCCAACACCAGCACCAAAGCCGTAAACCACACTTTCACTGAAGGTGTAATCACGCTCGACCATGAACAGCGCCGCACCCATGATGGCGCAGTTAACTGTGATCAGTGGCAGGAACACACCCAGCGCGGAGTAAAGTGCCGGAATGTATTTATCCAGAATCATTTCCATGATCTGAACAATGGCAGCAATAACACCAATGTAAGTGATCAGGCCCAGGAAGCTCAGGTCAACCTCAGGCAGGCCGGCCCACGCCAGCGCACCTTCACGCAGAATGTTGTTGTAGATGAGGTTGTTCACCGGAACGGTCAACGTCAACACAACAATTACCGCGATACCCAGACCGGTAGCAGCTTCAACTTTCTTGGAGATGGCCAGAAACGTACACATACCCAAGAAGAACGCGAGCGCCATGTTCTCAATGAAAATTGCCTTGAGAAGCAGGCTGATATAATGCTCCATCAGAACGCCTCCTTATGGGTGTGGCGGGACATCTTGTAATCGGGCTCTTCAACCTGCTCCGGCATCCAGGTACGCAGACCCCAAATCGCCAGACCAATGATGAAAAACGCACTCGGTGGCAACAGCAGTAAGCCGTTGGTGATGTACCAGCCGCCTTCGTTTACCGGAGTCAGCAGAGTGACGCCGAACAAAGAACCGGCGCCCAGCAGCTCACGGAAGAAAGCAACGAACAACAGCATGACCGAGTAGCCAAGACCGTTACCGATGCCGTCTACGAAGCTCAACCAGGGGCCATTCTTCATGGCGAAACCTTCGGCGCGGCCCATAACGATACAGTTGGTAATGATCAGACCGACGAAAACCGACAACTGCTTACTGATTTCGTAGGCGTAGGCTTTGAGGATCTGGTCTACCACGATTACCAGAGAGGCAATGATGGTCATCTGCACGATGATCCGGATACTTCCCGGAATCTGGGTCCGTACCAGCGATACCGCCAGGTTTGAAAACGCGGTAACTGCGATAACCGACAAGCACATAACGATGGTAACGCTCATGCTCGTGGTTACTGCGAGCGCTGAACAAATACCAAGGATCTGCAGCCCGATCGGGTTGTTACTGAATATCGGTTCGAAAAGAACCTGTTTGGCGTTTGCTTCAGCCATGATCAGACCTCCCCTTCACGAAGTTTCTTGAGGAACGGCGCGTAGCCACGGTCGCCCATCCAGTAGTTGACCAGTTGCTCAACACCGCGGCTGGTCAGAGTGGCGCCAGAGAGAGCATCAATCTTGTGCTCTTTGTTCTTGGCGTCAGCACCAACACCGCCTTTGACCAGCTGGATCTGGGGCTCGGTCGGGTCGTCGCTGTACAGCTCCTTGCCCACCCACTGCTGCTTCCAGCGCGGATTGTCTACTTCACCACCAAGACCCGGGGTTTCCGCATGAGCGTAGAATCCGAGCCCTTCGATGGTGTTCAGGTCACCTTCAAGAGACACGAAACCGTACAAGGTAGACCACAAGCCGTAACCGTGAACCGGCAGCACTACACGAACCAGGTCTCCGTTTTCGCTCAAGGTATATACCTTGGCGATGTTCGGGCGGCGCTTGATGCCGGCCTTGTCTTCGGAGGATGGGATGTTGGTGCTCAGCTCCGGGTCAGAAGCCGCTTTGTACATGTCGTACTTCATAGGATCTTCTACACCAACGGCAGAAGGCTCTACGAAATCACCGGTTTCAAGATCAACCAGGCGAACGTCGAACAGCTCAAAGCGTTCCTCGATCTGATCAGCGCTTGCACCGGTTTCCAGCATGCCTGCAGCAGCCAGAATGTTGGACTTGATGTCCAGGTTCTGGTTTTTGATCTGAGCCGGACGGAGCGATACTGCTGCCGTGGATACCACAACAGAGAAAACGATACTCAGTACCAGTGCAACGATAATGGTTCTGGAGACAGTTTCTTTAGCTTTAGCCACGAGCAAGCCTCCGTTTGATGTTAGCTTGAACCACGTAATGATCCATCAACGGAGCAAACAGGTTAGCAAACAGGATCGCCAACATGATGCCTTCCGGGAATGCGGGGTTAACCACACGGATCAGAACGGTCATTACACCCACCAGGATACCGAAGCACCAGCGGCCGGTGTTGGTCATAGACGCTGAAACAGGATCTGTTGCCATGAACATCATACCGAAGGCAAAGCCACCCATAACCAGGTGCCAGTGCGGCGGTACAGCAAACATGTTGTTGGTTTCAGAACCGATCAGGTTCAGCAGCAAGGACATTGCGATCATGCCGATCAGCACGCCACCAACAATGCGGTAGCTCGCGATGCGCATAGCAATCAGCGCCAAGCCACCAATCAGAACAGCAATGGTGGAGGTTTCACCCATGGAGCCTTGAATGGTACCCATGAACGCGTTCATCCAGCCGATCTGCTGGTTCAGCGCTTCCATACCTTCGCTGGCAGCCACACTCAGGGCCGTTGCGCCACTGAACCCATCAACAGCGGTCCAAACCGTGTCGCCGGAGATCTGGGCCGGGTACGCAAAGTACAGGAACGCACGACCGGTCAGCGCAGGGTTCAGGAAGTTCTTGCCGGTACCGCCAAAGACTTCTTTACCGATCACAACACCGAAGGTGATACCCAAGGCTACCTGCCACAAAGGGATGGACGGCGGGCAGATCAGGGCAAAGAGAATGGACGTTACGAAGAAGCCTTCGTTTACTTCGTGACGACGCACGGTTGCAAACAGCACTTCCCAGAAACCACCCACAATGAAGGTCACTGCGTATACCGGAATGAAGTAAGCCATGCCGTATACGAAGTTGTCCCACAGGCCAGCTCCTGCGCCTGTAACAGCGAGAGCCTGAATAAATGCGGTACGCAGGCCACCGTCGCCCACCAGGGCGTCCGGGTTCGCGGCCAGGAAGTTATTGGCCTGGTAGCCAATGTTCCACATACCGAAGAACATCGCCGGGAAGGCACACAACCACACGGTGATCATGATGCGCTTGAGATCAACGCCATCACGCACGTGGGAAGTGGTCTTGGTTACCGATCCGGGCGTGTAGAAAATAGTATCAGCGGCTTCGTAGAGTGCATACCAGCGCTCCCACTTGCCACCTTTTTCAAAGTGATGCTCGATACCATCGAGATACTGTCTGATAGACATCGTGTTAGCCCTCGATCTCGATTCGGGTCAGGTTCTCACGGAGAATCGGACCGTATTCATATTTACCCGGGCACACAAAGGTGCACAGTGAGAGATCTTCTTCGTCCAGCTCCAGAGCGCCCAGTTTCTGAGCCACTTCAGTATCACCAACAATCAGTGCACGTAGCAGCTGGGTTGGCAGGATATCCAGTGGCATCACTTGCTCATAGGCACCGACAGGAACCATCGCCCGCTCACTACCATTGGTGGTCGTAGTGAAATCGAAGCGCTTGCCACCCATCAGTTTGGACAAGTAGATGTTCAGTACCGAGAACTTGTTGGCGCCAGGCGTCAACCAGCCCATGAAGTGGCGCTTGTAGCCCTCTTCCAGAACCGACACCTGATTGGCAAACCGGCCCAGGTAGGCACAGGGGCCGTCACCGCGACGCCCACCAAAGACAGAGCCGGAGATCGCACGGATCTCGCAATCGGTTGCGACTTCACCGTCCAGAAGCTCAGGCAAGCTGGCACCCAAGCGGGTACGAACGAGACGAGGCTTCAGCGCCTTCGGGCCGCCAATAGCCACAATGCGCTCAACCGGCACTTCACCGGTTTCGAACAGTTGGGCGATATCGATCACGTCTTGGTAATTGATCGTCCAGACGGTCTTGTTGGCAGAAACCGGATCCAGATGATGGATATGGGTGCCCACATTGCCGGCAGGATGCACACCATCAAACTGATGTACTTCGATGTTGTCGGCTTTGGGTACAGACACGTTCGTGCCTGGCTTGCCGGTTACAAACACCTTGCCGTTAGTGAGACGGGAGATAATGGTCAGCCCTTTCTCGAAAGCCTGACTGTTCTCACCGATGATCACCGCAGGGTCCGCCGCTAGCGGATTGGTGTCCATCACTGACACAAAAATGGAGTTCGGAGCAGAGTCGATAGCCGGAACTTTGCTGTACGGACGTGTGCGGAACGCTGTCCACAAACCGGATTCAACAAGGTTGTCGACTACTTGCTGGCGTTCCAGGCCGGCGAGATCCGAGTCGTTGTAGCGGGCATAGGTTTCGGCCTCGTCACCATCGATTTCGATGACAACAGACTGAAATACCCGACGCTCACCGCGATTAACTTCTTTCACCACACCGGCAGCCGGTGAAGTGTAACGAACGCCTTCGGTCTTCTTATCCGTGAACAGCAGCGTACCGCGCTTAACACGGTCCCCTTCTTTCACAGCCATAGTCGGCTTCATGCCGTGATAGTCAAAGCCAATAAGCGCCACGTGGCGAATCGGCTTGCCATCGGTAATGGTCTGTTCGGGAGCGCCGCTGATGGGAAGATCCAGGCCTTTTTTGATCTTGATCATTAGCCTCATCCAGTCATCAGAAACTATTCTGTGGATTCTTAAACGTCCAACTCCTGCGCAACGTACCGTGGAGCCAGACACACCCAAAATCGCGCCAATTATAGAGATTAAGGAAACCTATTTCCACCGGTAACCAAAATGCTTTTGGTGCCAAAACAAACGAAAAAGCCCCGGCAACTCTCGCTGCCGGGGCTTTCGTTTCCGTCTCGATCGAGTTCACCTACGACATTAGTCGCGTGCGCGCTTCGGGAAGATCGGATAATCAACGCCAGCCATCTGGTTAACACAGCGGATAACCTGAGCGCTGTAGCCGAATTCGTTGTCGTACCATACGTACAGAATCAGGCGCTTGCCGTTTGCAATGGTCGCTTGAGCATCTACGACACCCGCGTGGCGGGAACCAACGAAGTCGGTAGAAACCACCTCTGGCGAGTTCACAAAGTCGATCTGCTTTTGCAGCTCAGAATGCAGAGCCATTTCACGCAAATACTCGTTCGCCTTTTCCACGTCTACGTCAGACTTCAGGTTCAGGTTCAGAATCGCCATGGAAACGTTCGGAGTCGGAACACGGATCGCATTACCGCTCAGCTTGCCCTTCAATTCAGGCAGCGCCTTGGCAACAGCTTTAGCGGCACCGGTTTCTGTGATAACCATGTTCAATGCAGCACTGCGGCCACGACGGCTACCCTTGTGGTAGTTATCGATCAGGTTCTGGTCGTTGGTGTAAGAGTGAACGGTTTCAACGTGACCGTCTTCAATGCCGAACTCGTCGTTAATCGCCTTCAACACCGGCGTGATGGCGTTTGTGGTACAAGACGCGGCAGACAGGATCTTATCGTCTTCGGTGATCCAGTCGTTGTTGATGCCGTAAACGATGTTCTTGATATCACCTTTACCCGGCGCAGTCAGGATAACCCGGCTAACACCCTTTGACTTCAGGTGCAGACCAAGGCCGGCTTCGTCACGCCAGATACCCGTGTTATCGACAACGATGGCGTTATCGATACCGTATTCGGTGTAGTCCACCTGATCCGGGCCACCAGAGTAGATAACCTTGATGAAGTTGCCGTTAGCGATCAGAGCAGAGTTTTCTTCGTCAACGGTAATGGAGCCATTGAACGGCCCGTGCACTGAGTCACGACGCAGCAAGCTTGCGCGCTTCTCGAGATCGTTCTCGGCACCGCCCTGACGCACCACAATTGCGCGCAGACGCAGGTTGTTACCACCACCCGCTTTTTCGATCAGGATACGAGCCAGCAGACGGCCGATGCGGCCGAAACCGTAAAGAACCACATCTTTGGTATCACCGTTTGCGTCTTGCTCGGATTGCGCTTCGTACTGACCCACAATCGAACCAATCTCACGCTTCAGAAACTCAACGAGGTCACCGCCCTCTTCCTTGAACTTGACCGCAAGCTTACCGATATCAACGTGAGCACGGCCCAGATTCAGTTTATCCATCTCTTGCAGGATTGGCATGGTGTCGTGCACAGACAACTCACTGTCTTCAACCTGACGCACAAACCGGTGAGCCCGCAGGATGTCGATCACCGACTGATTGATGATCGAACGACCGTAAATAGAAGTAACTACATTGTTTTTACGGTAAAGACGGCCGATCAGCGGAATCATGGCTTCCGCGGTGGACTCTCGTTCAGTCCAGTTGGACAGATGCTGGTTGATCTTGTCGTGACTCACGGTTGGAACCTCGTTTAGCACTGGGGAGTAATTTTGAGGCGCACATTATCCAACTTAACGAGCCTCACGGCAAATGGCTTTGTGTATCCCGTTTGCAAGCAGCAACCATGACACTGTAATCCCTGAGCGATAGAATGTTGCGCTTCCGGTTCCCAGACGCTTCAATTCAGGAGATGGCCAAGCCCATGGCTCAAGGTTCAACCAACACCGTAGCGAACACCACGCTGATTGCACCCGCAGCTCCGGCACAGGCAGCAGACCACCGAAAATGGGGGCAACTGCAGGGTTGCAGTCAAGCTCTCGCCATCTGTGAAAGTGCGCGGAGCCACAAAGGCCTGACTTTAGTCGTGACCCGAAGTACCGACGAGGCCCTCCGGCTTGAGCAAGCGGTTCGGTTTTTTCTTAGCCTGCCACCCGAAGAGGACGGCGCAACCCTCTCTGACGACGGGCTGGAACTGTTATCGCTGCCTGATTGGGAAACCCTGCCCTACGACCTTTTTTCACCCCATCAGGACATCACCTCGCGGCGCATTCGCACCCTGCACCGCCTGCCCTCAACTGACCACGGCATCTTGATTGTTCCGGCACGTACCTTGATGCACCGGCTGGCACCGCCCAGCTATCTGCAAGGCAACACCCTGCTTCTGAAAACCGGTCAGACTCTGAACATCGATAACTGGCGCATGCAGCTGGAAGCTGCTGGCTACCACCACGCGGAAAACGTATACGAACACGGCGAATACGCGGTTCGGGGCGCCATTCTCGACATTTACCCAATGGGCTCCAACCTGCCCTACCGGATTGATCTGTTCGACGATGAAATCGAAACTCTGAGAACTTTCGATCCCGAAACACAGCGTTCCATCGATCGCATCGAGCAGATCGAACTGCTACCCGCTCACGAATTCCCGTGGCACAAAGAAGCTCGATCAGGATTTCGCAGCCGCTGGTTTGAGCATTTCCCTCACTCGGACAAAGACTCACCGGTTTACCAGGATGTGAGCAACGGCATTACGCCACCTGGTATCGAATACTATTTACCACTGTTCTTTGAGCAAACCGCGACACTCTTTGATTATCTGCCCGCGTCCACCCTGGTATTTACAGAAGATGGCTTGAACGATGCCGTCCAGGCATTCGACAGCGAAACCCGCGCACGCCATGAAGACCGCCGACACGATCGCCTGCGCCCGATCTTGCCGCCCTCCGAGCTTTTTCTGCTGCAAGAAGAGGTATTCAGACAATTAAAACGTTATCCCCGTGTGACCTGTAGCACGGAACCGACCGCCGGCGCCGGGTCCGCTAATTGCGCGGCCGATGCCCTGCCCGACATTGCAATGGACGGCCGTGCCGCCGATCCGGCCGGGCGACTCAAACGTTTTCTCAACGACTTCCCCGGTCGCGTACTCATCTGCGCCGAATCCTCAGGACGCCGGGAAGCACTGATCGAAAACCTCGAGAGCCAAAAGCTAAAGCTGAGCACCGTGGCCAATTGGCAGGAGTTTCTCGACAAAAACGATGCCGACCTGGCGATCACTATCGCGCCCATGGAACAAGGCATGGTGTTGCCGGAGCAGAATCTGGCCCTGATCACTGAAACCGCGCTTTTCGGAGAACGCGTTCTGCAACGCCGACGCCGTGAAAAACCAACCGAGGTGGATGATGCTGGTTACCGCGATCTTTCCGAGCTCCGAATCGGATCGCCGGTGGTTCACATTGACCATGGCGTGGGCCGCTACAAAGGGCTCGAAACCATCAGCGCCGGCGGCGAATCCAATGAATTCCTGACGCTGGAATACGCAGGCGGCTCAAAATTGTATGTTCCGGTATCCAGCCTGCACCTGATTTCGCGCTACGCAGGCGCTGACGAAGAACACGCCCCCCTGCACAAACTTGGCACCGAACGCTGGAGCAACGCCAAACAAAAAGCACTGGAAAAGATCCGGGACACCGCAGCCGAGTTGCTGGATGTGTACGCTCGCCGCGAGGCCAGAAAAGGCTTCCAGTTCGAAGATCCGAAGGAAGCCTATCGCGCCTTTGCCGCGGGGTTCCCGTTTGAAGAAACCCCCGACCAGCAAGTCGCGATTCAGGCCGTCTTTGAAGACATGACCAGCGAGCAGCCGATGGACCGGCTGGTGTGCGGCGATGTCGGCTTTGGCAAGACCGAAGTGGCCATGCGCGCGGCGTTTCTGGCCACCTGGTCCGGCAAGCAAGTCGCGGTCCTGGTGCCAACAACGCTGCTGGCCCAGCAGCACTACGAATCATTCCGGGACCGCTTCTCGGACACGCCGGTTTCCATCGAACTGCTGAGCCGCTTTAGAAGTAGCACCCAAACCAGCAAAGCCATGTCTGCAATAGAAGAAGGCAAAGCGGATATCGTGATCGGCACCCATAAGCTGCTTCAGGGTGACGTGAAGTTCAAAAATCTGGGCCTGGTCATTATTGATGAAGAACACCGGTTTGGCGTTCAGCAAAAAGAAAAGTTGAAGGCACTACGTGCTGAAGTTGACATGCTTAACCTCACCGCCACGCCAATTCCAAGAACGCTGAACATGGCCATGGGGCACCTGCGTGATCTGTCGATTATCGCCACGCCGCCCGCGCGCCGCCTGTCGGTAAAAACCTTCGTGCGTCAACGGGACGAAGCCATGGTGAAAGAAGCCATTCTTCGGGAAATCCTTCGTGGCGGTCAGGTCTATTTCCTGCACAACGACGTTTCCACCATCGAGAAAACAGCCGAAGATCTTCGCCGGCTCATCCCGGAAGCCCGAGTGGGCGTGGGCCACGGCCAAATGCGGGAGCGCCAGCTGGAACAGGTAATGTCGGATTTCTACCACAAGCGTTTCAACGTTCTGGTGTGCACCACCATCGTTGAAACCGGCATCGACGTACCCAGCGCCAACACCATCATTATTGAACGGGCGGATAAATTCGGCCTCGCCCAGCTGCACCAACTGCGTGGTCGGGTTGGCCGCTCGCACCACCAGGCGTACGCCTACCTGCTGACACCACCGCCCAAGAGCATCTCCGCCGACGCCAAGAAACGACTGGACGCCATTTCAGAAGCCCAGGATCTGGGTGCCGGGTTCATGCTGGCCACTCACGACCTCGAAATTCGAGGCGCGGGCGAATTGCTGGGTGAAGAACAAAGCGGTCAGATCGAAAGCATCGGCTTCACGCTCTACATGCAGTTGTTGGACGAAGCTGTGAAAGCCATTCGCGAAGGCCGCACTCCCAATGCGGAACTGCCCCTGAGCCATGGCACGGAAATGAACCTGCGCATTCCGGCGATTATTCCGGAAGACTACCTGCCCGACGTTCACAATCGCTTGATGCTGTATAAGCGCATTGCCAGCGTAAAAGATGAAGGCGAATTAAAAGAACTTCAGGTAGAAATGATTGATCGCTTCGGATTATTACCGGAGCCCGCCAAAAACCTCGTGCGCCAAACCCAGCTTCGATTGATGGCGGAGGCCCTGGGCATTGATAAAGTGGATGCTGGCAAGGAATGGGTGCGGCTGGAGTTTGGTGCCACCACACCGGTTGATCCTCTGATTCTGGTTAAAAAAGTGCAATCCGCACCCGATGCTTTCCGGCTGGAAGGGGCCAACAGCTTCCGCTTCCGGCTGAATGATGACTCAACCAATGGTAAACTCGACGCCATCTCGGCCATGCTCACCGAGCTTGGCCCTCAAGAAACAAAAGCCAAGGCTTCTTGAACCAACCTGATTCAGCCGGAGTGAGACACTTGCAAGCCACGAAACGCTTTTCTAAACCCTTTATGACAGGCGCCGTCCTGGCTCTTGCATTCACGCTCCTGCCAACAGCGGTTGTTCAGGCTCAGGAATCTCGCAAAGACTTCTACCGAGCGGAGGTCGTGATCCTCCAACGGCTGGTTGACCCAAACGCGGTGGAAGAACAGATGGCGGGCAAGAAAATCGAGCCATCACGTGATGTCGCGAAATCGCTCTGGGTCGAAGACGCCAGCGGGCGCCGCATCTCAGACCTGAAACTTGCCCCACGAAACGAATTACACCTGGGCCGCGCAGCCAGCCGCCTGGAGAACAGCGGCAATTACCGGGTCCTGGCCGCCGCGGGCTGGTACCAGAGCTTTCCGCCCAACTACGACGGCTCCCCCATGAGAGTTGCCATCGGAGATTGGCTGACCGGAGCCCAGCAGAAAGCCGTGGAAGGACACATTGAAATCGACCGGCAGCGTTACCTGCACGTTGGCGTTCACCTGAATCACTGGAAAGAGGGCTCTGCACCGGTGGCCAATGCCCCCGCTGCTGAAACAGCCAGCACTGACGAAGCCTCAGAGCCCGAGGCCACAGGATCAATCGCTGATATGACTACGGACACACAGCAGGCCAGAGTCGAGCCCGTCGCGGCCGAGCTGGTCACCTGGATCAAAGAAACCCGGCGCATGCGGAGTGAGGAAATCCATTTCATAGATTCACCCACTATCGGGGTTCTGGTGTTCTTCAGGAAACTTTAGGCAAACGTTCCAACTCGCCCAAGCTGGCCATTGAGCGCTCCAGAATACGCTTGACGCCCGTCATGCCTTGCTCGATGGCCGCTTCAATCTCATCCATTGTAATGATGTGGTCAGACTTTCCTGCCGCCCAATTCACCACCAAGCCCAAACACACATAACGCATACCCAGTTCTGCGGCCAGAACGGCCTCTGGCATACCCGTCATGCCCACTAGATCACAACCGTCTTGCTCAAGACGACGGATTTCTGCAGCGGTTTCAAGCCTTGGGCCCTGGGTAGCTCCATAAACTCCGAAATCGGAAAATTCGAGTTCCAACGCGTCGGCCGACTCTATTAGAAGTGCCCGCCCGTCCTGATCGTAAGGGTGGGTAAAGTCGATATGGGTTACGTGTTCAAGCTCGTCTTCAAAAAAAGTACTGGCGCGCCCCCAGGTGTAATCAATCAACTGATGGGGAATCACAACGTGGGCCGGGCCCATGGCTGAATGAATCCCACCCACGGCATTGACACCCACAACGGTTCGAACCCCCGCATCGTAAAGCGCTTGCAGATTGGCCCGATAGTTCACCCGGTGCGGCGGTATACGGTGCGGATTGCCATGCCTGGCCAAAAAGACCACGGGCTGTTCGCCCAGCACACCTTTAACAAGTACGTCGGAGGGCTCCCCCCAACGGTTACTGTCCGCCTCTTTGCCAAGTATCTGAAGCTCACTCAGCTGAGTCAGCCCCGTTCCGCCGATAATTCCTACCGGACGATTAGTCGCCATCAGCATCACCTCCGTCGCTTGAATTCGAATCGTCATCGCGGGCATGGGCCTCGCCCTGATTTTCTCTGTAATCCGATTTTTTGCGAGCGGCCTGGTCGTCGCGCTTATCGTCTTTCTCTTTTGCATCCGGATTGCTGACAGACACGCCATCCGGCAAATGCAGGGTTCTTGTCGGGAAGGCAACTTCCGCGTCGTGGCCTTCAATAATATCGCTGATCTTCAGCAGTACATCTTCCTTGATACCGTGATAGCGAACCCAGTCGGTAGTTTTGGTGAAGGTGTAAATCATGATGTCGAGCGTGGAATCATTGAACGCCAGGAAATTCACGATCAAGGTCTGATTGGAATCAATCTCGTCGTGGTTCTTCAACATATCCCGGATTTCATCAACAATCGTTTTCATTGATTGCACATCGGCATAACGAATCCCGATGGTTTCGGATATCCTGCGATTGGTCATACGCGAGGGGTTCTCTACCGCGATCACGGTAAACGTCGCATTGGGTACGTACAGCGGGCGCTTATCAAAGGTACGAATGGTGGTTAAACGCCAACCGATGTGTTCCACCGTCCCTTCAATATTCCGATCAGGAGATCGAATCCAGTCCCCCACCTTGAACGGGCGATCCAGGTGAATAATGAAACCGCCGAAAAAGTTCGCCAGCAAATCCTTGGCGGCAAAGCCAACGGCAATACCACCCACACCACCAAACGCCAGCACACCTGAAATACTAAAACCCAGAGTCTGCAGTGCCGTTAGCACTGCAGTAATAATAATGACCGCGCGAAGCAATTTACTGATGGCATTCACCGTCGTGAAGTCCATGGGCTTGCGCATTTTGACCGGAGAAACCAGAACTTTCTCAACCTGCTTGACCAGACCGAACAAGGCCCAGACGATCACCCACATGAAACCGATCTTCAGCACGGTTTCGTTGGCCGTGAACACTTCGGCGTCAGAGAAATGATGGGCAATTTCTGCCGCCCAATACACCCCTTGCAACCAGATAAACGCCACCAGGGGGCGGCGACAGGCGTGGAGAACCGCATCATCCCAGAGGTTCTTGGTATGACTGAATTTGGTCTCGAGGTATAGAACCACACGGCTAACGATGAAGGCCAAAACGGCCGTAGTAAACACCACCGCAAAAATCAGGATGCCCGCACGCCAACCTTCGGTAAGCATACCGAAGTGTTCAATCCAGTCGTTTACTATGCGCAAGATATTTCCGATCATCCTGTCCCTCTGGGCTCGTCAACTCACTCAATATTCACGTACATACCAACCGGCGCACGCTCGAATAATTCTAACAAATCCCGGTTACGCATCCGCACGCAGCCATGAGACATAGGTACCCCCATCGGCTCCGTATCGGGTGTCCCATGAATGTATATGAAACGGCGAAAGGTATCGACACCCGGCCCGCGATTGCGCTGCCATTCCAGTCCACACAGCCAAAGTATACGAGTCAGGATCCAGTCACGATCGGGATAGGCCGCCGCAAGCTCCGGCGTGTATACCTCGCCTGTGGGCCGTCGGCCGCGAAACACCGCATTCAAAGGCTGACCTTCACCAATGCGCGCTCGCACATAGTGCCTGCCCCTGGGCGTACAACCACTGCCGTCCTGTTCCCCCGCCCCGTTTAAGGCGGTGGAAACCGGGTAACTGGCCAACAGGGAACCGTCATCAGCCAGTACACGAAGCGACTGATCAGCGAGAGAAATATGGATATGCGCCCGTTGGGGCCATGGGGTATTCAAAACGTAAGCTCCCTCGGGCGAAAACCAGAGGGAAGCCTACCTGAGGGCGGGGAGTTCAGGCAACCGTAGTGCCCGCAAGCGAAGGCGGCACTTGCAGTTTATCAGGGGCCTTCATGCCTTCGGCCAGGAACGGCACCAAACGAGCGGCAATTTCCTGAACCGAAGCCTGCACGCCCAGCTTGTTGTCGAGAATATCGATCAGGGCATCACTACTGGACATGGTGAACGCGGTCGCCCCTAACATGAACTGTATGCGCCAATAACGATCTACAGCCGATAACTCGGGAGTGGCCTCCTTCAGCAATCGCATGAAACGACTGAATGGCTGCCCGTATTCCTGCTCCAGAAACTTGCGCAAGTGCCCTTGGGATTGGGTGTAGGCAAGGCCCAGCAAACGCATGAAAATCGAGATGCCCTTTTCATTGCGCTGGGGCATACGGATGGCGCTTTCGGTCAGCACCCACAGTGTCTGGTTCAAAGTTGGCGGATTACCCTGGCACTTCTGCTCCAAATCATCGAACGCGGCTTCCAGTGTCGATGAAAAGGGGGTCAAGAAGCGCGCAAACACCGCATGGATCAGCGCGTTCTTTGAGCCAAAATGGTAATTGACCGCAGCCAGATTTACGTTAGCCTTACTGGTAATCATACGAAGCGAAGTTTCTGCAAAACCACGCTCCGCGAACAGCTCTTCAGCTGCATCGAGAATGCGATCTACGGTATCTGACTGTGCCATTTTATTATCAGAGCCTCTAACAAACGTCTGTTTGAAACATACGTTTGAGAGCTAATAATGTCAAGCTCGAGCCTCTGGCACCGCAGCGGCCTCTTGCCACCCCCGATCTATCGCCGCCTGGTTGCCATCGAAAAACGCTTGTTGGATTTTGTTGTACGCTCTTTCCGCTTCCAGCATAAAGATCAAGTAGAGCCTGATATGTTCCCGCTTGCTGAGGTATCGGGGAAGAACCCGCTGCTCCGATAGCCGGATCATGTCGCTGAAGCGGCCATGGCGCAAGGTTGCGTTGTACCGGGCCATTCTCGCACATTGCCAAACCAGCCCGTCGGCTCCTTCAAGATGGGCAACGTGCTTACGTGCATCGCTCAACATACGCTGGCGGCGCAGGATCAAATCCAGATAAGACGGCTTGTTGGTGTAGATGCGCCGAATAAACGGCACGCCTAAAAGAAGGATGAACACACACACCCCGAAGCCGCCCCCTGCAACCCAGGCCGGCACCATGCCTGTCAGCCCGCTGAGAAAAACCGAGGCGGCGACTATGGCAGATAACAACCACAAATCGCGGCTCCGCCGAGCCTGTGCCACGGAGTAGTTATCAGGCCACTCGGACATCGACAGTAACTCGAAATCCATCAAGAGTACTCGGTCACATTGTCGCAACATCAACCTGAGATCTTTCAGTTCAGATTGCGCCTGGCGGGCCTCGTCGTCCTGCAAGCCGGGCTCGTCTTCAGCGCCTGCACTGGTCTCGGCGGACGGGCCGTCACCGTCTGCCTCCGTGCTTTCCGCTTGCTCTGCATCCACGGCTTCGCTGCGTTCCTGCTGAGACGTTTCCACAGGATCAGCAGGCCTGCCTGCGCGAAGCTGAGCGGGCGGTGAATCCACACCCGCAGTCATGGTTGTTGTGGCATTTTCCGCCATGAGGCTCCCACTGTTCTATGCGTTGGTTAGATTGGTTATCGGCCACAAGAGCGACAACTTGAGCAGCGCCCTATCCCGCGCCACTTCTTGGCAACCGTCAGCGCCACCGGTATGCTTTCCCCATTCATCGCACTTCAGGAGACGGTTTATGTTTACCGGTATCGTTCAGGGCATTGCCAAAGTAGTCGAAATCCATACAGCACCGGGCCTGAACACCCTCGTTATCGAGCTTCCTGAAGACAAAGTTGAAGGGGTAACCATTGGCGCGTCCGTTGCCATTAACGGCACGTGTATGACGGTAACCCGGCAGGAAGGCCAGCAGCTCTATTTCGATGCGATGCAAGAAACTCTGCGGCTAACGACCCTCGGGGCACTTAATATCGGAGACGAGGTGAACTTCGAGCGGGCGGCACGGATTGGCGATGAAATTGGCGGGCACTTGTTGAGCGGGCATGTCCACACCACCGCTCAACTCGCAGACATCATCCGCACCGAAAACAACGTCACCCTATGGTTCGAAGTGCCAGAAAACTGGATGAAGTACATTTTTCCGAAAGGCTTTATTGCGATCAACGGCGCCAGCCTGACCATAGGCGAAGTCGAAGCCAACCGCTTCAACGTCCACTTAATTCCTGAAACGCTCCGTGCGACAACGTTCGGCACCATTGAGCAGGGTCAAGTGGTGAATATTGAGGTGGATAGCCAGACACAAACCATCGTCGATACCCTGGCGCGCATGGGTTACGACCGCCCTGCTACGGCGGTTTAATCCCGGCCGCTACAGCGCAGCTTCAAACACCACAAAACGCGGGCTTGCTGCCCGCTGCTCTACGGTTCGGAAATAACGTTTCAGCGTGCGGTGATAACCCAGGTGCCGATTACCGACCATTAAAACCCGCCCATCGGCCGCAAGATGTTCTGCAGCCTCTTCAAATAGCCTTAAGGCAATGTGATCACCCACCACGCCCCCCTCGTGAAAAGGCGGGTTCAGCAAAATCAGCTGATACTTGCCGCTGTCCTTCGGCACACCGTCGGTGTGGTGCAATTGCGCTCGTTCCGAATAGCCACAATGGTTCAGGTTATGCCGCACACTGGCAACCGCCTGACTGGAGACATCGCTAAATTCAAGGGAAATATCGGCCCGGCAAGCCAGTGCGGTGAGCCCCAGAACGCCGTTACCGCACGCAAGATCAAGCACCCGGGCTTCGGGCTTGAGTGCCTGTACCGCCGGCCCGACCAATGGCAACAGCTCGCGGGTACCAATATCCAGGCGCTCCCGTGAAAACACCGCAGGCATGGCTTCTACTCGGGCCGGCACACCGGGTTGCTGATATCCTTTCCAGATGGCAGGCCAGCCCTCCAGACGCTCGCTGCCACGACGACAAACCACAACCCGGGCCTTTTTCCTGGCCGGTAGTACCGCCTCGGTAGTCACCGCTGCTGAAAACACATCCACACTGCGTTCTGGCAGGTGCTTAATCATACCGCCCGCCAGCAAAAGGCCGTTTTCTGACAATTGACCATTCAACCAACGCAGCAACCACGCCAAATACTCTGCCTGTCTGGGGATCCGCATTACAACGAGATCAAACGGCCCTTCTGGCGCATTGAGCCAACTGGTCGGATCGGATGCGGAGGGCACGTTCGAATTCCGGCGTGCATTATCCCTTAGCGCTTGGTTCAATGCAGCGCTATCAGAAACTGAAACCGGCTCATAATCCGCCAAGCCGAGAGTCAAGGCACCAAAGGCATCGTCAATCACAAGAACACGATGGTCCGGGCTCACCCGCTTCAGCGCTTCGTCTAAAAGCAGCTCGTCGGCAGCATCCCATGCCCTCAAGCGAGAGGCCTCACTACCGGGCCGTTTCAACGCCAGACACCGGTCGGCAATTTCAAGCACTTCACTGGTCATGTCAGGGATCCGATCACTTAATTCTGATAAATACCGTTTTTAGGCTGTTTACTCTAGAAAAAACACCTAAATTAGCCTTGTTCACGCCGAAAACCCCTTTCGGTCAGACGTTCGGCGCCCTGCCGATTGACCGATCGTTTTCTGCACATGCTTTTTTACCCCTCCCCAGGGGTTTTTTTATGCCTGAAATTCAGCGTGGCATGCGTTGGAAGGCGCGATACACCGTAAATCGCTTATCTTGTGCAAGAGTTTGCACGGGCCCGATGAACTGCTGCATCAACGATTCATAGGGCAAGAAGCTGTTCGCCACCAAACGTAGCTCACCACCCGGCACTAAATGCCGCGCCACTTGCCGAATAAACTGTTCGGTCATGGAGGTGTCGGTTTTCACCCCGGAATGAAACGGCGGGTTCGTCACGACAGCCTGCCAGCGGCCCTTCAAGCCTGCCAGCCCATCTTCTGCGAATATCTCGCCAGACGCTCCCGCCTTCTCGTATGTGGCTCTGGCGCAGGCTACCGCTTGTGCTTGTACATCCACTCCATCAACCACACCCGGCTCACCCCCCGCAGCACGTCGATGGCCCTGCAGCCAACTACCAATAACGCCGGCACCACAAGCAAAATCCAGCACTTTTTCGCCTGACAATGGCTTCTCTGCAAGGTTTTCAAGCAGTAGCCGCGTGCCTCCATCCAGCTCCCCTTCGCTGAAGACACCCGGCAAACCGGCTACAGACACTTCAACGCCGGCGCAGTTGATCGGTGTCCATTCCAGATAGTCTTCCAAAACAAACGCGTCATTGGGCTGACTATTGGTTCCACTCCAAACCTGACAGTGCCGGGCACTGTCTATTTTCATACCGTCTGGAACCGCTTGAAGAAATTGCTTGGAACCGCCGGCGATGCCCTCTTTTTTCTCACCAATCAGCACAAGGTTTGCATCCTGACGCCCAAGAAATTGCGCCATTGCTAACCGCAGCGTGAGCTCGGCACGGGCTTTGGGCAAAAACACAATCACCGTGTCAAATGCACCGGCGGACAGCCCCTCGGTGTCATAACCAAAACACTGTTGCCATTTTGTGTGGGGTGCCATCGATTTGTAGACACCCGCGTGCTCTGTCATCGCCAGCCCTGCGGAGGGGCACTGCAGCAACAGGCCGGGGTCAGAAAGCCCCAATATGGCCAGGCGACCGTCCAATAACTGGGCATTTCGGAGGAGAACTTCGTGGGTATTCGGTAATGAAGACATGGCAAGCCGGCCTGAAGGTGATGCTGAAAGGCACGTATGCTAACCGGAAAAAAGCCCTGAGTCTGCCTTCAAAGCATCATCAGGGCCTTAACCACACGTCTAATGCCGGCTCTTACTCGCCAGGCTGCTGGTGCAGGGTGCTTTGCGCCAGATCCAGCAACTCACGCAGCGCCACCGAGAACATGGCGTATTCAGGCTCCCTCACGCCCTTCAGCTCCGCCAGCATGGTGTTCCAGCGGTCGATCATATTCTGGTTTTTCTCTTCCCATGCCTGCACACACTCGGGCACTTTCTCAGCCTTGCCGGCGAGCTGGAGCACCCCGGTGGTCAATGCCCGTTGCTGCCAGTCGAGGTCTTCCCGGAAGCTTTCCCGCGCCAGAGCTTGCCAGTGCGAGTTCGGCGTAAGAGCCGCAATCGCGTCGGCGAACCAATTCAAATCGAGCCGGTCACCCAGATCGTAATACAGGTTCGCGACCGTTTTGAGCGGCATTTTTGTCGTCTCTTTGGCTTCGATAACACCCAGTGACGAATACAAATGGCCTGTTCCGGAGAGCACCGATGCCAGATCTTTCGGAATCCCCGCCGCGATCAGTTCTGCATTGCGTTTTTCCCAATCTGCCTTGGCTTGTTCACCGAGGTATTCCGGCAGATTCGAGGTGATGGCCCACACGCTATCCGCAAATCGCTCCATGTGGCTCTGAATGTTAAGCTCCGCCCGGCGATTACGCAGCAACCAGCGAACCGAACGGCGCATCAGGCGCATCAGATCCTGCATCAGCTCCAACTGGAGCTTCGCCGATACGTGATAGTCCAAGGCTTCGATTCTGTCCCACCAGTTGTCAATACGGAACACATCCCGGGCAATAATCCACGCCAATGCAATGGTCGCCGCATCTGCGCCGGTCGATTGCTGCAAACGCTCAACAAAGGTAATTCCCATGTGGTTTACCATGTCGTTGGCAATCTGTGTGGCAATGATTTCCCGCCGCAACTGGTGCTCACCCAGCTCTGTCTTGAATTTACTGGTGAGCCCTTTCGGGAAGACCTTGTACATTTCCCCCTCAAGTAGCGGATTATCCGGCAAGCTGCTGTCTATCAGGGTTTGTTTAAGATCGCCCTTCACGTAGGAGATCAGCACCGACAATTCAGGCCGGGTCAAACCTTTGGAGATGAGTTTCCGCTCTGACAACGCCTCGTCGTCCGGCAAGAACTCCAGACTCCGGTTGAGTTTGTCCTCGTTTTCGAACGAGTTCATCAGCCGACGGTATTCTTCCAGTCGAATGAAGGTATCTTCGTTGGCAATGCTGATCGCCTGAGTCTGTCGATAGTTATTTTTCAGGACCAGAGCAGACACATCATCGGTCATGTCTTCCAACATGATATTGCGTTGTTTTTGGGTCAGATCACCCATGGCCACGGCGCGGTTGAGCAAGATCTTCATATTGACCTCGTGGTCGGAGCAATCCACACCACCGGAGTTATCAATGAAGTCGGTGTTCAAACGGCCACCTTTGAGGGCGTAATCAATCCGGCCAAGCTGGGTGAAACCGAGGTTCCCGCCTTCACCGACCACTTTGCAGCGCAGCTCTGCGCCATTAACCCGGACACCGTCGTTGGCCTTGTCGCCAACATCGGCGTGAGTTTCTGACGCGCCTTTCACGTAGGTGCCAATGCCACCCACCCAAAGCAGGTCCACTTCGGCCTTCAAAATGTGGCCAATCAACATATTTGGCGGAACACTGTCTGCCTTGATGCCCAGCAGTTTCTTGATCTCGGGCGTCAGGGAGATGGATTTCGCCGAACGACTGAATACGCCACCGCCCTTGGAAATCAACTTCGAGTCGAAATCTGTCCACGCCGAACGCGGCATCTCAAACAGCCGCTTGCGCTCTTTATACGTTTTTTCGGCATCCGGATTCGGGTCTATGAAAATGTGCATGTGGTTGAATGCGGCCACCAACCGGGCTTTCTCGGAGCACAGCAACCCGTTACCAAACACATCGCCGCCCATGTCGCCGATGCCGATAGCGGTGAACTCATCTTCTGCAGGGTTAATGCCCATTTCCCGGAAGTGTCGTTCCACCGAGACCCAGGCACCGCGAGCGGTAATGCCCATCTTCTTGTGGTCATAACCGTTACTGCCGCCCGAAGCGAAGGCATCGCCCATCCAGAAGCCGTATTCCGCCGCCAGACCGTTGGCAATGTCCGAGAAAGTCGCCGTTCCCTTGTCTGCGGCCACAACCAGGTAGTGGTCGTCTTCATCATGCCGAACTACCTGTTCAGGGGGCTGAATTCCGGCATCTGCCAGATTATCCGTAATATCCAGCAAGCCGCGGATAAAGGTTTTATATGCCTCGATGCCTTCGGCCTGGAAAGCTTCGCGATCAGACGGCGAAGGCAACTGTTTGGCCACGAAGCCGCCTTTGGCGCCAACCGGTACAATCACCGCGTTCTTCACCTGCTGTGCTTTTACCAGCCCGAGAACTTCGGTGCGGTAGTCCTCGTAACGGTCAGACCAACGCAAACCGCCTCGGGCAACCTTGCCGCCTCGCAAGTGCACCCCTTCAACCCTTGGCGAATACACAAAGATCTCGAACATGGGGAGCGGCAAGGGCACATCCGGGATTCGAGTCGGATCGAATTTCAAACTGATGTACGGCTTCGGCTTTCCTTCTGCGTCCGGTTGGAAATAGTTGGTGCGCAGGGTTGCTTGCATCAACTCAAGATAAAGCCTCAGAACCCGGTCTTCACTCAGGTTGTCGACGTTGTCCAAACCGGCGTGGAATTCGATTTCCAGCTTCTGCTGCGCCGCCTCGCACTTTGCAGCACTCTTATAGCGATCCGGGTTGAATCGAACATCAAAGTATTCCAGCAAGGTGTTGGTCAGACCAACATGGTTCACCAAGGTGTTGGAGATGAACGTCTGACTGTTCGAGAAACGAATCTGGCGCATGTAACGGGCGTATGTACGCAACAAGGCAATTTCTCGCCACCCCATATAGGAGGTCAGCATCATGCGGTTGAACGCATCGTTTTCTGCCTCACCATGCCAGACCCGCCGGAACAGCTCTTCGAAAATCGGACGGATACGGTGGATATCCAGTGTCTCGCCGGTATACGCCTGCAAGGTGAAATCATGAATCCACACCGTCTGGCCTGAACGTTCAGTCACCTCAAACGGGTGCTCACCGATAACACGGAAACCCAGATTGTCGAAAATGGGCATCACATCGGATAACGGCAAAGGTTCATCCGGGTAGAAAAGTTTAAAGTGCAGATTGCTTTCAGATTCTTCCAGCGCCCGGTAGAAGCTCATCGCAAGATCTTTCTCGCGAACGGCTGCGACAATGTGCTCCAGATCCACGGCGGCTCGCCTGGGCGAGAACATGGCGACATAGCTGGCCGGAAAACCGCTCGCCCACAACCGGTACAATTCGTTGCCGGACTCCTCTCCGTAGGCCTCGGTCAGTGCCACGTCGAGTCCGTCACGCCACGACTGGGCAAGATCAATCACCTGATCGCGAATCTCGGCTATCGGCAGATCACGGTTTTCAACCTGAGGCACCCGGATGGTGAACTGCACCCGAGCCAGCGGAGACTCGGAAAAGTGGGTCACGAATTCGATGTCGTGGGCATCCAACCGGTCCATCAACACCTGCTCCACTTTCATGCGCAGCTCGGTGTTGTAGATATCCCGCGGGAAGAAAGCCAGGCACGTCACGAACTGCCCATACACGTCTTCACGCATGAACAACTCAATACGACGGCGCTCCTGTATATACAGGATGCTTTTCGCCACTTTCAGCAGCTCATCCGTTTCAATCTGGAACAATTCATCGCGCGGGTACAGCGTCAGAATCTGCACCAGCTCTTTCCCGGCATAATCGCTCGGCATGAAGCCGGAGCCGTCCATGACCGCATCGAATTTACGGCGCAACAGGGGAATTTCATCCGGGCGTTCGTTGTAGACACGGGAGGTATACAAGCCAAGAAAGCGGCGTTCGCCCACCACTTCGCCTTTGCTGTTGAATTTTTTGACGGCAATGTAGTCGGGGTAAGCCGGGCGGTGCACGCGGGAACGCTGGGCCGACTTGGCAAATATAAAGATGTCGTCGGCGCGGGTCATCGCGTCGCGGGTTCGCTGAGGCAACTCGTTCAGCCTTACCTTTTCGGAGCGTTCGTTATTAACGCGGAATATCCCCAGCTCCGAATTGGCAACACGCTGCACCACCATGCCTTTTTTGTCTTTGACGAAATCGTATTCGTCGTAACCCAGAAAGGTGAAATGGTCATCCGCCAGCCAGCTCATAAACGCTTTGGCTTCTTTCTTGTCTTCGGCACTGATGCCCGCCATGGTGCCGTCCAACTCTTTAATAATACCGGCAACCTTGTCTTGCACGATCGGGAAATCTTCTACGGCTATGCGGACTTCGTGCAACACGCTTTGCAGGCTTTGTTCCAGACTGGCGAGATCTTTCGGCGACGTGTGCCGGTCAATTTCCAACACGATAAACGCTTCATAATCGGCGGACGCAGACTTCTTGGCACCGTGAATTTTTTTGAGTTTGCCGGACTTCTCACGTTCGATCTGAAGCACCGAATGCTGGATCGAATGGGTGCCGATTTCATGCTGATTGACCGCCATACGTAGCGAGTCGATCAGGAACGGAATATTCGGATGCAAGATGAAAATGACGGTGTGCGTAGACTGCCATCCGTCACTCTCGAGGTCCGGGTTGAATACCGACACCGGGGTTTCATCGGCTGTACGCTTTTGCAAAAACTGCCAGGCGGCCAAAACGGCACCGTAGGTATCGGAAAATCGTCGGCTTACCAGTTCTTCCAGGGGGATGTGGGCATAATGCAACCGGGCGAACTCGGCAATTTTCTTCGCTTCGCTCTTTGCAATCTTTTGTGCAAAGGCTTCTGACAACTGATCAAAAAACTGCTCTTTGCTGGCGATTGTCAGCGCGTTCATATCCGACCTCAAATGATTTTGTGTGAAAGAAACGTAATCCGCTTATCGTCACATAAGCATAGTCAAACCCTTGATTTTTGCTGGCCCGCCCTCAAAACTTCGGCAACTACTTAGACGCTGTTTTTACGGTGCCAACGGACCTTCAAAACCAAGAGCAGTAAACCTCATGTCGTTACAGCAAACATTCGGTGCCCTAAGAGCACAACTGGCAAAACGCATCATCGGCCAGGACAAGCTGGTAGACCGCCTATTGATTGCCCTTCTGGCCGATGGCCACTTACTGGTCGAAGGTGCACCCGGGCTGGCCAAAACCACTGCTGTAAAAGCCCTGGCCGACCACATCGAAGGCGACTTCCACCGGATTCAGTTCACACCTGACCTGTTACCTTCAGACGTTACCGGCAGTGAAATCTACCGGGCCGAAACCGGCCTGTTTGAATTCCAGCGCGGGCCTATATTCCACAATCTGGTGTTGGCCGACGAAATCAACCGCGCGCCGGCAAAGGTTCAATCTGCGCTTTTGGAAGCCATGGGCGAGCGCCAGATCAGTGTCGGCATGCAGACCTTTCCGCTGCCAAAACTGTTTATGGTCATGGCCACCCAGAACCCGATTGAGCAAGAAGGTACCTATCCGCTGCCCGAAGCCCAGCTCGACCGTTTTCTTATGCATGTGGTGATTGATTATCCAAGTGCCGAAGCTGAAAGGGAGATTCTGCACCTCGCCCGCAGCGACTACCGTCAGGGAATTCCGAACGTAGACATTCGTCTAACAGAAGACCAGGTGATGGAAGCCCGTCAGGAAATCTCTAGCATTTACATGGCGGAACCGGTTGAGCAGTATCTGCTGGCGTTGATTCTGGCGACGCGTGACGCCGCCGCTCTCGACCCGGAATTGGCTCGCTGGACCGCCTTTGGAGCCAGTCCACGGGGCACCATAGCCCTGGATCGCTGTGCTCGCGCGCTGGCCTGGCTGGACGGCCGGGACTACGTCACACCGGATGATATTCGCACCATGGCGTTTGACGTGCTTCGTCACCGGATTCTGCTGACCTTCGAGGCTGAAGCCGAGGGCATGACCGCCGATGCCGTACTTCAAAGGCTGATCGACCGGGTTCCGGTCACTGCCTGACGTGTTTGCAAACCCCGCTTCGGCGACAAGAGAAAGACCCATGGGCAACACAGCAGTCACCCACGCCACCTTGCAAGACCTGGTTCGGTTACAGGCCGATGCCAGGGCTTTGAAACTGCCCTCGGCCCGGCAAGTGCGAGGCCGTCAGGCTGGCTTGAGACAATCGCGTCAGCGCGGCCGGGGCATGACATTTGCCGAGGTTCGGCAATATCAGCCCGGCGACGACATTCGCAGCATTGACTGGCGCGTGACTGCACGCCGGCAATCGCCACACACCAAACTGTTCGAGGAAGAACGCGAACGCCCGGTTCTGTTGCTTGCTGATCTGGGGCCCACACTGTTCTTCGCCAGCACCGGCGCATACAAACAAGCCCGCTGCGCACAACTGACCGCGTTGCTGGCCTGGCTAGCCCTTATGGCCGGCGATCAGGTGGGCGGCCTGGTCTTTAATCATGAGCAGCTTGAAGTCTTGCGGCCGGCTCGGCGCAAGAAATCACTGTTGCGGCTGCTGGACACAGTTGCCAAACAGCAACATCTACCGGAAACGCCTCCGGGCCTTTCAATTCCGGAAGGCCCGGATCTGAACAAAGCATTGGCCGAAGCACGCCGGGTGGCTCATACCGGCAGCCGCATTTTCATCATCAGCGATTTCATGAGCCTCTCGCCTGACACCACCACCCTGTTAGGCGCGCTCGCAAGGCACAATAGCGTGACCGCCCTGAGGGTAATGGATCCGCTGGAAAAGCAACTGCCCCGTAGCGGTCGGTTCGCAGTCGCCGGTCCGGAAGGCCCTGTCTGGTTTGATGCATCCAATCCAAGTTTCAAGCGGGCCTGGAACGCCAAAATTTCCAGCCACGAACATCAGCTGGCAGAGTGTTTTCGAACCTCTGGCGTACAAGCTTCCACCATTATGACTCAGGACAACCCGGCGGAAGCCCTAAGGCTTCATCTCGGCCCCGGAGGACGGATCTGATGAACCCGCAAGACCCGCTCGCCCAACTGAGAGATATTCATTTACCTGAAACCGGCGGCTGGTGGCCTCCGGCCCCCGGATGGTGGCTGCTTGTGGTTTTGTGCGTGATCGCGCTGGTTGCCTTGGTATGGGTCTGGAAACGGTATCGCATACGCACGCGGTGGAAGCGTGAAGCCAAAGCCGAACTGAAAATGTTGATCCGGCGCGCTACTAACGAACCAAGCTGGTACGGCGAACTCAACCGGCTGCTCAAGCGTGTTGCGCGCAAAACCCACACCAACCGCCACCCGGAAGCCATGACGGGTGCCCAATGGGTGGATTTTCTGTTGGAAACCCTGCCCAAAGACCGCATTGCTTCGCGGCCGACGGCGGAAGCACTGGTTGCGGCTACATGGCAGCGGAAACCGGCACTGGCACCCCATGACGCGCTGGATTTTGCCTCGCTATGGCTGGAGGCCCAGTTATGATCAGCCTGGCTTACCCGTGGGCACTATTGCTCGCTCTGCTACCACTGTTGCTTATCGCAAGAAAACCCAAAAGCGAGCTGGTAGACGCGCCGGTGATCCCTGTGGGTCATTGGCTATCCGATATGCCGGGAGTAAGCACACAGGGTAAGCCCAATCCATGGTGGCGAAAACTGCTGGTCCTGGCAGCCTGGCTTTGTCTGGTGATTGCGCTCGCACGACCGCAACATGTGGGCGAGCAGGTTCAAATGCCGATCACAGGCCGCGACCTGATGCTGGTGGTCGACATTTCACCCAGTATGGAAGAGCAGGACATGGTGCTGCATGGGCGCAGCATTAATCGGCTTAAAGCGGTAAAGCGGGTGCTGAACGACTTTATCGATCAGCGGGAGGGCGACAGGCTGGGCCTGATTCTTTTCGGCACAGAACCCTACGTTCAGGCCCCACTGACCTTCGACCGGGAAACAGTCCGAACGCTCCTGCTTGAATCCGGACTGGGCATGGCTGGCCGCGCTACGGCCATCGGCGATGCGGTCGGCCTTGCGGTGAAACGGCTACGTGACCGGCCCCAGGAACAGCGTGTTGCCATCATGCTGACCGATGGCGCCAATACCGCCGGCGAAATCAGTCCGGACAAAGCCACAGACATCGCAGCGGCAGCTGGCGTGAGGCTTTACACCATTGGTATCGGTGCTGACTCGGTGATTCAGCGCGGATTGCTGGGCACCCGCCGGGTGAACCCTTCGCGGGATCTGGATGAGGAGTTGCTTACCCACATGGCCAAAAAAACCGGGGGCCGGTACTTCCGTGCGCGAAGTTTGCCGGAGCTCGAGATGATTTATGACAGCATCAATCATCTGGAGCCGATTGAACAGGAAGGCCAGTTTTTCCGGCCAGTGACCGAGCTATACGTCTGGCCGGCTGGCGTTGCCATCGCTATCTGGCTCACGCTGATGGTCGTGCGCCTCGCCCAATCCCGCTCTCGCTTTACGCCGGAAACGGAGGCTGACCATGGCTGATTTCCATTTTATACGGCCGCTATGGCTTGGACTGATCTTCGCCATTCCGCTGCTGTACATCCTCCAGAACCGTCTGAAACACGGCGATGCGGGCTGGAGCCGCTATATTTCTCCGGCCCTTCTCAAACCCTTGATTCAGCGGCGCCGCCGCGCATCTGACCGGACCACCGTGTCACCATTTTGGCCCCTCAGCCTGGCGGTAATTATTCTGGCCACCGCGCTGGCTGGCCCGAGTTGGAGGCAAGCACCCACGCCACTCAAACAACCACAGGACAGCCTGGTTATTGCGCTGGATTTGTCCCTGTCCATGCTGGCCACGGATGTGAACCCGGACCGGTTAACCCTGGCCAAACGCAAGATCCGGGATATTCTTGCACAGCGTCAGGGCGGTCTCACCGCACTGCTGGTGTATGCCGGGGATGCCCATGTGGTCACGCCCCTGACCGAAGACCATCGCACCATTGAAGCCATGCTCAGCGTGCTGGAGCCTACGATCATGCCGGCACAGGGCAACCGTGCCGACCTTGCCGTCAAAGAAGCAATTAACCTGCTGGGCAATGGCGCACCCGGGCGCGGACGCATTCTTCTGATTGCCGATGATGTATCCGGGAGCTATCGAGACGGCATTCACGAACAACTCAGCGCCACGCCATACGCTCTCAGTAGCCTGATCGTGGGTACCGAGGAAGGCGGCCCGATCCCCCTGCCCCGCCATGGTTTTATTCGGGACGGCAACGATATTGTGATTACCAGAGCTGATCCCGGTGCTCTCGCAGATCTGGCCCGTCAATCTGGCGGAAAAAGCCATGAAATGACGCTGGACGACAGCGACATTCGCGCATTGAACGTCGAACCCGAGGCAACTGATGGGTGGCAGACAAACGAGGATGGCCTCACCATCAACCGCTGGCAAGATGACGGTTACTGGCTGTTGTGGTTGGCGCTTCCTTTATTGCTGATCGGCTGGCGCCGTGGTGCTTTTGCCGTGCTTGCATTTGCCATGGTACCCCTCACGATGGCGCCAAGGCCCGCCATGGCATTGGACTGGGCTGGTCTCTGGCAACGGGAAGACCAGCGTGGGCCTGAGCTGATCGAACAAAACCCGAGCCAAGCGGCAGAAATCTTGGAGCAGCCTATCTGGCGAGGCTCAGCTCTGTATCGGGCCGGCAAGTATGACGAAGCCATCGACGCGTTCTCCAATTCTGCCGAGACTACCAGCCACTATAATCGCGGCAATGCCCTGGCCCGGGCCGGCAAACTTGAAGAAGCGCTTAAAGCCTACGACCGGGTATTGGAAGAACAGCCTGAACATGCCGACGCACACTTCAATCGTGATCTGGTGAAGAAACTGCTGGAACAGCAACAGAAGCAGAACCAGAACGGCGACAACGATCAGAATCAAAACCAGAGTTCCAAACAGGACAATTCCGACAGCCAGAACAGCGACTCCCAACAAGGCGACAAGCAACAGTCCGGGGACGACAGCGAGCGTCAGGACGGTGAGCAACAAGACCGACAGTCATCGGAGAAACAGAATCAGGACGGTCAGCAATCACAAGATCAGCAACAGCAGGAACCGGAACAGACGGAAGAGCAACAAAGTGGTAGTGCACAGCCATCAAAACAAGACCCGGAGCAAGGGCCTGAGGCCGAGGCACCCGCACCTGTGACCGAACAACCCCTGAGCCAGGGGCAAGAACAGATGCTACGTCGGGTCCCCGACAACCCCGGGGGATTGCTGCAACGCAAGTTCCTGCAACAGTATCAACAACGCCAGACCCAACGCGACGAGGGCGATACACCATGGTAAAGAACCTTCTGCCTTCCCTCTTGTGCCTCCTGCTACTGTTCTCCGGCGCGCTATCGGCGAATGAACTGACGGCCGAGCCAGACCGGGATCAGCTCTATGAGGGAGAAGTGCTGACCCTGACCGTTAAAGGGTCAATGAACATCGAGCTCAATCTGAGCAATCTGTTCAACTTTGATTTGTCGCAGTTACCGTCACCGAACATCGAGCAGGTGGAACCGGATTTTGAAATCCTCGCACGCAATCAACGCTACAGCGTGCAAACAGTCAATGGCGACATGATGGGTGAAATCACCTGGACCTATCAATTGGCACCCAAACGTACCGGGACTCTGACGATCCCGGCTCTCAAATTCCAGGAAGCGACCTCCAACCCTGTCACCATCGAAGTCGTGTCGGGCACGCCCCCCGACCATCCGGCCGCAAACCGTGACAGCTTTGTCGAGCTCTCTGCCGACAAAGCCGACGTTTATGTACAGGAGCAGTTGGTACTGACTGTGCAGCTGTATTTCTCGGGCAATCTGGTACGAGGTGAGCTTTCTGACCCCCAGCACCCGGATGCGATCATTGAAAGCCTGGGCAAACAGCGGGAGTTCACAACCCGCCGCGACGGTAAACGATACCGGGTGGTGGAGCGGCGTTACGCAATTTTCCCACAGACCCCCGGTGAGTTGAAACTGCCTGCCATCCGGTTCGAAGGTCAGGTCAGAGAAGCCAACGGCGCGCTCCGGTTTTTACGGGATAGCCAGCAGCTCTATCCCGTGCAGGTAAAACCCGTGCCTGCGGATTATCCCGCCGACCAAGCCTGGTTGCCGGCGGACAATCTCGCGCTGGCAGAAGACGGCTTGCCCAACAGCGGCGTGTTGAAGGCGGGCAGCAACCTGACCCGAAACATTGTGCTGCAGGCCTCCGGCCTTCCTTCCGAGGCACTACCACCGCTCTCGGTGAGCTATCCGGGTGCTCTGAGGCATTACCCGGAGCAACCTCGACGACATACGGAACCCACGTCAGAAGGTCTTGAATCAAGCTTGCAGCTGGAAGCAGCACTGGTGCCGGTAAACTCAGGAGACGTTGTGATTCCTGAAATTAGAGTGCCGTGGTGGAACACTAAAACCGATCAACTGGAAGAAGCTGTCTTGCCTGCCCGCAGCTACCGAATTGAAGGTGGCACTGCAACAATCGAAGCAACCAACGATGAATCTGCCCAGACCGAGCCAACAGCGGGCCAGCCACCTGAAACCATCGCCGATTCCGGAGCGGACAGACTCTCACCCTGGCTCTGGACCACCCTGTTGCTGGCGTGTTTGTGGCTGATCACCTTGGTGCTTTGGTGGCGCTCCCGAAGAAAACAGCACCCCGCCAATGGTAACAATCCGGTCGCTGGTGATAGCAACGAAAAGCAGCGTTTTATTCAGCTAACAACGGCGATTCAAAACGGTGCCCCTGAAACCTCGGTGCTTTTGGTGCGCTGGGCTCGGGAACGATTCCCGGAGAAGGACTTCAATGACACCGCCGATGTCATTCGCCATAGCAACAGCCGTGATCTTCAAGGCGCGCTCCGGGATTTCCAGGCCAGCCTGTATTCGGCGAAAACGCCTGATTCGGCAGATTCTGATAAGACCGTGAGAGACAAACTGGCGAAAGCGGTGATGCAGTTAAGGCACGGGGACGCTAGAAAGGAAAATCACAACGGGCTGGCTCCGCTCTACCCGGCCGAATTGTCTAGCTAGCCGGCCGGGCAGTAAGGAGCGCAAATCAGTTGGTCAGTTGTTGGTTGATGATCAGTTCCACCGGCTGGCCAGCGGCATCCGGTGGTACAACGCTTGCTGTCACTTGGCCCTGCCAGTCGCCGGGCTGCGCACTGATAGAACCGCTGCGCGTCAGGCGCGCGACCACAACCACTTCGTCGACAGCCGAGATTGTCGCCTCGGGCGACATCGCGTAGCTGTCATCCAAACGAACCTCTGCCGGCAAGGCACCCGCCGTTAAGCGCGTCACTGCCACTGGCGCCCCACCCGTTGCTCCCGCCGGGCGAGCGAAAATAAACAGAGTGGTGTCCGCAGGCACCTGTTCTTTGAAAGCGGCGTCAATGGAAACGCGAAGGTCAACACCGGCGGATGCCGCTGCGACATCCTCTGCTACCTGAGCCGGCGGTGTTTCACCCAAACGGCCATAGGCTTCTGCGATGCCGCCGCGAATCGATGCAATTTGCGGGTGGTTGGGCGCAGCCTCCGTAATGGTTTCCCAATATTCAATCGCCTGGCGGTAGTTCTGCTGGCTAAAGGCGTGGATGCCCAATAAACCCAGCGAATTCACTTCACTCGCATCCAGCGCCAAGGCCCGGTCAATAGCGTCTCGAACCGCCTGAGTCATTTGCCCTTCAGTTTTGAAAAACAAGGCTTGTGCCGACAAACCATAAGCGACAGCACTCGAGGCCGGGTCGTCCGAGACCTGTTCTGCCAAACGCCGGTAGGCCGCGGCTGCTTCGTCGTATCGCTCAACCCGCATGTAGGTCTGGGCGAGCATGGCCCAGCCATCGATGCTATCGGGGTCCTGTTCCAGTCGTTCCCGCAACTGGTCGGCGAGCTCCGACATCCGAGCCACCTGATCCGCACCGGACGCGTTCATCTCCTGCATGGTGAGGTACTGCTCCACCTGGCCCATGGAGCCCCACTCCTGGTAGGCGAAAAACGCTCCGGCAGGCAGTAGCAAGATAGCCAGAAAAGCAACCGCCATGGCACTTCGGCGCCCCGGAATACGCTTCTCGGGCCGGGCATTTTCCGGCACATCATCCAGCATCGAACCGGCCAGTTCGTCTTTCAGTTGCTCGTAGCTTTGCTGATCCAGAATGCCGGCCTCACGCTCCACTTCGAGCTCTCTGAGCCGCGATTTATAAGCCAGCAGGTTTTGATTTCTCAGATCGGTTTCAATTCTTGATTTCGGCCGATGGAAAAGCACCGGATACATCACGAAAGCCATCGCGAACAAAACCAGCACCGCTGCGGCAATCCAAAAGGTTTCTTGAGTCATGATGAAGTCAACGTCACAGTTAGAAATGTGTTGCGAAGATCAGTCTCGGGGCGACTGATCCTTGTCGGCCAGCATTTTTTTGACGCGGGCCAGTTCCTCAGTGCTCAGGGCCGAGCCATCCTGCTCGCGCCTACCGGACCGCACCGCAACGCCGATAACAATCAGCACGCCGCCAATCACAGCGATGGCCGGAAACGCCCACAGCAAAATCGTACGTCTGTCCACAGGCGGTTTGTACTGAACAAACTCGCCGAAACGCCCCACTAAATCACCAACGATTTCATCGTTGGTGGCGCCGTTCTTCATTAGCCGGTAAACCTGATCCCGCATGTCCTTTGAGATCGGAGCGTTGGAGTCGGCGATGTTCTGGTTCTGGCATTTCGGGCAACGTAACTCGGCAATCAGGTTCTGATAACGCTGCTCCTCAGCCCGGGTCTCAAAGTCGTACACCTCTCTGACTTCAGCCTGTGCGCCGAAAGCACACAGGATCAATAGCAGTAACGCACCCTGAACATGTCGCATCAGCTATTCCCCTTTGCCTTCTGAATAACCGGCTGCAAAACCTCTTCCCAGACGCGCTGATTCACCACCCCTACGTGGCGGTACTGCACAATGCCATCAGCATCGATAACAAACGTTTCCGGCGCGCCGTATACGCCGAGATCAAAGCCCAGCGACCCTTTGGGATCGAAGATAATTTCATCGTAGGGATTACCCAAGCGCCCTAGAAAGCTGAAGGCAGTTTCGCGCTGATCTTTATAGTTCAGACCAACAATGCGAATGCCTTTTTCCTGCGACAACCACATCAGGTATTCGTGCTCGTCCCAACAGGAGGGGCACCACTCTGCCCAGACGTTCAGCAAGGCTACTTCGCCCTTCAGAATCGACTCGTCAAGCAACTGGGTTGGGTTATTCAGACTTTCCAGACTAAACGCCGGTACCGGCTTACCAATCCGAGCCGACTCCAGTTTGGTGGGGTCTTTGCCGATGCCTGCGGCCAGGAAAATGCCAAGACTGATCGCGATAACCAACGGTAAAAACAACAGAAGACGCTTCATGACGTTGCTCCTGTAGCCTGAGTGCTACCTACTTTGGGGCTACTATCAGCGACTTTAACCTGATTTTTCGCCCGGATGCGGTAGCGCTTATCCGAGATCGCAAGGAAACCACCGATGGCCATCACCAACGCCCCCAACCAAAGCCAGCGAATCAAAGGTTTGTATTGCAGGCGAATGGCCCAGGCATCATCGGAAATCCGTTCACCGACGGCCACGAAGATGTCCCGGAACAACCCGCCGTCAATGTCGGCTTCGGTCATCACGCTCATTCCAACCGAATAGTTGCGTTTCTCCGGGTGCAGCTCTGATATCTTCTTGCCATCCAGCAATACATCGAAGCTGCCGTATTGAGCAGTAAAGTTCGCACCGCGACGGTTGCCAATCGCTGTAAACACAATTTCGTAATCGCCCACCATGGCCGAGTCACCGGGCACCATGCGGACATCGCGCTCGATGCCGTAGTTGGATACCACGGTTGCACCCGCCATCACCATAGCAACACCCAGGTGACCCAGTACCATGCCCCAATAGCTGCGGGACTGGCGCTTAAGACCATGCAAACGCCCCTGTCGGGAGGCCGATTTGTCCCACAGATCCCAAAGCGTTGCCACCGCCACCCAGATCGCCGTGAATACGCCCGCGAAGGCCCAGGGTTTGAAGCCTCCGTAAACCAAGATCACCGCGACACTTGCGGTCAAGCTCAGGGCCAGCGGCCAGAGCAGTTTGCGGCCAAGCCAGCCGCCATCGGTTTTCTTCCAGCGTGAGAACACACCAGCGCCCAACAACAGCCCTGCCGCGACAGCTAACGGGCTAAAGGTGGTGTTGAAGAACGGCTCACCAATGGACAGCTTACCCATGTCCAGATAATCCAGAATCAGCGGGTAAAGCGTACCGATCGCGACCAGCAGCGTTGCTGTCACCAGAAGTACGTTGTTCAACAACAAGAAGATTTCCCGGGACATTGAACCGTAGCGGGAACGAACGTGAACCACCGGCGCACGGAAGGCATACAGCGCCAAACTACCGATTACGGTAATGCCCAACAGTGCGAGCAGGAAAGTGCCACGCTCCGGGTCAGACGCAAAGGCATGCACGGACGTCAGCACACCGGAGCGAACCAGAAAGGTACCGAGTAGACTTAGCGCAAAGGTTACGATGGCCAAAAGCACGGTCCAGCTTTTGAACACGCCCCGCTTTTCAGTTACCGCCAACGAGTGCATTAGAGCAGTGCCCGACAACCAGGGCAGCAACGATGCGTTTTCAACTGGGTCCCAGAACCACCAGCCGCCCCAGCCAAGTTCGTAGTAGGCCCACCAGCTGCCTAACGCAATACCGATAGTCAGGAACGACCAGGCTACGGTGGTCCAAGGCCGGGACCAACGGGCCCAAGCAGCATCCAATCGTCCATTAATCAGGGCGGCCAACGCAAACGCAAAGGCAACGGAGAACCCGACATAGCCCATGTAAAGCATAGGTGGGTGCACGATCAAACCGATGTCTTGCAACAGAGGGTTCAGGTCCTGGCCATCCGCCGGAATGTTTGGCAACAAACGATCGAAGGGATTGGAGGTCAGGATAATGAACAGGAAGAAGCCCACGCAGACCATGCCCATCACAGACAGAACCTGCGACACCATGGTTGAGGGTAGCCTGCGGCTAAACACCGCCACGGCCAGAGTCCAGCCGGTCAACATTAGAATCCACAGCAACAACGAGCCTTCGTGCCCGCCCCATACGGCGCTGAACTTATAGAACCAAGGCAACAGGCTGTTGCTGTTGTTGGCGACGTACGCGACGGAAAAATCGTCCACCATAAAAGCATGAGTCAGGATGGCAAAGGCCAGCCCGGTAAACACAAACATGCCCGACGCCAAAGGTCGGGCAAAGGCCTGCAGGCTGTCACGCCCGGTTAACGCGCCCGCCAACGGCACACCAGACAGAAGTAACGCCAGCAGTAGCGCGAGTATCAGTGAAACTTGCCCGAGTTCCGGATACATCAGGACTCTCCAACATCAACAATAAATGGCGGCTCAGTAAGCCGGGGATTCTGCAGCTTTATCTGCGTATGGCGATTTGTGCTGACCTTTCGATGACTTTTCCAACGCATCGGCCACTTCCGGTGGCATGTAATTTTCATCGTGCTTGGCCAGTACCTGATCCGCCACAAACAAGCCCTCGTTGTTCAATCGCCCCATGGCGACTACGCCCTGGCCTTCGGCGAAGAGATCCGGGAGGATGCCAACATACTCAACCGGTACCGAATCCGTGAAATTTGTCACCCGGAACCGGACAGCGAGGCTTTCGGTATCACGAACGACGCTACCTTCCTCAACCATACCGCCAGCCCGAATCCGCACATCAACCGGTGCATTACCTGCCGCGATTTCAGTGGGGTCGTAAAACAGGTTGATGTTCTGACGCAATGCGTAGGTGGTCAGACCAACCGCAACTGCCAAGCCAGCAACAAGGAAAATTAATATGGTCAGTCTTTTCTTACGAATCGGATGCATGGGTTACCTAATGATCAATCCTGAGAGATTTCAACACGAGTAAACGTGGCTGCCGCTTTCGGCGTGGCCTGCCCTTTCGCGGCCTGCTGCTCATAGCTGCGTTTACACATGTGATACGTCGCTTGATGGCGTTTCGCCGACCAAAATATCGTGCCCGCAACCAGAACAACGAACACGGCATAACAGGTCCAAACGTAGGGACCATGGCCTTCCATGGCGAGAAATGCTGAAAATGATTCAAATGCCATTGTTTACTTCCTTCCCGCCAAAACGTGTTCTCTCACCCACCGTGTGCGGCGCTCCCGAACCAGAATTTCGGTTTTCATTCTCAAACACGCCAACCATCCGAACAGCAGATAAAGCCCCAGCACCGACAGCAATAGCGGCACCCACATCTCCATCGCCATGGACGGCTTTTCGGTCAATTTGAAGGTGGCGGGCTGGTGCAATGTGTTCCACCAATCCACCGAATACTTGATGATCGGAATATTCACCACCCCGACCAGAACCAAAACGGCCACCGCACGCGCCGCCGACTTCTCATCATTTATGGAGCGATCCAGAGCGATGGTGCCTCCATACAGGAACAACAAAATCAGCATGGAAGTGAGGCGCGCATCCCAAACCCACCAGGTGCCCCACGTCGGCTTCCCCCAAACCGCGCCGGTGAAGAGCGCCAAAAAGGTAAACATCAAGCCAACCGGCGCAACGGATTTCACAAACACGTCAGCCAGCTTCATCCGCCAAACCAAGGTCACCACCGCCGCCGAGGCCATCATGATGTAGATGGATTGCGCCAGGAATGCCGACGGTACGTGAATAAAAATGATCCGGTAGCTGTTGCCCTGCAGATAATCTTTCGGGGCAAACGCCAACCCCCAGACTAACCCCGCAACCAGAAGGGTCAGCCCCCCCGCCAGCAGCCACGGCATAAAGCGGTTTGCAATTCCAAAGAACCACTTCGGAGAGCCCAGCTTATGAAAGAATTGCCACATCAGTTAGTTACCGTCTTACTGTTCACTGTTCGTTTCTGCCCGGCTGACACATACTCAGCTATTGGACAGGCTGATTCGCAATGCTGCAGCCGAGGCAAAGGGCGCCAACGTCAGCGCCAGCACTAAAAACGCCCCCATCAATGCCAGATAACCGGACACCTGTGCGCCCTCTGCAGCCGCAGCTACTGTTCCTGTACCGAAGATGAGCACGGGAATGTACAGCGGAATAATCAGCAGTGACAAGAGCACACCGGCCGATCGCAGGCCCAAAGTTAACGCTGCGCCAATGGAGCCGATCAAACTCAATACCGGAGTGCCAATCAGCAGCGTTAGACATAAAGTGGCCACGGAGTTCCCGTCGAGGTGCAACATTAGCCCTAAAACCGGTGTTAACAGCACCAAAGGCAGTCCGGTCAGCAGCCAGTGGGCCATGGTCTTGGCCAGTACCAGCAGAAACAGTGGCTGCGGCTGCAACATCAGCTGTTCCAGAGTGCCGTCGTCAAAATCGTGCCGAAACAAGTGATCCAGCGATAAAAGAACCGACAACAGCGCCGCTACCCACAGGATACCGGCTCCGGACTGTTTCAGGAATGCCACTTCCGGGCTGACCCCAAGGGGGAACAGAGTTACTACCATGGTAAAAAACAGGAGCGGATTTAACAGGTCTTGCCTTTGGCGAAATGCAACGCGGACATCTCGCAAAAAGACCGACACCATGGCCTGAGATACGCCCACTGAGCTGTCTACCTTTTTTAGTCTGATTGGCGCATTAGCGTTCATCACGCTGCTCCCAAGGTAATACGGCCCATACCGGGCAAATCGAGATCATGATGGGTCGTGACAATAACTGCTCCACCCTCTCGGGCTCGCTGTAACAGCAGGTTCTCAATCGCTTCAACCCCACCGGCATCAATGGCGGTAAATACTTCATCGAGGATCCATAGTGGCTCGTCGGCAATCAGTAAACGCGCCAACGCCACCCGGCGCTGCTGCCCTGCCGACAAGTTGCGACAGGGCACGTGTTCGAAACCGGCAAGGCCTGTCCCGGCCAGCGCTTGCTTCAACGCATCATCGTCGAGCGGTCTTCGCCCTGCCATTAATGCCCGCAAGTTTTCCAACGGTGTCAGCAGGTGTTTGATGCCCGGGCGATGCCCCAAATACATCATATTGCGCAGATAGGATTCCCGGTTCTGACTTATAGACTTGCCACACCAGCTCAGATCTCCCGCCCAGGCATCGTTCAAACCCGCTAATATTCTGAGTAAGGTTGTTTTACCGGAACCATTAGGACCCTCGACACGGGTAATCGTACCGGGCAGTATGGAAAATGACAGGTTCTGGAACAGAAGGCGCTCGTCGCGCTCACACTCAAGACCAACGGCCTGTAGTAACGGCTCGGGCATCTGGGTTCCGTTTTAAAGCGAAGGATGCGCGTGTGGCATCGGGTGTATGGATGAAGACCAAACAACAATCCATTTAAATTCCGGGCGTTCTTAGTCAACGTGGCGCATTATAACGAAAGCGATCACAGATTACTCTTGCCCGATATCAAAACAATGCCAATGAAACTGAACGCCGGGCAAACGCCCGCCCCCCCGACAAACAAACTCTCAGGTGGCGGCCAGACCAATACTGGCTTGCCCTCCGTCGGTATCGACCGCACCCAGTCGGCCCAACAGCAACTGGCACAATTGAAACTGGGCAACCGGGAGTCCACGCTCGCCAAGGTGGCGGAAGTCTTGCAGCGCAAGGGCGGGGGTAGCGAGCTCATTTTAGAGGTGAAAGGCCGCTCCCTCGCGGTTGCGGCCGGTGACCAACCACCGGATTTAAAAGCAGGCGACTTGATTAAAATCATGCGCGCCGGAAACGAACTTCGGCTCATGGGCAAGCTAGCGGCCAGTGAAGAAGCCGGCATCGCAAAAGCACTGGCGCAACGCCTGCCCTGGCAACAAAACCTGCAAAGCGGATTGGCTCAACTGCTAAGCAGCATGAATACGGGGCTAAAAGGCTCCCTTCAACCGGGCCAGTTACCTTCAAGCAATGCTACTCAACCACTTCCCGCGGCAGCCAAACAGGCCCTGGAAGGGCTTCTCGCTAATATGGCAAAAGCTGACGCCCTTCATCCGGGCGCGGGCAAAGCAGAGGGTAGCGCAGCTCAAGTAAAACAGTGGCTGACTGAAAGTGGCGCCTTCGCCGAATCCCGCTTGTTACAGACCGGCGGCCATCAAACGGCACCCACCGATTTTAAGCTGGCCCTAGCCAGAATCATAACAGCACTGCTCGCCAGCCAAGGGCAATCGCCGGAGGCCTTCAACCGTCTGACACCGCTGGCAAGCCAAGATTTGATGAATGCACCACTCCAATTTCCTAAGCTGGCCACCGCCAACGCATCTCAAAGCAGCAGCGAACCTGCAAGCGTCGCTCAAACATTGCGCATGCTGGCTGGAATGCTGAACCGCATCACTGTTAACCAACTCCACAGTCAAACTCTGACCGCAAGAGCCGGGGCGGAACCCGGCGCCCCCACAAGTACCTTGCTGCTAGAAATTCCCTGGCTAACCCCGCATCAAGAACCACGGACGGCGCAACTCCGGATGGAGCAATACAAGCAGGAAAAAAATTCCAAACAGCATCCGGATCGAGCGGCTGTAAGCGAATGGCGTCTGAACCTTGCCATGGATCTGGACCACGCGGGCCCCCTGCATTTCGAAGTGGCGTATCGACACCCCAGTGTCAGTGCGCATATATGGGCAACGAAGCAATCAACTCTTCGACAGGTAAACGAGGAGCTTCCGCTGCTACGCCAAAGTTTGGCAGATCTTGGCCTTGAAGTGGCGGATTTGGAATGTCGAAGAGGCAGCCCTCAGCAGGCCGAAACCCGACTGGAACATCGACTGGTGGATACCAAGGCATGAGTCAGGACAAACCCTCTCAAACCCACGATGATCACACCGCTCCCGCTGCCGTCGCTTTGAAATACGATGGAAAACGCGCCCCGATTATCTCAGCAACGGGCACATGGGAACTGGCCGAGGAAATTATCCGCATCGCTCAGGAAAACGATGTTCCTCTTTATGAAAATGCCGAGCTGGCAGGAATATTAGCGCGCTTGTCTCTGAATGAAGAAATCCCGGAAGAACTCTATCGAGTCATTGCCGAGATTTTGGCGTTTGCGTTTCACATTCGGGGCAAAACGCCAGACGACGCTCACCCCGATGGCAGCACGCCGCCTGAAGAGCCGGAAGATTAAGCGGCCTGACGCTTTTTAAGCGCCGACACAAGCTCCGCTTCTGGACGAGAGATACCGCAAGTGTTCATCAGGTCATCTATATCTGCTCCCAGATCAACCAACCGCGCGGCTTCGTCGTAGGAGATTCGGAGAGGGTCGTTCTGGCGCATTTCATCCATGGCGTTGCGCAATTCGAACAACTGGCGCTCGCAGGCGACCAAACGCTGACCCACGCCCATACTGCCACTGGTGGTGGCATGCAGTTCTCGCCCAAGGGTATCGCACCGGTTCTTGAGGGATGCCTGAAGCGCCTGAATTTTGCGGCCGTGGAGAATGCCCTGCACAAGAACCAGAACAATCGCCACAGCGGTCAGGCACCAAGGAAGCCAGGAAGGAATGTTAAAGCTCATAGTGGACGTCTCCGTTATTGGTTACCACGGTAGACGTCCATCAGAAACGCTGTTGGCTTGGCCGTTTACAGCGCTGCGATTTCAGCCCACTCGTGGTCTGTCAGCATCTTTTCAAATTCGACGAGAATGATCAGCTCGCCATTCTTGTTGCACACACCCTGGATGAACTTGGCACTTTCCTCGTTCCCCACGTTGGGCGCTGTTTCAATTTCGCTGGCCTTCAGGTAAATCACCTCGGCCACGGAATCCACCAGCACCCCCATCACCTGATTCTCGGACTCCATCACCACAATGCGCGTCGCTTCGGTGACATCGGCGTCCATCAGTCCGAACCGGCGACGGGTATCGATCACCGTCACAACGTTGCCACGAAGGTTGATGATGCCAAGCACATAATCCGGAGCTCCCGGCACCGGCGCTATTTCTGTGTACCGGAGCACTTCCTGGATTTGCATCACGTTTATGCCGTAGGTCTCATCATCCAGGCGAAAGGTCACGTACTGGAGTACCTGATCTTCCTGGGCCTGATTGTGCTGTCCGCTCGGGGCTGCCATAACTCGTTCTCCTGCTCGGCTGCCCTGCGGGCAACCTGATCGTCAAAAAATCATCATCAGCGCCCAATACTATAGTTATGGGCATAATCCGTGCCAGCATTGCACGGTTTCATTCGGTAACCGAGATTTAACTCAAATCCAGGCGCTGCTCCCGCTCTGCGCGTACCAGTAGCTCAGACATCGCCCTCACATCAATCAACGCACACATATGATCAATGACCGTACCGGCCAACCAAGGCCGTTGGCTTCTGGCTGTACGCCACCGCACCTGCTCGGGGTCGAGCGTGAAGGATTGACCAACGCTGTCGCACGCCAAGCCCCAAGGGCTGTCATCCAGACGAATAATAAAGCGATAGTTGTCCCGGGCGTTGTCAGGCACTCGGCCAGCCATGATCCACTGAGCGCTGTCCACCACTCGCAGGTTATAGTCGTTGCCCGGACGAATGCCCATATACCAGTCAGGACTGCCCGGCAGCGAACGAATTTCCTCTTCAATTTTATGTATAGCACCCAGCAACACCAGGGGCACAGCCAACTGAAGCCCGGCCACTGTAAAAATCAGACACTCGAACGGTTTCTCCGACCAATCGGGTCTGGCCGCTGGCTCATTAGAGTGCGGTACCGTCTCTTCAACAACAGGCGGTTCGACTGGAACCGGCTCAGGCTCTACCGTTTGTGGATCCGGGACCACCCGCTCTTCTTGCTCTGCGGTTTCCGTCGCCGTATGCAACAACTCGTCAAGATAACTGGCAATAGCTGCGTCTGAAGCCGTCAGCTGTGTCATTTTTTTGTCAGCCATGGTGCCGACCTTTCACCGCGGCCGTTTGGGCCAGCAGGTCATCAAGTAAATGGCCATAGGCTCTCACACCGTGAGTGTTGGCATCGAGGACGGACGGAAACACGCCCTTCTCACTGGCATCACGAAACTTGGTATCGACTGGCACCGCAAAACGCCAGAGGTTTTCAGGGTAGGTTTTGCGCAACAGGTTAAGGCTTTTTACCGATGCCTGTGTTCTCCGGTCATACATGGTCGGCACAATGGTGTAAGGCAACTCGTTTTTCTGCGAGCGCATGACCATCTGCAAGGTGTGCAGCATGCGTTCAAGCCCTTTGATCGCCAAAAATTCCGTTTGCACCGGGATAACCAGGTGCTGCGCTGCCGCCAAGGCATTCACCATCAACACCCCCAGTGAGGGCGTGTTGTCTAGTAGCACGTAGTCAAAGTCGTCCCACAGTTGCGCTAAAGCCCGCGACATAATCAAGCCCATGCCGCCAACGCCCACCATTTTTCGCTCAAGCGTCGCCAAGGCTGTGCTCGCCGGCAATAAGAACACACCGGGATGACTGGTATCGGCGATCAACTGTGCCGGCAAACCTTCCGGCACGCTGCCTTGATGCTGAAACAGATCAAAGACACTGTGGGCAATGGTGTCCGGGTCGTAGCCAAACCAGGCGGTGAGCGAACCGTGGGGGTCCAGGTCAACCACAAGCACACGCTTGCCTCGCTGAGCCAATAATCCGCTCAGTGAAACAACAGAGGTGGTTTTTCCCACACCACCCTTTTGATTGGCTACTGCCCAAATACGCACACGTGTTACTCCAGCTATAAGCCCGAACGTTCAATCACGGCTCAATAATAATATCGGCGGCAGCGCAGGCAACTTGAAGAATGAATGTTCTGCAAGCGGCAATCGTTTGCCGTTTAGGATTATAAGAATGAGTTAATACAGAAAGTGTGCCAGATCGGCTATACGCATGAACAACCTTTTTGCGCTACCGGACCACGCCGCGGATGCTCGAGTCTTTTGAAATTAACAAGATAACCCGACGGTTCCGGCGTCGCCCTTCCTCTGTGTCGTTTCGAGCCACCGGCTGATGTTCACCATAACCAATCGCCGCCAGTCGTTCAGGCTCAATGCCCTGCATCACCAACATTCGTGAAACCGCCGAGGCCCTCGCCGTGGAAAGCTCCCAGTTGGACGGGTAGCGCCCCGTTCGGATAGGCCGATTATCGGTAAAGCCTTCAACCTTCACCGCATTGCTCCGGTTACGAAGCACCTTGGCTACCTTTTCAATAACAGCAAACGAATCATAGTGGGGCTCCGCATCCCCGCTATTGAACAGCATGCTGTTTGGCAAGCTCAGCTCTATCCAGTGATCGCTGGTTTCCAGGCTGACCACGCCCTGATTAATCAAATCGTCAAATTCCATAGCCAGCTGATCGGCCATGGCCCGCAGAGCTTCAACCTTGCCTTGTTCACTGACGTCAGGATTACCGGGCGCATCGGTGACAACCGGTGGAATAACGTTCTCGTGTTGCTGCTCGGGCACTGCCGCCACATGCTCCCCTACCTCAATCGGCTTAATCGATCGTTGAGGCGCGTTAAATACGCCGGTAAAGGTTTCAGACAAGACTTTGTATTTACCTTCGTTAACGGAAGATACCGAGTACATCACAACAAAAAAGGCGAACAACAAGGTGATGAAATCGGCATAGGAGATCAACCAACGCTCTTTATTATTTGTCTCTTCTTGCTGGTATCTTCGGCGACGCATAGGTAACCCGACTCCTGATCACTGCGGGTTAGAGGAAGCCCCGGAGGCGCAGTTCAATGGTTTTGGGATTCTCGCCTTCGGCAATCGCAATGATGCCATCGATCATCATGTCTTCGTAGCGAGTGCGCTCTCTCACAATGCCGCGGAGTTTGTGGGCAATAGGGAAAAACAGAAGGTTAGCCAGTGCCACGCCGTAGATGGTGGCGACAAAAGCCGTAGCGATGCCACTCCCGAGTGACTGAGGGTCTTCCAGATTGGTCATCACCTGTATCAGACCCATAACGGCCCCGATAATCCCAATGGTCGGCGAGTAACCGCCCATTGCTTCGTAAACTTTGGCCGACTCCGTATCCCGCTCTTCCCGGCATTCCAGATCGACTTCCAGCGTGTTGCGAATGGTTGCAGGTTCGGCGCCATCGACCAATAACTGCAGTCCTTTCCGGGCGAACTTCTCAGGCTCTCGTTCTGCCAGCCCCTCCAACCCCAACAAACCTTGTTTGCGGGCCTTCACACTCCAGTCAACCACCTTGCCTATGCCATCTTCCAGAGAAATATACGGTGGCACAAATACCCAGTGCACCTGGACAAAGGCTCGTTTAAGGGTTGGCCAGGATGTCTGCAAAATGGTGGCTGCCAGGGTGCCGCCTATAACAATCAGCGCTGCGGGTGTATTAAAGAGCGAACTGACCGCACCGCCTTCCAGCAAGTTGCCGCCCAAAATGGCAACAAAGGCAAGAATGATCCCAAGCAGGCTCAAGATATCCATTAGCTTACGCCTTCAATCAGTCGCAAACCAACGTCGTTAAGGGGCAACACTTCATCAGACAGCCCGGCGGTTGCGACGGCCATAGGCATGCCATAGATCACCGACGTTTCCTCATCCTGCGACCAGACCACGGCCCCGCCTTGTTTCATCATACGGCAACCTTCGCGGCCATCGGCGCCCATGCCGGTCAGGATAATCCCCAAGGTTTTACCCGGGAAACTACGGGCCAGTGAGCCAAAGGTCACATCGACACAAGGCCTGTAATTCAACCGTTCGTCACCGGGCAAAATCCTCACCCGGCCCCTACCGCCACGATTTTCAATCATCATCTGCTTACCGCCAGGAGCAAGCAACGCCAGGCCCGGCTGCAGCAGATCCCCGTCTTCCGCCTGACGAACTTCAATTTCACACAGTTTGTTTAAACGTTCTGCGAAGGCAGGGGTAAAGCTCGCAGGCATGTGCTGCACCAGAACGATGGGCGCGGGAAAACTGGCCGGTAATACGCTGAGGACTTTCTGCAGAGCAACCGGCCCGCCGGTTGACGTGCCAATACCCACCACACTGTACTGGCGTGCTGGCGCTTTACTGACGCTGCGCCGGGCCGAGCTTGCCCCTGCGGTTTCATGTCGTTTGGGCTGGGGTGTAGTCCGTACCGCCGCTCGTTCAGCCTGGGGCGCAATGGCCTTGCGTTGCACTGGGGCTGCGATCGCGGGCTTCCGTGGTGTAATCGCCGCGCGAGCTCGCGGCTGGCTTTTGGCAATATCCAGCACACGGTTAATCAACACGTTTTGCAGCTGGCTGGTGTCCCGGGCAATTTCTTCAAAATTCTTAGGCAGGAAGTCTACGGCACCGGCTTCCAGTGCATCGAGTGTGACCCGGGCACCTTCATAGGTAAGCGAGGAAAACATCAAAACCGGTGTTGCCTGTTTGGCCATGATCTCACGCACCGCTGAAATGCCGTCCATCACCGGCATTTCATAGTCCATGGTGATCACGTCGGGCTTTAATTTCTGAGCAAGCTCAACGCCCTCCCGACCATTGGTTGCGGCCCCAACTACGGTGATCTGGCCCGAAGCCGTCAGGATTTCCGTCAATCTTTTACGAAAGAAACCTGAATCATCCACGACCAGAACAGAAACTGTCATGCCTTTCTCCTAAACGCCCGGAATCACCCGTAGTGCTGAAGTAAACTGGGCACATCAATAATCAAGGCAATGCGACCATCACCCGTAATGGTTGCTCCCGCCATACCCGGCGTACCCTGAAGCGCACGCCCCAAGGGTTTGATAACCACTTCTTCCTGGCCAACCAACTGGTCAACCACGAAACCAACTTGTTTGGTGCCCATCGCCACGATCACCACATGGGCATTGGCCACTTCTTTCTGGGCCTCAGCGCCGTGAACAAGCCATCGTTTGATGTGGAACAGCGGGAACACTTTGTCCCGAACCACAATGCATTCGCGCCCATCGACCATATTGGTTTTGGTCAGATCAAGATGGAAAATTTCCACCACGTTTACCAACGGCAGCGCGAAGGATTGCTCGCCCAGCATAATCATCAGCGTCGGCATGATGGCCAACGTGAGCGGCACCTTGATAATGATCTTGGTGCCTTTGCCAAGCTCGGACTCGATCGAGATCTGGCCATTGAGCTGTGCTATCCGGTTTTTGACCACGTCCATGCCGACGCCACGGCCGGACACATCCGAAATCTGCTCTTTGGTGGAGAAGCCGGCAGCAAAAATCAGGTTAAAACATTCGTTGTCGGTCAACCTGTCCGCAGCGTCCTGGTCATACAGTCCCTTTTCGACCGCTTTTCTGCGCAGCACATCAGGATCCATACCGCCGCCATCATCGGCAATTGAAAGAAGGATGTGGTCACCTTCTTGTTGCGCCGACAAGGTGACGGTTCCGGCTCGGGATTTGCCAGCATCTTCCCGCGCATCCGGCCCCTCGATGCCATGATCAACCGAGTTACGGACCAGATGCACCAATGGATCAGCAAGCGCTTCCACCAGATTTTTATCCAGGTCCGTCTCCTCGCCATGCATGACAAGATTGACCTCTTTCTTCAGGTTGCGGGCAAGATCCCGCACCACCCGAGGGAAACGGCCGAATACTTTTTTAATGGGCTGCATGCGGGTTTGCATGACGGCAGCCTGCAGATCGGTGGTCACCACATCCAGATTGGCAACCGCCTTATGCATGTGTTCGTCTTCACTTTCCGAGCCCAAACGCTGCAACCGGTTTCGGACCAGCACCAATTCGCCCACCATATTCATGATGTCATCCAGGCGTTTGGTGTCTACCCGAACGGTGGTTTCGCCCACCGGAGCGCTTTCTCTGGCGGGCGCAGCAGGTTTGCCTGCCGGTGCAGGTGCGGGAGCAGGCTCTGCTCTGGCTGCGGTTTCAGGAGCACGCTCTGGCTGAGCGCTGATTTCCGATTGCTGGCTCTCGCCGTGCTTCGGCTGCCCTCCGGGGCCGCCGCCTTTGCCATGAAGCTCGTCCAACAGCCGCTCAAATTCGTCATCAGTGATCAGGTCTGAACTCTCGCCGCCCGCAGGTTGAGCGCCGGTTTCTTTTTCAGGGGGTTCCGTTTGGGCCACATCCGGTGCGGCAAATTTGCCTTTGCCGTGAAGCTGGTCCAGTAATGCTTCAAACTCATCATCGGTGATTTCGTCACCGTTGCCACCCGTTTCCGCTGCTGTTTCAGCCTCCTGCTCTGACGTTTCAGGTTGCGCTGGCGCACCGGCCTTCTCGTCTGCAAGCGCATCCAGCAACCGCTCGAATTCTTCGTCGGTAATATCGCCTTGGTCTTCATGCTCGGATGTCGCATTCGGGGTAGAGGGATCAACAGCGGGAGGTGCGTCTGATTCGGGGATCGCCAAAGCATCCAGGGCCGCAATCAAACTGGCCGGCGCAGGCGTCAGCTCTTCGCGATTGCGCACTTCTTCAAACATGGCATTGACGTTGTCGAGGGCTTGAAGGACAACGTCCATTAACTCGGGAGTCACCCTGCGTTTATGGTTACGCAAGATGTCGAACACGTTTTCTGCGGAATGGCAGCAGTTCACCAACGCTTCAAGCTGGAGAAACCCGGCTCCGCCCTTCACCGTATGAAAGCCGCGAAATATGGCGTTCAGCAGATCGCTGTCGTCTGGATGCTGTTCCAGATCAACCAACTGCTCCGACAGCTTTTCGAGAATCTCGCCGGCTTCTATCAAGAAGTCCTGCAGAATCTCTTCATCGGCATCAAACGCCATGAGTCATCCTCTTTGTCTTTCAGAAACCGAGACTGGACAATAAGTCGTCAACGCCGTCCTGCCCCGAAACAACATCGTCTCGCTCGGCGGCCTTGATTTGTGGACCTACTCCCTTTTCGGCCGATTCTTCTTTTTCTTCAATTTGATGGACTGTGCCGGTCAACTGATCGACATGACTGGCCATGACGACCAAGCCCAACAGATTCTCCTCTACCTCTTTAACAAGCGCGGTAACCTTCTGAATCACCTGGCCGGTGAGGTCCTGGAAATCCTGGGCCAGAAGAATCTCCGAGAGGTTTTTGTACAGGTTGTCCGAATCGTTGCTCAAGGTTCCGAAAAATGCATCGATTCTTGCGTACAGCTCCCGGAACTCCGCAGGCTCAATCTCCCGGCGACGCAAGCGCTGCCACTCATCGCGAAGACTCAAGGCTTCATCACGGATGGCATGCGCCACAGGCATGCTTTCCTCAACCAGATCCATGGTGCGGTTAGCGGCCTGACCGGTCATTTGGACCACGTAGGCCAACCGATCCGAGGCATCAGACATTTTCGAAAGCGCTTCTTTCTGCTCCGCATTGCGGGGATCGATCTGAAAATTCCGGATGGCCTCATGGAGGCTTCGGGTCAAACGCCCCACTTCCTGATACAGGCTCTGATCACGAACTTCGCTGAGTTCGTTAATGATCGTCATCGCGCGTGCGAAGTCGCCACTGTTGACACTTTCAACAAGTTGCGAGGTCTGCTCTTGCAGCTTTTCCGTGACCTCTGGGTCGAGACCCCGTTGGGTGTGTTTGCTGTCACTCATGCGAGCTACCCGACCTTTGGTTACTGAATACGTTCAAAAATCTTTTCGATTTTTTCTTTAAGCACAGCAGCGGTAAACGGCTTAACAACGTAACCATTCACCCCGGCCTGGGCCGCGGCCACAATTTGGTCCCGTTTGGCTTCCGCCGTGACCATCAGTACCGGCAGGTTCTTTAGATTTTCATCCGCACGCACAGCTTTTAGAAGATCAAAGCCGGACATGCCGGGCATATTCCAGTCTGTCACCAGAAAATCATAATGCCCATTCTTGAGCATCGGCAGCGCGGTGTTGCCATCATCGGCTTCCTCGGTGTTGGTAAAGCCAAGGTCACGCAACAGGTTCTTGATAATTCGGCGCATTGTGGAGAAATCATCCACAATGAGTATTTTCATGTTCTTGTCCAAAGGGACCTCCAGTAAATAACACCCGGATGTAGGTCAGCCTGCTGATATCCGGCAGGCTGTTCAAAATTCGTTTCAGGACACGGGCCAGTTAATCGCCACTGTGTTCTCGCCAATCCGACAACCGGCCTCGAAGACGCAATGCCGCCTGACTGTGAATCTGGCTGACTCGGCTTTCACTGACCCCAAGCACCGCCCCGATTTCCTTAAGATTCAGTTCTTCCTGGTAATACAAACTCAAAACTAACTTTTCTTTCTCTGGAAGGGCCTCAATCGCTTCGGCCAAACTGCGCTGAAAAGCACCTGCCGAGATGCCATCCAACGGATTATCGCTGACCTCTTGCTCTTCTATCGGCAGCTCACCGGATTCATTGAGCTCATCCAGGCTAAATAACCGGCCACTGTTGGCATCCGAAAGCGACGAATGGTATTCCGACAACTCAATACCAAGCTCTTCCGCCACCTCGGCATCCTGCGCCTCTCGGCCGGTCCGGTCTTCAACGGTTTTGATTGCGGCGGAGATCCGGCGGGCATTGCGGTGCACGGAACGAGGCACCCAGTCACCCTTTCGGATTTCGTCAACCATCGCGCCCCGAATACGGATGCCTGCATAGGTTTCAAACGTTGCGCCCTTGCCCGTGGAATAACGCTGGGCAGCTTCAAGCAAACCGATCATTCCAGCCTGCATCAGGTCTTCAAGCTGAACAGATGCCGGCAAACGGGCCATCAAATGAAGGGCTATTTTTTTAACCAGCGGCGCGTGAACTTCGATCAAATTCGAAGCGTTGGAGGCGCCTGCCTGATGGTACATTCCCAGATTCTTCGTCAATGTCATGTATCCGGCTTTTATTGGACTGGATTCAGATCAGACTTCGACGAGCCGCTCCACGAAAAATTCAAGATGACCTCGCGGAGAAGATGGCAGCGGCCAACTATCCACTTTGTCTGCCAATGCTCGTACTGCAATCGACGCTTTTGCTCGGGGATAAGCTTCCAGAACAGCGCGCTGGCGTTGAACGGCTTTCTTGACCGCTTCGTCGTAAGGCACGATGCCCACGTATTGTAACGCGACATCCAGAAAACGCTCGGTAACTCGCGTCAATTTTTCGAACAAGTGCTTACCTTCTTCTTCGCTCCGCACCTGGTTGGCGAGCACGCGAAAGCGATCCGTTCCGTAGTCACGGTTCATCAATTTAATAAGTGCATACACATCGGTTATCGAGGTCGGCTCGTCGCACACCACCAGCAACAACTCTTGCGCGGCACGAAGGAAGCTCACAACAGATTCAGAAATACCGGCAGCCGTGTCTACAATCAACACGTCAATCTGATCGCCCAGTTCACTGAACGCATTGATCAGGCCAGCATGTTCCATCGGGCTGAGCTGTGTCATTCGTTGGGTACCGGAGGATGCGGGTACAATTTTGATACCGCCGGGACCATCCACAAGCACGTCTTTCAGGTCACACTCACCGTTAAGAACATCGTGCAAATTCTTGTTGGCCGTCACGCCCAGCAGTACATCCAGATTACCCAACCCCAAGTCGGCATCAAGCACCACAACACGACGGCCTTTTTCTGCCAACGCTATCGCAAGATTGACCGACACATTGCTCTTCCCGACACCGCCTTTACCGCCGGATACCGCAATAACCTGAACCGGATGTGGTTTGCTCATACTGTTTATTGTCTCTTACTGCGTCGTTAACGGGCTCTATGCCGGTGGCTGTTGTGTCATGACTACGCCAAGGCGCCTTCAGCAGCGGCCTGCGAATGCTGCATCGCTTTCAGGCGCTCAACGCCCATACGAACCAACGGAGCGGCCTCTGCCCGATGCAGGTCTTCCGGTATTTTCTGACCATCGGTATACCATACCACCGGAAGGCCGGTTTCCATCACAAACCCCAGAGATTCGCCCAAGGTCAGCGCTTCGTCAATCTTGGTCACGATGCAGCCGGCAAGATTCGACATCTTATAGCAATGCCAAACGGATTTCATGATACGTGGCTGGCTGGTCGCAGACACCACCAAATGAGTACGAATATTGTGATCGCTGCGCACCAGCTCTGCCAGCTGCTCCTGATAACCCCGATCAGCACTGGTCAGTCCGGCGGTATCGATCAGCACAAGGTGACGGTCGGAAAGCTCGTCGAGGATGTCATCCAGGGAGTGGCTTTCATCAACCACCCGAACCGGTACGTTCAGAATGCGTCCGAACACAAACAGCTGCTCGTGCGCAGCAACCCGATAACGGTCTGTGGTAACCAGCGCCAAACTGTCAGCCCCGTGCTCCAATACGTACCGGGCGGCCAATTTACCGATCGTTGTTGTTTTTCCGGATCCGGTCGGGCCAACCAGAGCGTAAACACCGCCTGCTTCCAACCAATCTTCCCTGCCGGTTCGAATGCCGGTGGCGACCATTTTCAAGGACGTTTTCCAGCCCTCTTCCAACCGCCCGTTTCGATGTTGCCGGGAAACGGACGCCGCCAACTCAGCTCCCAAGCCGAATTCTTGCAAACGTTCGCTCAATAATTGTTGCACCGGGTTCTTCGCGCCGGCCCCGGTTACCGTTCTCGTGTCGGCAGCAGGTGCGGCTTGTGCGCCCATCAGCTCTCGCAGAGAACTTATTTCAGCCTTCATTGCAGCCAGCTCGTCAGAATATCCCTGCGGATCATGCGAGCCTGCGGTGTCAGATCTTTGACTCTCCAACCAGCCTGCAGACACATCCGGCTCTACGTCCGAATCATCGTTCAGTGATACTTGCGCATAGCGGGCGCCCGCTGTTGCTCGCTTTTCGCGAACCTCTTGAATCCGATTGCGCGTCCGGCTCAATTCATCTTCCAGACGACGATGCTGGTCGGCCTGCATTTCCGCCAAACGGGAACCGTTGGTCGCTTCCGCCGCTTTTTCGCCCAGGCTTTGACGAGCCATGTTTTCGTCATAATCCAGGGCCGTCACAATTTCGACGCCCCCATCCACCCGGCGATTGGACAAAATAACGGCATCAGGCCCCATCTCGTGACTGACCTGCTTAAGGGCCTCGGCCATGGATTGCGCAAAAAACCGTTTAACTTTCATAACTTCTATCCTCTATCGCCAAGCTGAACTCAGCTGACCGCGTTACGCTAGCCACCGTTACTGGCCGACCGACGCAACGATCGTGATCTGTTTGTTATCCGGTATCTCTTGGTACGAGAGCACGTGCAACCGCTCTACTCCATAACTGGCGAACTTCGCCAAGCCCGGCCGCAATGGCCCGGATACCAGCAGGATGGCGGGCTTGCCCAACATTTCCTGGCGCTGCACGCTGTCTTGCAGTGAGCGTTGCAGTTTTTCCACCATGTTCGGCTCCAGCACCATGCCAATATCATCCTGTCCGCCGGATTGTTGACTCTGCTGAACAGACTTAAGCAACATCTGTTCCAAGTCAGGATCCAAAGTAATCACCGGAATTTCTGTATCGTTGCCACAAATGCTTTGCACAATCATTCGGCGCAACGACTGACGAGCCAGCGTGGTAAGCAGTTTCGGATCCTGACTCTTAGGATGCACGTTAACGATGGCCTCGGCGATTGAACGCATGTCACGAACCGGCACTTCTTCTTTAAGCAGGTTCTGGAGCACCTTGAGCAGAATGCTGATGGAGATGGTGGCCGGCACCAGCTCTTCCGCCAGCTTGGGAGAGATCTTTTCCAGTTGATCCAGCCACTTTTGCGCTTCGTCGTGACCAATCAATTCATGGGCGTGTTTCTGCAGTATCTGATTCAAATGGGTCGCAACCACAGTGCTGGCATCAACAACGGTATAACCCAGAGTCTGGGCTTGATCTTTCTGGTCCGGCTCAATCCAGATGGCATCCAAACCAAACGCGGGATCTTTCCCGGCAATACCCTCAACCTTCCCGAACACCTGCCCCGGGTCAATGGCCAGTTCCCGCTCCGGGTGAATCTCCGCTTCAGCAATGGTCACACCCATCAGGGTGATGCGATACACGTTCGGCATCAGATCCAGGTTATCCCGAATGTGGACTGACGGCATCAGGAACCCCATATCCTGCGACAGCTTCTTCCGCACCCCCTTTATCCGACTCAACAACTGACCGCCCTGCGACTTGTCCACCAAAGGAATCAGTCGGTAGCCCACCTCCAGCCCGACAATGTCAACCGTGGCAACATCGTCCCAGCCTAATTCTCTGGTTTCCCCGGGTGGCGGCAGAGCCTGCCCGTCACCGCCGCGATCCGGAATGACTTCCCCGCCCGGACGCGGCACAGCACCGGGTACGCCACCTCGCCCGGCAAACACGCTTTCCTCCTCAACCGTCTGGCTTTGTTTTTTCCAAACAAACCACGCAGCCGTCGCAGCCAAAGAACCCAGACCAAGGAAAGCCACATGAGGCATTCCCGGAATCAGGCCCAGCAAAATCAAAATACCCGCCGCAATACCAAGGGCCTTGGGCGCACTGAACATCTGCTGGAGAATCTGCCCACCCATGTCCTGGCTGGACGTTACTCGAGTCACCATGATGGCGGCAGCAGTTGACAGCAGCAGCGAAGGAATCTGAGCGACCAGACCGTCACCTATGGTCAACAGCGCGTATCGCTCCATCGCGAGCGTAAAGTCCAGACCGTGCTGAACCATACCTATGGCCACACCACCAATGATGTTAATGGCCAGAATCAGCAAACCGGCTACCGCGTCGCCTTTTACGAACTTGGACGCACCGTCCATGGAACCGTAGAAATCCGCCTCCTGGGCAATCTCTGAACGCCGGGCCTTGGCCTCTTCCTGGTTCACCAGACCGGCGTTAAGATCAGCATCGATGGCCATTTGTTTACCGGGCATGGCATCCAGGGTAAAACGGGCACTGACTTCGGATACCCGACCGGCCCCCTTGGTTACCACCAAAAAGTTGATAATCATCAGAATCGCAAACACCACCAGACCAACGGCATAGTTGCCGCCAATCAACACCTCACCGAACGATTCGATCACCTTACCTGCAGCATCACCGCCTTCGTGGCCATTGAGCAGAACAATCCGGGTAGAGGCCACATTCAATCCAAGACGCAACAGCGTGGCCACCAACAACACGGTAGGGAAAGCCGCGAACTCCATTGGCCGAAGCGCATACACACACACCAACAGAATCACGATCGACAACGTAATGTTGAAGGTGAAAAAAACGTCGAGCAAAAAAGCAGGCATGGGCAGGATCATCATGCCCAGCAAACCCATCAGCATCAGCGGGACACCGAGACTACCTCGCGTCAGAGTTTTGACGTTATTCAGAACAAACGCTCTGTCCATACTGCCTGCATCTCCGGATCACTGTACTTTCGGGCTGTTCGGGGTAACGACTGGGTCAAAAACCGGACACAAACCCCGCGCATGAATACCGCTTCGCAAGATCTGTACCATCCCCTATAAATTTTATGTTTTCTGGCCAACAGATCGCCTGACGTGAGCGCCTGGATACGGTATCCTTTCGCCGTTTGACTGATCAAAAACCAAGCCAGAAAATCCGAACCCACAGGTGACCCCGATGCCTATCCACGAAGTGAAGCACCCACTGATCCAACACAAGCTCGGCCTTATGCGCCGCTCAGACATCAGCACCAAAAATTTTCGTGAACTGGCTCAAGAAGTTGGCGCGCTACTGACCTACGAAGCGACAAAAGATTTCACCCTTCAGGAAGAAACAATCGAAGGCTGGGCCGGCCCCGTCGCGGTGGAACAAATACACGGCAAGAAAATCACCATTGTCCCCATCTTACGAGCAGGCCTTGGCATGCTGGATGGCGTACTTAGCCTGATCCCGGTAGCCCGGGTCAGCGTGGTCGGCCAGATCCGCAACGAAGACACCCTCGAAGCGGAAACCTATCTGGAAAAACTGGTGGGTGAGCTGGACCAGCGCACCGCACTGATCATCGACCCGATGCTGGCTACCGGTGGCTCGATGATTTCCACCATCGACCTGCTCAAGCAAGCCGGCAGCACCGAAATCCGGGCACTGGTTTTGGTTGCTGCACCGGAAGGCGTTGAGAAAGTCCTGGAGAAACACCCGGACGTTTCCATCTACACCGCCTCTGTTGACGACTGCCTGAACGAAAAAGGCTACATCCTGCCGGGCCTCGGCGATGCGGGAGACAAGATCTTCGGCACCAAGCAGAAGGATGTTTAAGAATGCAGGACATCACGACTGACTCAACCTGGAAACAGGCCATAGCCGGCTCGCAAATGCTACTGGTCGCCTTTGGCGCCCTGGTACTGATGCCACTGATCACCGGGCTTGACCCCAACGTCGCACTGTTTACCGCGGGCATCGGTACCCTGATCTTTCACATCGTCACCGGTGGCCAGATCCCCATCTTCCTGGCATCGTCCTTCGCGTTCATTGCTCCAATCATGGCCGCCAAAAGCCAGTTCGGCCTGCAAGAAACCCTGGGCGGCCTGATGGCAGCGGGCATCCTTTACATCATCCTCTCCGGCGTCATCCGCCTGCGTGGAACCGGGTTCGTCACCCGCCTGCTCCCGCCCGTCGTGATTGCACCAGTCATCATGACCATCGGTTTGGGCCTGGCACCGGTTGCTGTGCACATGGCCTCGGGCCGCACCGGTGATGGCGGCACCCAACTCGTGCCCGAAGACACCGCACTCGTGATCGCAATGATCTCATTGCTGGTGACCATCATCATGACCGTCTGGGCCAAAGGCATCTTCCGCCTGATCCCGATCATGATCGGCATTATCGTGGGCTACATCCTGTCAGCCTTCGCCGGCATCGTAGACACCACCGCCATCCAGCAAGCCGCCTGGTTCGCCGTCCCGAACTTCGTCGCCCCGGCCTTCAGCTGGAGCGCTATCCTGTTCATGATCCCGGTTGCCATTGCCCCGGCCATCGAACACATCGGCGACGTACTGGCCATCGGTAACGTTACCCGCAAAAACTACCTCGAAAAACCCGGCCTGCACCGCACCCTGCTCGGCGACGGCCTGGCCACCAGCGCCGCCTCCATGCTGGGCGGACCACCCAACACCACCTACTCTGAAGTCACCGGCGCAGTCATGCTGACCCGCAACTTCAACCCGAAAGTCATGTGGTGGGCCGCCGGCACTGCCATCGTACTGGCCTTCGTCGGCAAATTCGGCGCTGCCCTGCAAACCATCCCGGTTCCCGTCATGGGCGGCATCCTGTGCCTGCTGTTCGGCTCCATCGCTGTGGTCGGCCTGAACACCCTGATCCGCCACCAAGTTGACCTGTCCCAGTCCCGTAACCTCGTTATCGTGGGCGTGACACTGGTCTTCGGTATCGGAAACATGGTGCTGGGAACACTGGAAGGCATTGCCCTGTGCGCAGTGGTCGCGATTGTCTTGAATCTGGTCCTGCCCGGCGAGAAAGAAGCCTGGGGTGCGCGGATACAGGAAGGCAGCGCAGAGTAAGCGATCCCTCCCATATCTGATTCAATGGGTGTGAGAGGGCTTTCCAAAAATTTCGAAGGCCATGGATGGCCGGAGAGAAGCGCACAGGGATGTGCTTGTAGCGGTTTTTGGAAAGCCCTCTTGCACCCATTGTGCACCAGCACTTTCAGGCTACCTTTAGCAGCCTCTCCCAAACCAAATCAAAGATCGCGCCGCATCTCCGGCGGAATAGGAAAGTCCGGCATCCCAGGCTTAGGCCCATGCCCCTTCCGGAACTGCCGCAACTGGAACACATACGCCAACACCTGAGCGATCGCCATATACAACCCGTCAGGAATCTCCTCACCAATATCCGAATTATGATAAACCGCCCGAGTCAACGGCGGCGTACGCAACACCTCCACCTTATACTCCCGAGCCACCTCCATAATCTTGAACGCCACCTCATCGGCACCCTTCGCCACCACCACCGGCGCCCCCATCGCATTTTGATCGTACTTTAGCGCCACCGCATAATGCGTCGGGTTCGTAATCACCACATCCGCCGTCGGAACATCCTGCATCATCCGGCGCTGCGCCATCTCCCGCTGCAGCTGACGAATCTTACCCTTAACCTCCGGCTTGCCCTCGGAATCCTTGTACTCGTCCTTCACCTCTTGCTTCGTCATCCGAAGCTTCTTCTGATGGTCATAAATCTGAAACGGCACATCAATCATCGCAATAATGATCGTGGCGCAAGACAACACCAGAAAACTCCAGCCCAAGGTCCACAGCACATGCTCCATCGCCGGCACCACCGGCTCCTCCGCAATGCTCAACAAATCGTCCGTGCGAAGGTTCAGGATCAAGATCGCAATCGCCAGCACCAGGCCCACCTTGGCAATGGCCTTCACCAACTCAATCAGCGAACGCATAGAAAACATCCGCCCCAAACCCTTAATCGGATCCATCCGATTAGCTTTCGGTGCAATGGCTTTGGCACTGAACAACAAACCGCCAATACCAATCGAGCCGGCAATTGCCGCAATCAGCAAAAGAATCAGAATGGGAGACAATGCATAAGCGGCCTCTTTGGCCGAAACAATCAGCTGCACACTCATATGACGGGTATCAAAAATCGATGCACGCTCAATCACAAACGCGTCGCGCATGATGCCTTCGAACGTAATCGCCAGAGAGGTGCCAAACATCAGCAAGCCACCCGCTCCGGCAAGCAACACCGCCATGGTCGCCAGCTCTTTCGAGCGGGCCGCCTGACCATCCTCCTTGGCCTTCTCGAGCCTTCGGGGGGTAGGTTCTTCGGTTTTCTCCTGACTGTTGTCGTTCTCTTCAGCCATGACTAACGCCCCTGCAATTGACGCATGAAATCGAACGTCTCGCGGGTGTACTGATCAAAGTGTGGCAGAAAATTCCCGTGCAACACCCAGATGGCGAACAAGCCAAAAATCAGACCAATCGGGAAGCCCAGCGCAAAAATGTTCATCTGCGGGGCGGCCCGCGTCATCACACCAAACGAAATATTCACAATCAGCACCGCCGTTACCGCGGGCAGCGCCAACAACATAGCCGACGCGAACATCCAGCTGATCCGATGCGCCAACGCCCACACCCCGCTTTGGCCTAAACCGTCCAAACCAATCGGCATGGTATGAAAGCTTTCGATGAAAATCTCGAAAGCCACCAGATGGCCGTTCATTAACAAAAACAAAAGGGTTATGGTAATCGTATAGATCTGTGCCAGTACCGGCACATTCACGCCGTTGGCCGGATCCACCATCGAGGCAAAGCCCAAGCCCATCTGCATGGCAATCATCTGTCCGGCAATGACAAATAATTGCCACAAAGCGGTCAACGCAAAACCCAGACCTACGCCGATGAGGATTTGCTGAAGTGTGATCACCACCGCATCGGCACTCAGAGCTTCAACCTTGGGCACTTCAGGAATCATCGGAACGATCAGAATGGTCATGAGCAAAGCCAGCCCCAAACGCACTCTCGCCGGCACCAACTGAGTTCCGAAAACAGGAATAACCATCAGGAAACTGGCAACGCGGAACAGCGGCCAAAGGTGCTGCCCTACCCACTGTCCGAGCAGGTCTGAACTGAACTCCGCCGGAAACATCCGCTAGCCGATCAGGTAAGGAATACTGGAAATGAGCCCGCGGGCATGGTCCAGCAAAGTGGTCAGCATCCAGGGCCCCGCCGCAATAATCACGATCAGGGTAACCAGCAACCGGGGCAGAAAGCTCAACGTTTGCTCGTTGATCTGGGTGGCGGCCTGAAAGGTACTGACGACCAAGCCAATCACCAAACCGGGGCCAATGATGACGCCGGCGAACAGTACAATCATCCAGAGTGCTTCGCGGACAATATCAATCGCGGTTTCAGGCGTCATGTCGAGCCTCCTATATGCCGTAACTGGCGGCAAGGGTACCCATAATCAGCGCCCAGCCGTCCACCAGCACGAAGAGCATGATCTTGAAGGGCAACGATATAATGATAGGCGAAAGCATCATCATACCCATAGCCATCAAAACACTGGCGACCACCATGTCGAGAATCAAAAACGGTATAAACAGAATAAACCCTATCTGAAAGGCCGTTTTCAGTTCACTGGTGACGAACGCTGGCATCAAAACCCAGAACGACACATCTTCCGGGGTTTCGTATTCAACATCCGCCAGCCGCATAAACAGCGCCAAATCCGATTCCCGGGTTTGTTCCAGCATGAATTTCCGGAACGGCTCACTGGCCAGCTCCACCGCTTCCAAAGAGGTAACCTCTTCCTGAAGGTAGGGCTGCAATCCCGCTCTATTGGCCTCTTCCAGAACCGGTTTCATGATAAAAATACTGAGAAAGAGCGCCAGCCCCAATAAAATCTGGTTCGAGGGGGTGGCCTGCAGCCCCAACGCTTGCCTCAAGATCGCAAACACCACGATGATGCGCGTGAACGATGTCATCATCATCAGCATCGCCGGCAAAAAGGTCAGCGCTGTCATCAGCGCCAGTATCTGCAGAGTTACCGAATACTCTTGAGCACCATCTTCACCGGGCTGCATGGAAAACGCAGGAATACCCGGCAAATCTGCCGAGGCTACAGCCGGCAAAAACAGGCCAGCAACAAGGACAAACCAAGGCAGGCAAGATCGAATAGCAGCATTCACCATAGCGTTACTCTTTAGGCTCGGGAGCTGTCCAGGATTTCCCGATCAAGCTCTGAAGCTTACGGGCAAAATCACTGGTGCCGGTGTTACTGGCATCCACTACCGGCTCATCGAACACCTGTAGCGTGCGAATGCTGCCAGGAGTGATACCCAACAGAATCTGTTGGCCACCGACTTCTACCAGAGCAATTCGCTCGCGGGTGCCAATGGCGAGAACGGAGACCACGCGAATCGCATTGTTGTTCATGCCCGCCATACCGGTCATGCGACGGATCAACCAGGCGCAACCGTATATCACAGCGATAACCGCCACCAACCCGAGCCCCAGGCTAACGATCATGCCAACCGTGTCTGGCGTATTGCGGGCAGCGTCTTTAGCCGGCTCAGCTACCTGTTCGGCAAGGGCCGGCATACTGAGCAGGCTTGGCGTCAACCAACGTAACCAATAACGCACGTTATTTCTGCAACCGTTTGATGCGCTCACCCGGACTGATCACATCGGTCAGCCGGATACCGAACTTTTCATTCACCATAACCACTTCGCCATGCGCTATCAGCGTGCCGTTCACCAGAACGTCCAACGGCTCACCGGCCAAACGATCCAGTTCAATGACAGAGCCCTGATTCAGCTGTAACAGGTTTCGGATAGGAATTTGGGTGTTGCCCACTTCCATTGAGATGGTGACAGGGATATCCAGAATAACGTCCATATCGGGCGAGCCTGCGCCGCCAGAGGAACCACTGTCTTCCGAAAACTCTTCCATCGGGGCGGCGCGCACCTGCTGTTCCGCAGCATCTTCCGCTTTTCCACGCTCGGATTCGGCCATCGCCTCGGCCCAGGCATCCTCGGTAGACGCCTCGGTGTTCGCATCGCCGGATTCACCCATTGCCGCTTCCCACTCGGCTGCCAGCTTTTCGTCTTCCGTGAGCTCTTTATCGTCTTTTTTGTCGTCGTCAGCCATTGCGTCCCACCTTCAGTTGTTTCTTCACCTTGGGCAATGCCGCCCTTTCATGAATCCTTAGCGCCAGTTTGCCGTCACGGGTGCCCATTGTTGCTTTGTACACCGGAACGCCGTTGGCCGTTACCGTGAGATGATCAGCAATCTCGACAGGAATAACATCGCCCGCTTTCAGCTTGGCAATATCCCGCAGAGAGATCCTGCGCTGACAAACCGTGGTATTGATCGGCACGCTGATGTCTTTGATATCTTCCTGTAAGGCGTTGACCCAGCGTTCATCCACATCATCAATATCGCTCTGAACCCCGGCATCCAGCACCTCGCGGATCGGCTCAATCATGGCGTAAGGCATCGCGAGATGAAGTTCGCCTCCGCCGCCGTCCAATTCAATATGAAAGGTGCTGACAACCACCACTTCACTCGGGCTGACAATATTGGCCATCGCGGGGTTAACTTCTGAACTCAGGTAGTCGAAGTCGATATTCAGAACGGCTTGCCAGGCTTCTTTCATATCCTTGAAAACCTGATCCAGTACCATTTGCACGATCCGGTTTTCAGTCGGCGTGAATTCGCGCCCTTCAATTTTTGCGTGACGCCCCTCACCTCCAAAAAAGTTATCCACCAGCTTGAACACCAGCTTGGCGTCTAACACAAACAAGGAGGTACCACGAAGTGGGCGTACTTTGCAGAGGTTCAGACTGGTCGGCACGTAGAGCGTATGAACGTACTCACCGAACTTCATGATCTGGACACCGCCCGTCGATACATCCGCATTGCGGCGCAACAAGTTAAACAGACTGATCCGGGTGTAGCGGGCAAAACGCTCGTTGATCATTTCGAGCGTTGGCATGCGGCCACGGACGATACGATCCTGACTGGCAAGGTCGTAGTTTTTTACGCCAGTGTCATCGCTTTCATCATAGGTATCAATGTCGCCGTCATCCACACCGTGGAGGAGCGCATCGATTTCTTCCTGTGATAGTAAATCCTGCATATCTGGTCCTGCCCTGACAGTGGCCTACTGCACTACAAAGTTCCGGAACAATACCCCAGCAATCGCTGGTTCACCCTCTTGTTCCAGCATTTTGTTGACTGCTTCCAGCATTTTCCGAGACAGCGCACGCCGGCCTTCAGGCGTCTGCAACTCAGCAAATTCAGTGCTACCCAACAGCATGTTCAACTGATTCAGAATCAACGGCATGTGCTTTTCAGCGCCTTCCAGAGCTGCAGAATCCTTTGCCTCGAACGACAAGTAAATCTGGGCGTAACGCTGACGCCCTTGAGCCTGCACGGTGGTTCTTAAAGGCTTTTGAATATCGCTGTAGATGCTGGCCTGAAACTCGGGCGCAGCCGGTTCAGACGCGCTTTCGTCCGTCACGCTGGCCGCATCGTCTTTCAGGAACCAGAGCGTGCCGGCAACCGACAGACCAATAGCCAGCAGCGTAATCACCACCACCGTGAGAATAAGCTTCAATTTGCCCTTTTTTTCGGGCACTGGTGCAGTATTGTTTTCTGCCATGATGTCCGCTTTGTCAGATTATCGTCACTCTGAGGAGTTCAGAGTGCGTTTACCAAGATCAATGCAAGGGGCGGGCCAAACATACCACTCCCCCTATTTAAACCAGCAGTTTAGCGCCGCAGAGGGGGATGGGCAAAAACGTTTTGAAGAGATGGGCACTCAGTCTCGGACCTCAGGTCTTCAGGCAAAGATATCGACCTCACCTTTCCAGGCCAGGTCGAGATGGCCAGATACCACGTCCGGATCCTCTAGCTCAGCCGCCATCAGCCCATCCGCCCCGTGACGGGAACCGCTACCCTGCCCGGAGCTTTCGCCCTGCGCATCGGTTTGTCCCCCCGGTTGATCCGAGACATCGAATTCACTCAAAGCAACGCCCTGCTCCGCCAGCATGTCACGCAATCGGTTCGAATGAAGCTCCAACTGTTCACGAACCACCGGGTTCGCCGCGTGCACTGTCACCGCCGCCTGATCATTCTGAACTCTCACCTTCACCTCCATGGGCCCCATATCGGGCGGAGTGAGATGTATTTCAGCCACTTGCAGGTTTTTAGCGGTAAGCCAGCTTAACTTGCCCATCACCTTATCACCCCATTCGGCCTGCCCAACCGACACATCGACTGTGGTGGAATATCCCCGCAACGGTAGGTTCGCGTCTCCCGCCAGTTTTCCCTGCATAGCCTGTTGTGCTGCGCTATCCAGCCCGCCCTGAAACCGGGGCGAAGAGAGCAAACTGGCCGGATCAACCGGTCTTGCGGTTTCGGTAGTCACATTAGCCGCCAGCAAATCCGAAAACTGATTGTTTGCAGTCAATCCAACCGTGTTTGCACCTTGGCCATTAAGTCCGCTGGCCAGAAGCGGCTTTCCAGGCATACTGCCGTTCAACAGTGCAATGTTGACGGTGCCCTCCGGGGACGGCCCGGAGCTACTGGCGGGCATCAACGATTGAAGATTGGCGAAGGTAAGCGGTGCGGGGGAGTCGGTCAGATCCTGAAGCTCACCCGGTAGGAGGGCATTTTGGGTTTCGTCTGTGGTTAGTGCACCAACCTGTTCTTTTTCGGCAACCGGTTTGCCGGCCGCATCAGACCCCGGCTTGTTGTTGGGGGCTCGCTCTTTAGCAGAAGTTTCTTGAGCGCGTGGATCATCCTGAACGTTATTCGAGGATTCTTTTCGGTCGGCGCGTTTTTGCTCCAAACGACGTTTCTCAAGGCGCTCTTGCTCGGCCCTCGAAATCTTGTCGAAAGGGCTGGCTTCATTTTCTGAACGGCGGCTGTTTGAGGCAGCCTTCGGCCCGGCAGTATCTTGCTGTGTTCCGGAGGATGGCAACTGGGATAGTATTGTCTGCTGCATGGCAACCTCTTGCCGCTTTATGTCTCAGGGACGCCCCTAATGGGCAACACCCTGTGACGAAGCAAAAGCGATGCCAAACTGATAAGAGCTGGCTTTAATGGCTGAAATGCGCCAACTCCCGTGCGACTTCTTCAAATTCCTGCTCGATCGCGACCAGGATGGGTTCAGCGCCTTCCAGACGCCCTTCTTGGCCCAGCACCTCCAACTCGAAACACAGGTTGCCAAGTTTCGGAACACCGATGTTGGTACAGCTACCTTTGAGACTGTGGGCCGCTTTTCTGAGATGCTCTGGATCGCCGGCGGCAATCGCTTCTTTCAGACCGGAAATCCGTGTACGCGAATCAGCCAGGTACGTTTCGATGAGCACGTCAAACTCGCCTTCCATCACATCCTGCAGCTCCGCCAAGGCCTCTTCATCCAAACGGGGTATGTCACTCATTGTGTATCCTCGCGGTTGCGTTCCGATCATTCCTCACTGGCTCACAGAGCCTTGCATCGGGAACTCCCAATCATAAACGATTTCAACGCAATTACCCGAACCGCAGACGCTGACCTCTTTGGCCAAACGTTTCAAAATCCCCATCCCTCGACCATGATACTCCTTGCCAGCCTTCATACGGGCATTCGCATTGCCCTCACTCGTTTCAAACCCCTGACCACTGTCTTCGCACCGAACCCTCAACCGGCCCGCTCCGGCCCTGGGCTCGTGATCCAGGGTAAACCGTATATAGTGCCCCTGCGTATCAGAGAGACGGCGCGTTCGCTCCTCATAGTAAAGGCTAAAACCTTCCGCGGATTTTTTCCATTCCGAGGAGAGTTTTAGAACACCGTGTTCCAAAGCGTTGCTGTAAAGCTCTGACAACAGCGTGAACACCTCGCCACTTCGTCGCCGCAACCCCGGCACTTCCGTACAAATATGTAAAAGTAGCGGCAGTGGATTGAAATCCGCCAGCGCTTGATCGCGAAGTTCGTAGACGCAGTGCCAACTGCCCGGACCAGTCAATGCCGACTCCGGGGCCGATTCCGCCACATCCGCAACGGCGCCCCGGGCAACCACCTCCAAACAACAGAGGGTAATATCGTCGGCTGGATCAGGATGCCCGGTGAACGCCTGCAATCGGGCCATCAACGCCTCAAACGGGTGGTCATCACACCCGAGTTCCGCTAGCACTTGGCGGACAGCGTCCTCGCCAAGATTCTCCCCCTGGGCATCACAAGATTCGGGGAAGCCGTCCGTCATCAGAACCACTTGATCTTCGGGCGCAGCCTTGAGCTGCTCCATCGTGGCATCGAATCGCTCCGGAGGCTGAACACCCAATGGCAAATGCCGTGAGTGAACGGCGATAAGCTCGCCATTTTTCCGTACCAGCCAGCCATCCGGCAACCCACCGTTCCAAACACGTATCGTCCCGCGGTTCCCGTCTGTCTCGACCAGAGCGCCACAGCAGAACATGCCCACGGGCAATATATTGCACAGTTTCTTGTTTATTTCGGTGAGCAGATCTACCGCCCCAAACCCCTTTGCCGCCATGCCATAAAACACTTCGGCTATGGGCATCGCACCAATTGCAGCGGGCAAACCATGACCGGTGAAATCCCCCAAAAAAATCAGCGTACCGCCACCGGGGCGCTCGGCGGCAAACAAGACGTCGCCGTTAAAAACAGATAAAGGAGAGGCGTGATAACGAATATTGGAAGCGTCCAGACAGCCGGTGTGCGCAACGTTGTCGAATACCCGCCGCGCCATGCGCTGTTCTGCCAGCATCTGTTCGTTCTGCCGTCGAATCTGATCGCGCTGTTGCACTACCGAATGCTGCAGCGCCAACACCCGGCTGTACGCCTTGAGTTTGGCTTCCAGGATGACGCGGCTGTACGGTTTCAGTAAAAAGTCATCGCCCCCGGCTTCCAGGCAGCGCGCTTGTTCGCGCTCGCTGGACAATGAGGTAATGAAAATCACGGGCACAAAGCGTCTGCCCGACAGCTCTTTGATTCGCCGGGCAGCGTCCATACCGCTCATGGTGGGCATCAACGCATCCATGAACACAAGGTCAGGCTCGGTCTTGACGAAAACCGCAACCGCCTCAAGCCCGTCAGAGGCTTCGTGCACCTGATGCCCCAAGCGGCGCAGCAGCGTGGCAAGTATCATCCGGTCGCCGTCGCTGTCTTCCGCGATCAAAAGGTTCACGATGAAGCCTCAGCGTATACTGAAAAGCTGTTCGAAGTTGGAGATGGTAAGGATACGCCGCACATCGGCATTGCAGTTTTCGATCACCACACTGGCAACATCACCGCCGGCATGATCTCTTAATAACAGCAACATCCCGAGCGCGGAGCTATCAAGATAGGTCGTGTGAGTCAGATCAACCACGTATTCTTTCGCCGGCGCATCACTGTGCTCATACGCATCACGAAACGCTTGATGAGTGCTGAAATCAAACCGGCCCCGCACCTGAATCACCAGCACCTGACCGTCATCACTTCGCCGCGTACTTACCGACATACGCTGTCCTCTATGAGCTTTGGCATAACGATCATCGCTGCTCCTTATTCTGCCTCGGTTATATCAGACTAAGGATAGACAAGATTAGTGGAAATGCACTGACTGGTGCGGGCACAAAACGCAGACTCTGATGGATTCAGCGCTGACGCCGGGCAAAAGCGCTGCCCGCGGCTTCATCCGCCAGCTTTTGCTCTTTTGCATCCTGAGCCTGATGCTCTTGCAGGCGGCAAGTCTCAATATAGCGTTCCATACCGCGCTTTCGTTCCCACGCTTGCAGCCATTCCAGCCGCCGCGCCTCAAATACCTGCTCTGCTTGCTGGAGTTGTCGCTGCTGCTGGGCAATAACCTGATCGAGCTGGCCAATAAAGGCCTGCCACGCTTGCAAACGCGCGACTTCGACAACACCTTGCTGGCTCGCCCGAATCTGGTCCCGGTACTCTTGTTGGTAGCGTTCGAGACTCTCGACTTGTTCTTTGTGTGCTTCTACCTGCTTACGCGCTTCCCCCAGGCGACCGAGAGCTTCACTCTCTTTGCGCTCTTCCAGAGCCAGCACAACCGCCAACCGCTTGGACCTCAGCATCAGCTATTGCTCCGGTCAGCCGCCCCGGGTGCCGGGCTCCTGACCCGGTCCGGCGAGCGCCGTTCGGGCACAACAGCCAATAGCTGCTCAATACTTTCAGCCAGAGGCGCGCTTTCGTTCAGCTCCTGCTGAAGGAACTGGCGCATGTTGGCAATGTGCTGGATGGCAAAGTCGGTTTCCGGATCAGAGCCTTTTACGTAGGCGCCCACACTGATGAGATCGCGGGCTTGCTGGTATCGGGAATAAACCTGCTTGAACCGCTGGGCGCGGGAAAAATGGTCGGGCTGAGTGACTTGCGGCATCACCCGACTGATTGAAGCTTCAACATCGATCGCCGGATAATGCCCTTCTTCCGCCAACCGGCGGGACAACACAATGTGGCCATCGAGTATCGCTCTGGCCGCATCGGCAATCGGGTCTTGCTGGTCATCGCCCTCGGTAAGCACGGTATAGAACGCCGTGATTGATCCACCGCCCGGGCGGCCATTGCCGGTGCGCTCAACCAATTGGGGCAATTTGGCAAACACCGAGGGCGGGTACCCTTTGGTCGCCGGCGGCTCACCCACGGCCAATGCGATTTCTCGCTGGGCCTGAGCATATCGGGTTAATGAGTCCATCAGGAGCAACACCCGCTTGCCCTGATCGCGATAATACTCGGCGATCCGGGTGGTCAACATGGCGGCGCGCAAGCGCATCAACGGCGAGTCGTCAGCGGGTGAGGCCACCACAACCGAGCGCGCCAAACCTTCCTCACCCAGGATGTCTTCAATGAATTCTTTGACCTCCCGGCCCCGTTCACCGATCAGGCCAACAATGGTGATATCGGCGTTCGTAAACCGGGTCATCATGCCCAGCAACATACTTTTACCAACACCACTACCGGCAAACAGCCCCAGTCGCTGGCCCTGGCCGACGGTCAAAAGTGAATTAATGGCACGAATACCTACGTCCATTGATTCGCGCACAGGCGCCCGGTGGAGCGGGTTAATGATGTCACCACTCAGAGGAACACGGGCTTCAGCCTGAAGCGGGCCTTTTCCGTCTAACGGTTCGCCGGCACCGTTCAATACCCGGCCGAGCATCTGGGGGCCAACCGGTACCCGGCTCGCGGAAGAAAGGGGAATGACTCTGGCTCCGGGCTTCAAACCTTCAATGGCAGCCAGGGGCATAAGATAGACTTTGTCTTCCTCGAACCCCACCACCTCGGCCTCAACACGTCCAGCGCCGTCACCCTCAATAACGCAGCGATCACCAACCACCATCGGGCAACCTACACACTCGAGCGTCAGCCCCACCATACGGGTCAGGCGCCCTGACAGTTCAGGCTCGGGCTCCTGCGCAATAGCCGCCTGAAGCTGCTCCAGACGCTCAGCCAGTCGGGAGGTCATCACCGTCATCCTGCTGGTCGTGGCCCGGTTCTGCCTCGGAGGACTCCTTCGCATCGCTTAGCAGATCCCGGTGAAAATCGGTTACTTCGCCCAACGAAGCTCCGGTTTGATTCGATTCGGACTCGTCTTCGCCGGCCAGTTGCTCTTCCAGCATATTCTGCACGGCTCGCTGAAAGCGCTTTTCGACGGTGTAATCGACCAGACTATTACGCGTTTCCACCCGGCAACCGCCCGGCATCAGGCTGTCATCCTGAATAATGGAAGGCTTGGCTTCCATGCGTTCAGCCACTTCACTGACCGGCTCAAAATCGTCCGGGTGGATGAACACACGCACGTTGTCTGCCGCTGGCGGTAGCGACTTGAGCGCCTTGCGAACAACGTCGCGAATCTGGGAGGTGTCGATACTGAGTTCTCGAAAAACCACCGCTCTGGCCAATACCGTGGTCAGGTTCACCAGTGCCGATTCCAATTCTTCCTCATGGCGCGCGATGGGAGCCAGTAACTCACCCAGCACCTGATCCAGGCGCGCCATCTGGGACGCGTTTTCTTGTTGAACGGCTTCTGCCGCTTGCTGTCGGCCCTGCTCCCGGCCTTCGGCTTCGCCGGCCGTCATACCCTCTTGATGGCCTTCAGTACGCCCTTGCGCGAAGCCTTCCTGGTAGCCCGCTTCGCGGCCTTCCTGATAACCGTCCTCACGGGCCGCTTCCCGAATGTCTTGCAGGTTAGCCGCCGTTAGCGGTTTAACCTCTTCCTCACGGGCAACCTGATTGCCTTGCTCGTCCAGCAATGGCAGTTCCCACCGCTCCCAGGCGGTCAGGTTTTCTTTCGGGATAAGTTTGTCGTCCTGATCGGAATTTTTCATCACATCATTTCTTCACCGGCACCGCCCAGCGATATCTCGCCGGCTTCTGCCATTCTGCGCGCCACAGTGATGATGTCTTTTTGCGCCGCCTCGACCTCGCTGACCTTAACCGGGCCTTTCGCTTCCAGGTCATCCTGCAGCAATTCGGCTGCCCGCTTGGACATATTGGCAAAGATCTTGTCTTTCACACCGTCATCGGCGCCCTTGAGTGCAACCACCAACACCTCGGATGAGACTTCTCTCAGCAGGGCTTGAATGCCCCGGTCATCCACGTCTTTGAGATTATCGAACACGAACATCAGGTCTTCGATGGTGGTGGCCAGATCCGGATCCATATCTTTAATGGAATCCAGCAAGCTTCCCTCGATCGAACGATCCATAAAGTTCATGATATCAGCGGCGCGTTTCACACCGCCGATGCGACTGGCCTGGCCGGCAGAACCACCGGAGAACTGTTTCTCAAGGATGCTATTGAGCTCTTGCAGCGCCTGCGGCTGAATGGTTTCCAGCGACGCAACCCGCATTACGACATCAAGGCGGACTTTTGGATCAAGAGTTGCCAGTATTTCGGCGGACTGGTCCGGATCAAGGTAGGAAATGACAATGGCCTGAATTTGCGGGTGCTCGTAACGGATAATATCGCCGACTGCCCGAGGCTCCATCCACTTCAGGGTATCTAAACCGGTGGTATTACCACCCACCAGAATACGGTCAATCAAACTGGCGGCTTTGTCATCGCCGAGCGCCTGAGTCAGCATGGCACGGATGTACTCGTCATTGCCGACCCCCAGCCCCGTTTGCACGCCGACGGCATCAACAAACTGATTCAGGACGAAAGACACTTCGTCCTTGGTGACGTCCTGCATCTGGGCCATCGCCACGCCCACGCGCTGAACTTCTTTCGGGCCCATGTGTTTCAGCACCTCCGCCGCATCGCTTTCACCCAGCGACATCAGCAGAATCGCCGCCTGCTCGACGCGCGAGATTTTACGTTGCGGGGCTTGCCCCTGTCCGGCATTTTGATCAGTCATCAACGTTCACCCACTGGCGCATGACCTGTGCAACCCGACTCGGATCTTCTGCAATCAGGCCTTTGAGTGCATTCAACTGCCTATCATAACTGTCTGTCGCGCCCGGCAACAGCAGATCGTCCTGCGAAGACATGGCATTCTGCAGCGCCTTATCGCCTTCCAGGCCGTCTAACGAACCGTAACCATCACCGTCTGAGCCGAGCCCGCGATCACGCTGGCCGCCGCCGGACAATGCCTTCAATGTCGGGCGCAACAAGCCGAGCACCAGAATCAGAATAACCAGACCAGCCAGAACCTGCTTCATCAAATCCCAGAACCAGGGTTGTTCCCAGAAGCCCGGCTGTTCGAAGGTAACCGTTTCCTCTGGCGCAAACGGGGTATTCATGACGGTCACACTATCGCCCCGCTCTGCGGAGTAACCGACCGCATCACGCACCAGCATAGCCAATCGCTGCAGCTCGGCTTCCGGCCAAGGCTCATAGGTCACGTCACCGGTTTGCGGGTCTACAACCTTCATATCATCAACCGCCAACGCGACGGTGACCCGCTTCACGGCACCCAGTTCCTGACGGGTGTAGCTTACGGTCCGGTCGATTTCGTAGTTTCGTGTCGCTTCTTTACGCACATTCACAGGCGGCGCAATCGGGTTGCCGTCTTCATCGACCGCAGCAGCGGCCACTTCCGGCACGGTCGCTTCGCCAGGCGGCTGGTTCGAAAGTGCACCCGGCACACCGGACATCAGATTGCCTGCGCCACGCTGTTCCGTCAGTTCACGCTCACTTCGAATAGCCTGTTGCTCGGGGTTATAAAGTTCTTCCGCCCGTTCGACTGCAGAGAAATCCAGATCAGCAGAAACCTCTGCGCGATACCGGCCATCTCCGACAATGGGCGAGATCAACGACGCCACACGGCGAGACAGTCGCTCTTCAACACGGCTGGTGTATTCGTACTGATCTTTCATTCGATCCGTGTCGGCCTTGAGATTGGATTCCTCCCCGGTCAGCAAATTACCGTTCTGATCCACCACAGTCACCTGGTCACGATTCATCATCGGGATGCTGCCAGCCACCAGATTGACGATGGCGCGGATCTGCTCCTGCTCGGGGCGGCGACCGGCAAACACTTCCAGAAAGATGGAAGCACTGGGCTCTCGGGCATCGCGAATAAACACAGAACGCTCAGGAATGGCCAAGTGAACCCGGGCATTGCGAACCCCGCGCATGCTGGCGATGGTTCGGGCCAGTTCGCCCTCGAGGCCACGGCGGTAGCTGATGGTTTCCATAAATTGGGACGTGCCCAGGCCACGCTCTTGGTCGAGCAGTTCGTAGCCGATGGTTTTCCGATCGGTGACCCCTTCCGCCGCCAGCTTCAGCCGCGCGTCATAAACCTGTTCGGACGGCACCAGCAGCGCGCCAGTGCGCGTATCCATTTTGTAGTCAATCCCGCTGCTATCCAGAATACTGGTGACATCCTGCGGGTTATAGGCCGACAGATCCCCCACCACCGGCTGGTAGTTGGGCTCCTGGGCCCAGAGCACCACGGCAACCCCCAGCGCCACGCTGGCGGCCAATCCAACCATCAATCCAACCTGCCGCAGCAGGTTCAGGCGATTGAACCCAAGCAGCATGTCGCTGCGGGTTTCAGATGCACCGGAATCCTGGGATGCCGGCAGATCGGAGGCGTTGGTTTCTGCGGGTAGGCTTGCCATGCTATTGCTCCGTTATCAGATCGGCATATTCATGATGTCTTCATAAGCCCTGACGACCCTGTTTCGCACTTGGGTCAGAGCTTCGAAAGACACCGTCGATTTCTGGGCGGCAATCATCACCCGGGTAATATCGACGTTGGGATCGCCCATCTCGTAGGCGGTACGAAGTTCGCTGGCCTGCTTCTGTACGTCGTTCACACCATTCACTGCTTTACCCAGCATATCGTTAAAGCTGGGTACTTCTTTGGTTTCCTGAACCGGCCGCGGGCCATCCACCCGACCACGCACAGACTGATCCTGATCGATACGCTGATTCTGCATCATTTGGGATCGCAGATTCCGAATTTCGGACAGAACGTTGTTTATGTCGGCTCGCTGGACCATTTTACTCTCCCGGCTACCCCTGCGGGGCATCAGTTATTCGCTCGATACCGAACTGAAAGCAAACCGCAGGCCAAAACAGCTTTTCTTATAACTTTCAGAAGATTACGACTGGAAAGTAAAGAGTACGAAAAGCGCTTGACGGTTTTTTGACTGCTGCGGACACGCGCACCGCAGGACAAACAAAAAAACGGCACCCAGCACGGGTGCCCGAAGGAGTTAACACGAAGGAAGGGAAAGCGCGGTTACGCCAAGGCAAGCTCAGCATCAACATCAATACCGGCATCGCGCATCTGTGCCAGTTTGTAACGCAGCGTCCGCGGGCTGATACCCAACTGGTCTGCAGCCCGGTTTCGGCGACCACCCTCGCTTTTAAGGGCCTGAATAATCATACGGAACTCCTGCTGCCGCAGATCACTGCCAAGAGAACCGCCCGGCTCTGACGCCTGACCAACATCTGCAGCCGCTTCATCGGAAAGAGCGCACAGCTCAGCGACAGGCTCAGGCACATCTTGATGAATGGCAGCCTGCGGCATATCAACAGCCCCGGTTATTGCCATTTCAAGACAAAGGTCACCCGCATGGATCACATTACCCTGATGCAGTACCAGCGCGCGCTGGACTGCATTGTCCAGCTCCCGCACATTCCCCGGCCAGCTGTATGTGGTCATGGCCTTACGGGCATCTTCGGCAAAACTGATACCCGTCAGTTTCATCTTTCGGCTATGTTTTTTCAAAATCGACTTCGCCAGCGGCATAATGTCGAGCGGTCGCTCACGCAACGGCTGCCAGCGCATCGGGAAGACCGTCAAACGGTAGTACAAATCTTCACGGAACTTGCCTTCGCGGACATAATCCCCCAGATCGCGGTTGGTGGTCGCCAGCACCCGCACATCCAATGGAATGGTCTTGCGGCCACCCACGCGCTCCACTTCCCGCTCCTGTAAAACACGCAGTAATTTAGACTGGAGCCCAAGTTCCATTTCCGAAATTTCGTCGAGCAAAATGGTGCCACCGTTCGCCTGCTCGAATTTGCCCGGAGACGTTGCCACCGCACCGGTAAAGGCGCCTTTTTCATGCCCGAACAGGATCGCTTCGAGCATATTCTCCGGAATCGCAGCGCAGTTAATGGCCACAAATGGCTTGTCTGCCCGGGGCGACTGCTCATGAATAAAACGCGCCAGCACCTCTTTACCGGTGCCGCTTTCACCCGAAATCATGACTGTTGAATCACTGGCAGCCACTTTCGTGGCAAGCTGGAACATACGTTTACTGACCGGATCCTCAGCGATCGGCAGGTCGCCGGAGGCTTGACGCACCCCACCCACAACCTTGCTGACCGCCTCAACCAGCACCTGTGGTTCAAACGGCTTCACGAGGTAATCGATCGCACCCGACTGCATGGCGGAAACCGCATGGCTTATCTGCCCGTATGCGGTAATCAGCATCATCGGCAACCCCGGGTACAGGCGCTGCACCTCTGCCAGCAGCTGATGACCGGACATCCCCGGCATATTCACATCGCTGATCACCATATCCACCGGAGTACGTGCCAGGCTCGCAAGAGCCTCTTCGGCATTGGCAGCCTCACACACCCGATACCGGGCCAGCTCCAGTGTTGTCACCAACGCTTCCCTGAGATCACGGTCATCTTCAACGATGAGAATGTGAGCCTTTGCCATGATTGATGCCTCCAACTTGTCTTTAAACCCGACCCGCCAAGGTTGGCAGCTGTATGATTGCAACCGCCCCACTCTGACCAGCAGACTGAATCGAAAACTCACCCCGGTGAGCCTTAACCACCGCCTGAACCACCGCCAGGCCCAAGCCCGTACCGTGGGACTTGGTGGTGTAGAACGCTTCCATCATTTTGTGCGCCTGGCCCGGCTCAAAGCCCGGCCCATTATCCTGCACGCTGATATCCAAGCCGTGCAGGGAGTTTGCAAGACACAACGTGACTTCGGTAGCGCCGGCTTCAAGACTGTTATTCATCAAATTGGTGCAGGCACCTACCAAAGCATCTCGATTGCACATCAAGCTGCATGCGCCGCTCACCTCATTGACCACCGACACGGAAATTCCCGCGTCCGGCTTCAAACCGTCTACAGCGGCCTCCAAAGCGCCCGCCAAGGTTTCCACCGGCAACTCTTCCGCCAGCCGGGTTTCACCTCTCGCAAAAATCAGCATATCCCGGACCTGGTGCTCGAGGTGACTGAGCCGCGACATCAGTCTGGAAGCACAACGCTGGCGCATATCTTCATCAAGATCCGGTTGCCCGAGGTGGCCACCGTAAAGAATCGCTGCCGACAGCGGCGTCCGAATCTGGTGCGCCAACGAAGCCACCATCTTCCCCATCGCAGACAAACGCTGGGCGTGAGCCAATTGGGACTGCAACTGGCGTGTTTCGGTCAGATCGGTGAGCAGAATGAGCTGGCCGGGCTGATTTTCCATGGTCCGAATCTCGATACTGACCCGACGACCATCTTTCAAAGACACCTCGTGACCATCATCACTGCGAGGAGAAAAACACCGGCTGATCACATCAACCCAGCGCTCACCGTCAAGAGGCTCGCCCAATAGCGCCAGTGCGGCCGGATTGCACTGACTGACTACGCCCCGCTCATCCAAAACCACAACACCGGCTGGCAACGCTTTCAACAGGGTAGAAAGGCGATCAGCCAGCTGCTCTTTTTCTTCCAGCTCTTGCTGGCGCTGTTGCGACTCCTGAGTGAGCTCCCCGGACAATTGATTCACGCGGGACTCGAGTGTTCGATAGGAATCCGTGATCTGCCGCGACATCTGGTTAAACAATTCCAACGCCGACCCCACCGCCTCTTTGTCCTGCTGAGGAAACAACGATGTGACTTTATCGTTCGCATCAGCCGCCGCATTCGGCGCTGTTTCAGCCCGAGCTGATTCGACGAGAAACTGTACCTGGCTCATAACTTCCCCCTGAGACCGACCTCGCGGCCAGAACACCCGGATGTATCAATTAGAGTCAGTTAAGCTAATAGCGTGCCAGATCCAATTTTTTCTTATATTTCAATAAGAAAGGAAATTCAAGAAAGGAGAAGTGACGGATTTACGTCGTTGTGCGGAGCGGGCAGCGCCAAAGGTTTCAATCCTTTGACACTGCACCGGGGGGGGGGCAGGTGTCAGGATTCTGCGGCGTCATCCCGCAAGCCATACTTGCGGACCTTTTCAACCAGTGTTGTGCGGCGAATACGCAACTTCTCTGCAGCCCTGGCCACAACACCCGAAGCTTCATCCAATGCCTGTTGTATAAGCTGACGCTCCAGACTGGACAAATAATCCTTGAGGTCGATGCCGTTTACGGGAAGCAGCGCCGGGGAGTCAAGCCCCACAAGCCCCGGAATGGCGGAGGGCATTCCGGTGTCCTCTACGGGGCGATTCTCGTCGTAGTCATCCACGTAGCGGAACTTCTTCGGCAATTCCTGCACGCCGATCACGCCATAGGGGTGCATAATCGCAAGCCGCTCTACCAGGTTCGCCAACTCTCTGACATTACCCGGCCAATCATGCCGGCAAAGGCTCATGATTGCCGCCGAATTCATCCGAAGCGAGCCGCGTTTTTCTTTTTCCATTCGGGAAATCAGTTCGTTGATCAACAGCGGGAGATCTTCAACCCGATCCCTCAATGCGGGCATTTCAATCGGAAACACATTGAGGCGATAGTACAAGTCTTCCCGGAAGTCGCCCGACTCAATCATCTCTTCCAGATTTTTATGGGTTGCGGCGATGATTCGAACATCTGCGGTTTGCGTTCGGTTACTGCCAACCCGCTCAAACGTACGCTCCTGCAGAACCCGTAAAATCTTGACCTGCATATTGAGCGGCATGTCACCGATCTCATCCAGAAACAGCGTGCCGCCTTCGGCAAGTTCGAAACGGCCCACGCGAGAGGTGATCGCCCCGGTAAAGGCCCCCTTTTCATGACCGAAAAGCTCGCTTTCCAACAGTTCTGCGGGGATCGCGCCACAGTTGACCGGCACAAACGGCTTATCCCGGCGCGAAGAGTGATAATGCAAGTTACGGGCAACCACCTCTTTGCCGGTACCGGATTCCCCTGTGATCAGTACGCTGACCTCTTTGTCTGCCACTTGCTCCATCAACTGGCGAACTTGCTGCACACGCCGGCTGGTACCCACCAGACTCCGGAACAACTGCACGCCGCGTTGCATTCCCCGATCGGGAGCCCGGCTAAACTGATCACGGTAGATCTGAGCCCGATAGAGCGAATCAACGAACTTGGTATAGTTGAGCGGCCACTCCATATGCGCGATCAGTCGAGACGCGTGGTCTTCCGGCACTTGTGTTGCATCGAGATCGCCCACCAAAAGGATGGGCAGCCCCGGTGAAGCCTCACAAACCGATGCAATAACCGTCTTGGTGCTGTGATCTTCACCGTGAACAACCACCACCGATACCTGATCTATCTGGTCGGTCTCGCTGCTTTGCAAAAGCGCCAACGCCTCGTCACCGGCGACCACCTGCTCTTCACCCACAAATTCCAGAATAGTGATCAGATCACGCTGTCTGGCTTCGTCGTTGCTGAGCACCAGCACTTTATTATTTTGAGGCATTCACGAAGATCTCTATCGAAGGATTTGAGCCGTATTTAAGACTGTCTTCGGCCCGGAGTCAATTTTATGACACTTCAGCCGATTGATGGAGGAAGGCGCCCAGAAATCACTTTGAGCGGTTACTGGAAACGTTGGCGTAAGTCGCTGCTGCATTGCGATTTTGATTCACCCCCTGCAGCGACTGGCGAGCCTCGTCCCGAGCCTTGGCAGCCCCCTGCCCCGCGACTTCAACAAACCGGTTGAGCGCCTCTAAACGCTCTTTAACTTCCGAGGGCGACACGGCTCCTTGCTCCATTGCCTCCATTAAAGGAGCGACAACGGGTTTCACCTGTTGATTGAGAGCGATCAACGCCTCCCAATCTTCAGCCACTAACGCCGCTTCGAGTTGTTCGTGCAATGAATCGAGATCCGCAAGGAGCACATCAGGATTAGTCACCACAGGGCCACCTATTTAAGATTGATGCAAAAAAAGATCTGGCGAAACCAGCAAGGCAGCCGCTCCCCGGCCGGGTCGCGGCTTGAGGTAGCAACTTAACGGCGAGCGGCCCGACGGGCAGCGGAAGCCGTAAATTCGTTTCGACGATACCCGGGCGAGAAATCGTAAGCCGGGTAGCCGTCATCCAGACCGTCAATGTAATAACGCTGAGCTTTCAGATCGTACGTCATTTCCATAGTAGTCCAGAACACAGGCTGACTGTAATAGCTGATGTTATGTGCTTCGGAAACCCGCCACAATTCGCCTTTGTCGTCGTACTCTTCCGACGCCAGAATCTGCCAACTGTCCTCATCGATGTAGAATACGCGGCGAGCGTAGATATGCTGGATACCGGTCCGGCGCTTCGCTTCTACCACCCAAACCCGGTGCAGCTCATAGCGGGCCAGCTGCTGGTTAATATGATTTGCGCGGATAACGTCTTTCGGACGAACATCGCTATCGTGCAACTTATAGGCGTTATACGGCACCAAAAGTTCACGTTTTCCCTTGAGTTCCCAGTCGTATTGATTCGGGGCCCCGTTATACATGTCCTTCTGATCCACTGATCGCAACGACGAGGAATTCGGCAGATCCGTTTCGTAGGCCAGGTTGGGCGAACGACGCAGACGGCGGGAGCCGGAGTCATACCGCCACGCCAAGCGAGGTGAGCGCACCTGATCGAGGGTCTCGTGCACAAGGGTAATCGTGCCGGCCAAGGTACTGGGCGCCAAAGTGTCTGTTTTCAGGAAGAATATCTTGTTGTCGATGTCGGCCAGATCCGCCCCGGGGCGGCTGTACGCGAAATAATAATCGTACTGGTTAACCACCGGGTTGAATGACCCGTCGCGCTGAGGTGTGGCTGCGCCACTTCGGAACGATACTTCTTCTCCCCGGTACCGGAGAATGTGATTCCAGATCACCTCCAAACCGTTTTTCGGGATCGGGAAAGGGCTGGTCATGATGGTCTTTCGAACACCGTTGCCGTTATCCAACAGCTCGGCACTCAAGGCGTTCTCGTAGGATTTTTGATAGACCTCTTCGGGAAAGGCAGCCGTCCGGCGTGTTTTATAGACCGGCATAAAGAAGTTGGGACCATACTGTTCGAGCATCTGGATGTGGCCATCCGTCAACTTGTCCCGATACAGTTCCAGATTGTCCCGGGTAACAACGAACAGAGGTTCGTCTTCGGGAAACGGATTAACTTCAACCTCTCCCTCTTCCCAATTCGCTGGAGGCGTTGCCAAACCTCCCTGCCAAGCAGGGATAGTGCCGGCATCGTTGGCTGCCCTAACCGCGCCGACCGGTGTTAATTCGCTCTTTAACCGCTTAGCTTCCTCAGGAGCCACCTTGGCCCACGCGGCACCGGACATACTCAACGCAGCAATGGTGAACGCTGCCAACAATCGGTTTCGCATTCCTTATTCTCCAACAATGATCTTTTGAGCATCCACACGCTGCTCCAAGTGGCCCTTTTTGCCAAATTCAAACGATCGTTTCAAGGAAATCTTTGTAGTTTCTTGTGTCTACGCACAAACCACAGAGGGAAAGAATTGTCTGCTTAAAAATGATACACTGGGCGGCTAATTTATCTGGATCGGCTTAATCCTGAACGGGTCAACTATGGCGTCTCAATGGTATTCACTGACTTCCCAGAAACTGAATCTGGCCAAGACTTTACTCTCACAGCTAAACCAAACCATTGACCAGGCTCAAGTTAACCCCCAAAGCACCATGCTGAACGAAGCAATAATTCAGGGCACGGTCGAACTGCTGCTTCGAGCAAGACGTACCTTGCTGGTGATGATTGCACAGCATCATCAGCAAAAAGACTCAGAGCCGCTGCCTCTCGAAGAGCTTAGGACCAGAATCCCCTACGAAACCCAGGATCTCGCGGATCTGGAAATACTTCAAAGCACGCCGTCCAGCTGGTGGAACCATCTTTCGCACCTTGAAAAAGCGTTAAAGCAGCCGCCCACGCCGAAAAAGACCGTATCTGCCGACAACATCATTGCGGTTTCAGCAGAGGATGTAGCGGATCGCTCGGCCAAGAGCCTGAATGACACCCTGACAGCCATGACCGAATTTGCCCGAGCCGTAGAGAACAGACATAACGAGTGGTAATTACCTTTTCCAAGCCACTAAGCACGAATCACGAATAAATCGCACCAAGCAAAGGCCTAAAGAATGTCACCATCGTTTTTTGAAATTGTTGAACTGCCGAACGGCGACTACGCTTTACGGCGCGTTGATGACGATGCCGCGCCGCTGGTCCGCATTTCCTTCTCTCCCGAAGCGAAAGAAATGATGGCTGACCGCGACATGAGCATCGCAAAAGCCATGATAGCCGCAGGCATTGAAGCAACCGGAACCATTTCTGAAGAAGTTGACTGGGGCGACGAGGAAGGCGACTTTGGCGACGCTCAACCTCACTATACGATCCACTAACAGACTCACTATCTCTGGCGCAGCACCACTCCGTGGCTATTCCCTTTCGCGGATGCCTTTTGAAGCGATTCAAAGGCAGAGCGCGCCAGTTTGTTGGTCCACAACACCACGGCATGGCAGGTGCCCGCGCCCAGCGCTAACTCCGCCAGTTGTTGAGCCGGAATTTCGGGCGTAGACCGCAGCACCAGAATCTCTCCGGTTACAATGCCATGCATATTCTGCCACTTGCCTACCAATGACTGAGGTGGGTCTATCCAGGCCAGCCAACGCTTTTCCTGGTTCAACTGAGTCAACATGGGCAGCAGTAGCTGGAAATTCTCAACCTGACCTTCCGGCAGAATGATCTCGGTAACATTACCACCAAAACCCGCCTGCCCGGATCCCGATTTGGAACGACGAGACTCAGGTCTGTGGTAATGGGATGAAGCGGCCTGTGCAGAGACCACAGCCGCGGGTTGAAACGCCATAGTATTATTGAAGCTCAACTGTTCCATCACTCACCTACCTGCGTTGTTCACATGTCGATTTTTCAGCTATCAGTGCAGCTCTGAGCGCCGGATGACACCAACACCCAGACCTTCTATAAAGAGCTCTTGCTCTGCCAGATCTACTTCGATGGGGCTAAACTCTTCGTTTTCGGCAATCAACCAAACCTTATTGCCTTCCTTACGGAACCGCTTAACGGTGACTTCATCACCCACACGAGCGATAACGATCTGGCCATTCTGGACATCTTGAGTCCGGTGGACGGCCAGCAAGTCGCCATCCAGAATGCCGATGTCCTTCATGCTCATGCCCCGCACACGTAGCAGATAATCCGCCTTAGGTGAGAAGAAACTAGGCTGAAGCGCACAATGATCTTCGACATGTTCTTGGGCAAGAATCGGGCTACCCGCAGCAACCTGACCAATCACCGGCAACCCCAAATCCGGCTCGGCTTCTGGCAGCCGTATACCGCGACTGGCCCCGGGCACCATTTCAATCGCGCCCTTACGCGCCAGAGCCCGCAAGTGCTCTTCAGCCGCATTTGCCGAACGAAAGCCCAGTTCCGCAGCAATCTCTGCACGAGTTGGCGGATAGCCAGTCTCATCAAGATAGCGCCGGATAATATCCAGTACTTGGGACTGCCTGGCGGTTAGTTTCATGTTGGGACACTCCAGATAATGATGACTGGTTTTTTATACAGTGATTTGACTATATACAGTGTTTTATCCAGTGTAAAGTCTGAAACCGATCATTTATGGCCAGTAACGTGAAACGACATACCCCTGTGTTATGGTTACGCTCAAAGTCTTTAAAGGAACCACGACATACTATGAGCTCTTCTAAACTCAGCAATATGCCCGTCAGCACCCAAACAACGGATGGAAACGAACGCAAGGTTGGTGTGGAAATCGAACTGTCCGGGCTTAGTTACGATGCACTTATAGATCATGCCAGTCGGCTGTTAGGGGGTAAGCCGGAACTCCAGTCCCGTTACGTCACAAGCATCAAAACTGAAGATGGTGACTATACGATCGAGCTGGATTCGGATCCGATCAAAGACCTCAACCTTGCCGATGAGGGCCTGCCCACCTCCATAAGGGAGTTGGCTTCTCACGCGATGGATGCGATCGATTTCGCCGCTGAAAAAATTGTGCCTCTGGAAATCGTTGGCCCACCTTTGCCGCTGTCCAAACTCCATATCATGGAAACGCTTGTGGACGAGCTCCGTGACCTAGGCGCACTGGGTAGCCGGGAAGCGATCTATTTCGCCTTCGGCCTGCAACTAAACCCGGAGCTGCCAGACTTGGAGCCCGGCACAATTGTGCGTTATCTACAGGCATTTGCAGCACTGTACGATTGGCTGAAATCACGGCATCAGATCGATATCAGCCGTAAGTTCACCACCTACATCGAACCCTGGAGCGCCAAATACGCTGAAATACTGATGCAGGATAGCTATGCACCAGACCTCAAAGGTTTGATGAAGGACTATCTCGACAGCAATCCGACCCGTAACCGTGCTCTGGATTTACTGCCTTTGTTCGCTCACCTCGATGCGGACTATCTGGCCGAATATGTGCAAGACCCCCGCATAAAGAGCCGCCCGACGCTGCATTACCGGCTTCCTGACTGCGACATAGACAACCCAGACTGGCATTTTTCCAGTGTATGGAACGATTGGGTGGTGCTCGAGAAATTAGCCAACAACGCACAGGATCTGGCGGCACTCAGAAGAAAATACCGGGAAGCTCAAGAATTGAGTTTTCATAATCTGACCCATTCCTGGGCTGACACCACTCAGCAATGGCTCCAAGAACACGGTTATGTCTAACAAGGAAACCGAAACCGATATTCCGGGGCTAACGATTGGTATCAGCGGCCCCGCCCGGAGAAGCCTGGCACAGCGGCTAATCAGCCTCGGTTTGCGCCTGTCGGGCGCACGCACCCACTACATCCGCCCCGGATCTCGCATTAACGTTGCGTTGCTGGACGGGCTGGTGCTCTCGGGCGGTACTCATGTGCACCCTGACCGATACGGTCAACAGCCCCAGGTAACGGCTAAATACGATCCCCAACGGGATGACACCGACTATCGGTTACTCGAACAGGCAGAGGCGATTGGTATCCCTGTACTCGGTATTTGTCGCGGCGCACAGTTCATCAACATTTTCCACGGGGGGTCGCTGTGCCAGAACGTCACCCCCCTTCGGGTGAATACCCGGCACCGCCCGTTGTTGCTGCCACTGCAAACCGTCAGCCTGGTAGCAGGCAGTCGGTTAGCGGACTTGATGCCCAGCTGGAGAATCGGCGCCAATCGAATTCACAGCCAAGCGATCAAGCGCCTCGGTCGGGGGCTCAGAGTCACTGCAGTGGATAATGATTTGTTTGTTCAGGCAATCGAGAGCACCGGCAAGCAATGGCTGATGGGCGTGCAGTGGCACCCTGAATATCTGCTCTACCACGCCGGTCACCGACGTATTTTTGGTCGTTTTGTTCAGGCCGCGTGCGCACGCAAACTCCAACGCCTTGAAAACGAGAGCGCACAATGGAATAACGAGGCACCCCGCGTTATTGAGCGGGCCGATCGCCGTCAAAAATCCCGGGTATAGAAGATATCCAATGAGGCGGCCAGCCCACTGGCCGCCTCCAGATAGAAATACCGCCCCAGATCGTAACGCAACGCTACCGTGGTGATCGGCTCAAAAATTCCCACACCGTAACGAATACTCAGATCATCGGTTATATAACCACTTGCGACAACAGACGCCGTCTCC